>JAKBAA010000008.1 GCA_021809425.1 Actinomycetes bacterium | reverse complement strand
GGGGCGGGGGCCGGCTGCGGTGGCGGGGCGCGGCCGCGAGGCGCCCGCCGGGGCGCCACGTCGGGGCGCCGTGCCGAGCGTGGGGTACGCGATCGCTGCCATCGTGGCCTCCTGTCCTCCGGACCTGCCCGCCCATCGAACGTGTGTTCGCACCACACGGTCGCGCTGCGCGCTCCCACTCGTCAAGGGTCGAACGAACTCGTGTTCCACGAACGTATGTTTGCGTGCGGGTGTGACAGCGCCGTACGCTGGCGTGACGCCCCACCCCCCCGAGCGGAACGGAGACGCGACCATGTCGGAACGGGCCCTCAGCGGGAAGCGCCGCCAGATCCTCGAGTTCATCGCCGAGCACGTCCGCGGGCGCGGCTACCCGCCGTCGGTCCGGGAGATCGGCGAGGCGGTCGGGCTGACGTCCTCGTCGACCGTGCATGCGCACCTCCAGGTGCTCCAGCAGGAGGGCTACCTGCAGCGCGATCCGAGCAAGCCGAGGGCGATCGTGGTGCAGTTCGAGCCGACGTCGGGCGCGGCGATGGCGTCGCGGCCGGTGACCCACGTGCCGCTCGTCGGCGATGTGGCCGCCGGCACCGGCGTGCTGGCAGAGGAGCATGTCGAGGACGTGCTGCCGCTTCCCGCCGACCTCACCGGCGACGGCCCGCTGTTCATGCTGCGGGTGCGCGGCGACTCGATGACCGGCTCAGGGATCCTCGCCGGTGACTACGTCGTCGTCCGCAGCCAGCCCGACGCCACCCCCGGGGAGCTGGTCGTGGCCGGCATCCCGGGGGAGGAGGCGACAGTGAAGACGTTGCAGCGGCGACGCGGCAAGGTCGTGCTCGTGCCGTCGAACCCGGCCTACGACGAGATCGAGCTCGCGCCAGCCGACGTGCGCATGTACGGGAAGGTCGTGACGGTCCTTCGCAAGCTCTAGGCGGGCCGACCGGCGAGCGGTCGTTCGAGGACGGCGACGAGCGCCCGGTAGGTGGCGGCGAGCTCGGCGGCGGTGACCTGCTCGTCGGGCGCGTGGGCGAGCAGCGGGTCGCCCGGACCGAAGTTGGCCGCCGGCACGCCACGCTCGGCGAAGAAGGCGGCGTCGGTCCAGGCGAGCTTGGCCGTCGCCGGGTGGCCGCTCGCCGTCACGAGCGCCTCGAGCACCGGGTGGTCGAGGCGGGGCGGAGCCGGCGGGGCGGCGTCGAGGAGGGCGAGCTCGTCGCCCGCCTCCATCGTCGGGGCGAGCAGGTCGCCGAGCACGGCGAGGGCCTCGTCCGCTCCCTTGTCGGGGGCGAAGCGGTAGACGACGAGCGCGCTGGCCTCGTCGGGCACCACGTTGGAGGCGCCCCCGCCGGACACCTGGACGGCCTGGAGGCTCTCCCGGTACTCGCACCCACCGACCACCGGGCGCCGGTCGCCGAACCCGGCCACCGCGGCGAGGAGCGTCCCGAGGCGGTGGACGGCGTTGCGGCCGACCCACGGGCGTGCCACGTGCGCCCGGCGACCGCGCAGCACCACCCGCACCTTCAGCACACCCTGGCAACCCGCCTCGACGCGGGCGGCCGTCGGCTCGAGCAGCACGGCGACGTCGGCACGGAGCAGGTCGGGCCGGCTCGCCTCCAGCTCGAGGAGCCCCGACTCGGCACGGTCGATCTCCTCACGGGCGTACAGGACGAAGGTGCAGTCCGAGGCAGGCTCGGGGAGCTCCGCCAGCGCGAGCAGGACGGCGACACCGCCCTTCATGTCGGCGCTACCGAGCCCGTGGAGCACGCCGCCCTCGCGCCGGGGGGTGGCGTTCCCGGCGGCCGGCACGGTGTCGAGGTGGCCGGCGAGCACGACACGGGTGGGCCGACGGAGCTCGGTGCGCGCCACCAGGTTGTCGCCGACCCGGGTCACCTCGAGGTGGGCATGACCCGACAGCTCGGCGGCGACCCGGTCGGCGAGGGCCGCCTCGCCGCGGCTCACCGACGGGACGGCGACGAGCTGCTCGGTGCGCTCGAGGAGCCGCTCCCCGACGGCCGAGGCGTCGGGCCCACCCGGCCGGTCGGCGGTCAGATCGACACCCCGTAGTCACGCAACGCCTCGTTGAGGGCGGCCTTGTCGTGGCGCTCGCCCTCCGGGAGGTGCCGCAGGACGAGGGCGCACGGCAGGAAGAACTCGCCGCCGGGCAGCATGCGTCGCCGGTTGGCGCCGACGACGACGGTCCAGGGAGGGACGGCTCCCCGGGCCAGCTCCTCGCCGGTCGACCCGTCGATCACCGGGATGGACGGGTTGAGGATGACCCCCTCGGCAAGCACGGCGCCGCGGCCGATGCGGGCGCCTTGGGTGACCATGCAGCGGCTGCCGACGAAGGCGTCGTCCTCGACGACCACCGGCACGGCGTTCGGGGGCTCGAGGACCCCGCCGATGCCGACGCCGCCCGAGAGGTGCACCCGCTCGCCGATCTGGGCGCAGCTGCCCACGGTCGCCCAGGTGTCGACCATGGTCCCGCCGCCGACGCGCGCCCCGATGTTGACGTAGCTCGGCATGAGCACGGCACCGCGGCCGATGAACGATCCCCAGCGAGCCGACGCACCGGGCACGACCCGGACGCCCAGCGAGGCGTAGTCCGACTTGAGCGGCAGCTTGTCCACGAACTCGAACGGGCCGATGTGCTCGGTCGTGGCCGACGTCAGCCGGAACAGCAGCAGGATGGCCTGCTTCAGCCACTCGTGCACCACGACCTCGTCGGTGGCGGGGTCGACCTCCGCCACACGCACCGCCCCCTCGTCGAGCAGCTGGACCGCCGCACGCACCGTCGCCAGGGCATCGCCGTCACCGGCGGCGAGCTCGTCACGCCGCGCCCAGAGCGCTCCGATCGCTGCCTCGAGGTCTGCCATGTCTCCCCTCCCCGGCCCGCCCTGCGCCGGCGCGTCGCAGCAGGCTAATCGAGCGGCCGGCCCGGTCTCAGCGGCGGCGACCGGCCGCCGTCGCGGCCGGCAGGGACCCGGGGAGGGCGGCGAGCCGGTCGGCCACGACCTCGAGCCGGTCGTCGGGGGCCACCATCGCCACGCGGACGTGGCCGGCGCCCCCGGGGCCGTAGAAGTCGCCCGGGCTGACGAGCACGCCGCCTGCGGCGGCCAGGGCGGCGGTCACCGCCCAGGCGGGGCCGAGCGCGCCGTCGGCCCCGGGCATCGACGCCGGCAGCCCGTCGAGCGCCGGGCGCAGGACGGCCGGCACCTCGGCGACGGGCACCCACAGGTAGAAGCCGCCGGCCGGTAGCGGCGCGTCGATGCCCACGAGGGCGAGCACGTCGGCGAAACGGCGCAGCCGGCGCAGGTACCGGTCGCGCTGGGCGACCACGTGCCCGTCGTCCCGAAGCGCCACCGCTGCCGCCGCCTGGATCGGCCCGGGCACCATGAACCCGGCGTGGCGGCGGAGCTCGGAGAGGTAGTGGACGAGCTCCTCGTCGCCGGCGTAGAAGCCGCAGCGCAGCCCGGCGGCGTTGGAGCGCTTCGAGATCGAGTGCACAGCGACGACGCCGTCGCTGCCGTGCTCGAGGATCGTGCGCGGTGGCCCCTGCCAGGTCGCCTCGGTGTAGCACTCGTCGGAGAGCACCGGGACGGCGCGGGCGCGTCCCCAGGCGGCGACCGCGCCGAGGTCGTCGAGCGCCCCGGTCGGGTTCGAGGGGCTGTTCGTCCACAGACAGAGCGCCGCCGCGGCGTCCTCCTCGGCGATGGCCGAAAGGTCGAGGCTGCCGTCCGGTCGCACCGGCACGGCGACGGGCCGGGCGCCGGCGAGCAGCGCCCCCATGGCGTAGGTCGGGTAGGAGATCTCCGGGTACAGGACGACCGAGCGTGACGGGTCCCGCAGGCGGAGCCAGTGCGGGACGCCCGCCACGAGCTCCTTCGTGCCGATGCAGGCGGCAACGCCGCGCGGGCCGACCGTGACGCCGAAGCGTCGCTCGAGGTAGGCGCGGCACGCCCCGAGGAGCTGTGGGCTGCCCACCCCCGACGGGTAGCCGCGCTCGGCTCCGGAGCCGGCGAGGGCGGCGAGGACGGCCGGCGGCGGCGGGTCGACGGGCGTGCCGACGGACAGGTCGACGAGCCCGCCAGGGTGACCGGCGGCCAGCTCGGCGAGCGGCACGAGGAGGTCGAAGGGATAGGTGGGCGGCACGAAGCCACCCCGGTCGCCACCGCTCATCCCTGCCCCTGCCTCCCGTCACGTCGTGGCCCGTCGGTAACCGCACCCGGCGCGCCCGGCGGCGATGCCGCCGGGCCGCGTTCCGACCCCCCCGGGGTCTCCCCGGCCGGCGCCCGGCCGGCGCCGTCCGCGTTGCGGGCCGGGCGGGGCGGGGTGCGGGCGAACTGGGCGAACCGGCGCCGGGCGGCATCGTCGAGGCGGGCGCGCACCTCGAGGGCGCCGCCGGCGTCGTGCTGCTCCAGCACCTCTCCGGCCCGGTGGAGCGCAGCGAGGACGTCGCCACGCTCGTACGGGACGGCGAGCTCGACGGTCTGGTCGCTCGCGCGCAGCGCCTCGGCGATGGCCTCGAGGAGCGCGTCCATGCCCTCCCCGGTGCGCCCCGAGCAGGCCACGCCGCCGTAGCGGGCGACGAGCGACACGGCGGCGTCGCGGGCGAGGTCGGCCTTGTTGCAGCAGTACAGCTCGGGCACCCCGCCGGCGCCGATCTCGCCGAGCACCGTGCGCACCGCTTCGATGGCACCGCCCGGGTCCCGCGCGGCGGCGTCGACCACGTGGACGAGCAGGTCGGCGTCGGCCACCACCTCGAGGGTGGAGTGGAACGACTCCACCAGCTGGTGCGGGAGCTTGCGCACGAAGCCGACCGTGTCCGAGCACAGCACCGGCTCGCCGCCGGGGAGCTCGAGGCGGCGGGTGCGCGGGTCGAGCGTGGCGAACAGCCGGTTCTCGACGAGCACGTCGGCATCGGTGAGGGCGTTGAGGATGGTCGACTTGCCGGCGTTCGTGTAGCCGACGAGCGACACGGTCCGCAGCGCCCCCCGCCGCCGCTGGCGGCGCTGGGTGTGCCGGGTGGCCTCGAGGGCGCGCAGCTCGTCCTCGAGGCGGCTGATCCGGCGGAGGATCCGCCGCCGGTCGACCTCGAGCTGGGTCTCGCCGGGCCCCCGGGTGCCGATGCCGCCGGCCTGCCGGGAGAGGGCGGTGCCGCGGCCGCGGAGGCGGGGCAGGCGGTAGCGGAGCAGCGCCAGCTCCACCTGGGCGCGCCCCTCCTCCGAGCGGGCGTTCTGGGCGAAGATGTCGAGGATCACCGCCGTCCGGTCGATGGCGGTCCGCCCGAGGATCTGCTCCAGGTTGCGCTGCTGGGCCGGCGACAGCTCCTCGTCGAACACGACGGTGTCGGCGTCGACCTCCTCGCACAGGCGGTGCAGCTCCTCGGCCTTGCCCCGTCCGAGGTAGGTCGCCGGATCGGGGTGGTCGCGGCTCTGCACGATGCGGGCCGCCTCGTCGGCGCCGGCCGTGTCGATGAGCAGGGACAGCTCGTCGAGGCTCGCCTCGACCTCGTCACTCGTTCTCGGCCAGCTGACCACACCGACGAGCACGATGCGCTCGCGGATGCTCCGTTCGATGAGCGTCATGCAGGCAGGCGCCCCCCGAGGCGCAGGTCGTCGAGGTCGACCGAGACCGTCCCGATACGGCAGGCCGGGCCGGTGAGGGTCACCGACGGGCGCGACGGCGAGCCGGCCAGCTCGACGAGCAGCTCGCCGCCCGGGTTGGCGACGACGACGCGCTCGCCTGCCCGCCCGAGCAGGCGCGCCGTCGCAGCGGCGGCGCAGCTGCCGCTGCCGCAGGCCTCGGTGAGGCCGACCCCGCGCTCCCACACCTTCATCTGCAGCCCGCCGTCGCCCGGGAGGGGCCGGACGACCTCGACGTTGCACCCACCGGGCACCGACGCCTCGAGCGCCGGCCCGACGAGGCCGAGATCGACGGCCGCCAGGTCGTCGACGAGCAGGACGAGGTGGGGATTGCCCACGTCGACCCTCCGCGCCGCCACCCCGTCCACGAGCGACGGTGGCAGCGACGGCGGGTCCGGGTCCACCGTGGCCGCACCCATGGCGACTGCCACCGAAGCGAGCGCCCCGGGCCGACCGGCGCCGAGCAGGCGGGCGGCCACCGGGCCGGCGCCGGTCTCGACCGTGACGGTCGACCCGTCGAACGCCCCGGCCGGGAGCAGCCCGGCGTGGGCGGCGGCGAGCACGGCGCAGCGGAGCCCGTTGCCGCTCGTCTCCGCCGCACCGCCGTCGGCGTTGCGGAGCTCCATCCGCAGGTCGCCGCCGCCGGCCGGCGCCGAGAGCCGCAGGACGCCGTCGGCACCGACACCCCGGTGCCGCTCGCAGAGCGCGGCCACGTCGCCACGCTCGAGCCCGACCGTGCCGTCCGGGTCGACAAGGACGAGGAAGTCGTTGCCGAGCCCGTGGTACTTCGACAGCGTCAGCGCCGGCACCTGCTCATCCTCCCACGTCGTCCCCGCTCGCCTGCGTCCCGACCGGCGGAGGCGGGAAGCGGCACGCCGCCAGCAGCGCCTCCAGCGCGCCGAGCCGGTCGTCACCGTCGGCGTCGAGCCAGTGGACGCGCGGGTCGCGTCGGAACCATGCCTCCTGGCGCCGGGCGAACGAGCGGGTACGCCCCACCAGGCGCTGGCGGGCTTCCTCCAGGCTAACGCTCCCGTCGAGCACGGCGGTCAGCTCGGCATAGCCGAGCGCCCGCGCCGCCGTGCGGGACACGGCGCCGGCATCCCGCCAGGCGCGCACCTCGTCGAGGAACCCTGACGCCAGCTGCGCGTCGAGCCGTGCGACGATCCGCCCTGCCAGCTCGCCGCGCGGCTCCCGGAGGCCGACCTGGAGGAACCGGCTGGCGCCGTAGTGCTCGAGCCCGGGGCCGTGCTCGCTGAAGGCCCGGCCGCTCCCGAGGACCACCTCGAGCGCCCGCACCGTCCGGCGTGCGTTCCCCGGCTCGATCCGGGCGGCCGCCAGCGGGTCGAGCTCGGCCAGTCGCCGGTGGAGTCGCTCCGGGCCACCCGGTTCCGCCGCCTCGGTCTCGAGCGCTGCGGCCGTCTCCGGGTAGCGCCCCGGCAGCGCCAGCTCGTCGACGACCGCCCGGTGGTAGAGACCGCTGCCACCGACGAGCACGGCGCGATGCCCCCTCCCCTCGATCGCCGCCAGCGCCGCCCTGGCCGCCTGCTGGAACGCAGCCACCGAGAACTCCTCGCCCGGCTCCACGAGGTCGAGCAGGTGCCAGGCCAGCCCCGCCCGCTCGGACGGCGTCGGCTTGGCCGCGCCGACGTCGAGACCGCGGTACACGGCGATGGCATCGGCCGAGACGAGCTCTAAGTCCCCCCGCCGGCGGGCCAGCGCGACGGCAAGGCTGGTCTTGCCGGTCGCTGTTGCGCCGACCAGCGCCAGGTGGACCGGGCCCGCCGGGAGGCCGACCATCGGCTCGGACGGGCCGGGGCGGCTGACCTGGTCTTCGGCCCCACACTCGCCCGCTGGGAGGCTGACGCCCCCGGCGGTGGCGACCGGGTCACCCCGGCCCGGCACCGTCGTCACGGGACGCTTCCTCTCCTCTCCGCCCGGTGCCGACCACCGGCACCCCGGCGGGCGGGGCTTACCTCTAAACCGCACCGTGCTCAGCAACCACGGGTTGCCTTACGTGGGTCGTTTTGCCTGCGGCTGGCGTCGACTTTCAACCACAGACCCGCCCGCAGCCCGTCCGGCGCCCAGTGTAGAAGGCCGGGCGCCAGTCCGGGGCGCCAGTCCGGGGCGCCAGTCCGGGGCGCCGGTCCGGGGCGGCAGCCGTCGCCGGCGGCGGCCGCCCCGACCGGGCGGCCTAGTAGCGGTAGTGCTCCGGCTTGTAGGGGCCGTCGACCGGGACGCCGATGTAACGGGCCTGGTCGTCGCTGAGGGTGGTCAGCCGGACGCCGAGCTTTTCGAGGTGGAGCCGCGCCACCTGCTCGTCGAGCTGGCGTGGCAGGCGGTACACGCCGAGCGGGTAGTGCTCGCGCCGGGTGAACAGCTCGATCTGGGCGAGCACCTGGTTGGTGAAGCTCGTCGACATCACGAAGCTCGGGTGGCCGGTGGCGCAGCCGAGGTTGAGCAGTCGACCCTCGGCGAGGACGATCACGGCGTGGCCGTCGGGGAACACGAACTGGTCGACCTGCGGCTTGACGGTCTCGCGGCGCACGCCCTCGGTGCGCACGAGCCCGGCCATGTCGATCTCGTTGTCGAAGTGGCCGATGTTGCCGACGATGGCGTTGTGCTTCATCCGCGCCATGTGGGCGGCCGTGATGATCATCTTGTTGCCGGTGGCCGTCACGAAGATGTCGGCGTGCCCGACCACGTCGTCGAGCTGCACGACCTCGAAGCCCTCCATGGCGGCCTGCAGGGCGCAGATCGGGTCGATCTCGGTCACGACCACCCGGGCGCCCTGCCCGCGAAGCGACTCGGCCGAGCCCTTGCCGACGTCGCCGAAACCGCAGACGACCGCCAGCTTGCCCCCGATCATGACGTCGGTCGCCCGGTTGATGCCGTCGATCAGCGAGTGGCGGATGCCATAGACGTTGTCGAATTTGGACTTCGTCACCGAGTCGTTGACGTTGATCGCCGGGTAGCGCAGCGTCCCCTCCCGCTCGCGCTGGTACAGGCGGTGCACGCCGGTGGTCGTCTCCTCGGTGACCCCGCGGATGTGCTCGGCGGTACGGGCCCAGATCCCGGGCGTCGTCTCGAGGATCCTGCGGAGGGTGTCGAGGACGACGCGAAACTCCTCGCTGTCCTCGTCGGTCGCCTCGCGCACGGCGCCGGCCTTCTCGAAGTCGGCACCGAGGTGGACGAGCTCGCTGGCGTCCCCGCCGTCGTCGAGGATCATGTTCGGCGGCTCGCCGTCCGGCCAGCGCATCACCTGCTCGAGACACCACCAGTACTCCTCGAGCGTCTCGCCCTTCCAGGCGAACACCGGGTGGCCGGCGGCGGCGATGGCGGCGGCGGCGTGGTCCTGGGTGGAGAAGATGTTGCAGGAGGCCCACCGCACCTCGGCGCCGAGGGCGACGAGCGTCTCGATGAGGACCGCCGTCTGGATGGTCATGTGGATCGACCCGGCGATACGCGCCCCGGCGAGCGGCTGCGAGGCGGCGTACTGCTCGCGCAGCGCCATCAGGCCGGGCATCTCCACCTCGGCCAGCCGGATCTCGGCGCGCCCGAGCGGCGCAAGGCCGATGTCGGCGACGCGGTAGTCGACGGTCTCGATCGTCATGCTTCCTCCTCGCCCTGCGTGGACGCGCGGTGGGCGGCCAGGTGCAACCCTAGGCGAGCGATGTGCCAAAGGGGCGCGCTGGGCCGGAGGGGCGCGCTGGGCGCAGGCGTTCCTCGAGCTCGTCGACCGCCGGCACCGGCCCCGGGACGAGCCCCTCCAGGCGGGCGCGAGCGTACGCGGTGGCGACGCCCAGCCAGCACAGCTCGGCGAGCGATCCCGCCACGCCCGGCGCCGCGGCGTCCACGTGGACGACGTCGACGAGCGCCTCGCCGACGAGCTCGGCGAACACCTCGGAGCGCCGCCGGTCGTCGGGATGGTCGGCCGGCGTGCGAAGCGACACGAGCACGACCAGCTGACGGGTGACGTCGCCGTGCTGGCCGAAGCCGGCGACCTCCCCGACCGAGGCCGCCGGCTGCACGGCGACGATGGCCGGCGCCTTCGCGACGAGGTTCCAGGCGCGCCGCCAAGCGACCGCCGCGACGGCGCCGGCCCCGGCGGCACCCTCGACGAGGGGGATGGCACGGCCGATCCGGCGCGCCAGCGTGCCCGGGAGGCCCAGGTCGAGGGGCGCCCGGGCACAGGCGGAAAGGGCCCCCCCGATCTCGTCGAGCACGGCACGGGGATCCGGGAGGGCCCCCGCCCAACCGGCCACGGCGAGCAGGCCGGGGAGCAGCTCGACGAGCGGCGCCAGGGCGAGGGGCGTCGACGGCTCCGCCGCCGCGAACAGCCCCGACCGGCCCAGCTCGAGCTGGCCGCCGGCACCGGCCCGAACGACCGTGGCACCGCGCCGCTCGCCCTCGAGGGCGACCGGCTCGACGAGGGCCGCCTCGGCCGGGCCGAGCCCGACCGCCACGACCACGGTGCCGGGCCCGACGTGCGCCGGCAGCCGGTGGTGCCCGGTGAGGGTCACCGGCACCGGGGCGCCCGGTGCGACGAGCGCGTCGAGCAACCCACCCGCTCCCGCCGCCCGCGGGGCGCAGGCGACGACGAGCGCCGTCGTGGCCGGTCGCTCGCAGGCGACGAGCGACGCCATCGCCTCGTCGGCGGCGGTCGCAACCTGTGCTGCTGCGCCGGCAAGGGCCGCCCCGACGCCGTCGCCGCCGCCGCCGTCCTGTCCGGCCGGGCCCGGCGATGCCGTGGCCGGCGTCCGGCTCACCGCCCGCCCGCGCCACCCGTCGGGCGCGGCGTGCGCGCATGGGCGGCGGCGAGCCGGGCGTGCTCGTCGTCGTCGACCTGGCGCGCCTCGTCCACGAGGAGCACCGGGATGCCGTCCCGGATGGGGTAGGCGCGCCGCAGGCGCGGGTTGTACAGGAGGTCCTCCTCCTCCCGGTACCACAGCGGACCGCGGTCGTCCGGGCAGACGAGGAGCTCCACGAGCAGCGGGTCAAGGGGCACCTCAGCGACCTCCGCCGAGCTCGTGGACGAGCCCGAGCACCTCGGCGACACGGGCCTCGCAGGCAGCCGGGTCGGCCGCCTCGACGTTGAGGCGGAGCAGTGGCTCGGTGTTCGACGGCCGCAGGTTGAACCACCACTCGCCGAGGTCGGCCGTCAGGCCGTCGAAGCGGTCCGTCGCGGCGCCCGCCGCCTCGTAGTGGGCGGCGACGGCGTCGATCACCGACGCCGGGTCGGCCACCTCGGTGTTGCGCTCGCCCGAGTCGGCGTAGCGCTCGTAGCGGGTCCGCAGCTCCGACAGGGTGGTGCCCGAGCGCGACAGCACCTCGAGCACGACGAGCGCCGCGATGATCCCCGAGTCGGCCCGGAAGTTGTCGCGGAAGTAGTAGTGACCGGAGTGCTCACCGCCGAAGCGCGCCCCCGTCTCGGCCATCACCTGCTTGATGAACGAGTGCCCGACCCTCGTCCGCACCGGCGTCCCGCCCAGCTCGCGGACGATCTCGGGGACGGCCTTCGACGTGATGCAGTTGTGCAGGATCGTCGCCCCGGGGAAGCGCTCGAGCATGGCGGTCGCCACCATCGCCGTGGTGGTGGATCCCGACAGCGGCTCGCCGCGCTCGTCGACGAGGAACACCCGGTCGGCGTCGCCGTCGAAGGCGAGGCCGACGTCCGCCCGGCGCTCGAGGATGCGGGCGCGCAGGTCGGCCAGGTTCTCCACCTGGATCGGGTCGGCCGGGTGGTTGGGGAACGTCCCGTCGAGGTCGCCGTAGAGGATCTCGAGCGCGAAGGGCAGCCCGTCGAACACCGCCGGGGCGATCAGGCCGCCCATCCCGTTGGCCGTGTCGGCGACCACCTGCAGCGGCCGCAGCGCCGCCACGTCGACGAACCCCCGAACGTGGGCGGCGAACGCTGCGAGCAGGTCCTCGTGGTCTGCCTCGGCGGCCGCCAGCGCCGCCTCGAGCGCCGCGCCGTCGGGCGCCTCGGCGAGCGCCTGCTCGGCCAGCCCGAGGATCTGGACGAGGCCGCTCTCCTGGCCGACCGGCCGGGCACCGGCGAGGCAGAACTTCATCCCGTTGTAGCCGCTCGGGTTGTGGGACGCCGTCAGCATCACCCCGGGCGAGCCATGGTGACCCGAGGCGAAGTAGAGCAGGTCGGTGGACGCCAGCCCGAGATCGGTGGCGGCCATGCCCACCGAGGCGAGCCCGGCGACGAGCCCCCGGCCGAGCTCCTCGCCCGACGGCCGCATGTCCCTCGCCACGAGCACCCGCTCGGCGCCGTCCTCGGCGGCGAACCGTCCGAAGGCCACCCCGATGGCGTAGGCGGACCGGGCGTCGAGCTGGTCCGGGACCGTCCCCCGGACGTCGTACGCCTTGAAGATCCTCGACAGCGAGCGCTCGGTCATGGTGGCTCGAGCCTACTCAGCACGACCCGGCCCCCTCGTGCCGGGCCCCCTTGCGCCGGGCCGCCCCGGGCCGGCTAGTGGCGGGCGGCGATCACGGCGAGGCTCACGGCGTTGAACGAGGCGTGCGCCACGATCCCCGGCCCGAGCCGGCCGGTACGCCAGGCGAGCACGCACAGCACCATGCCGAAGCCGGCGAGGGCGATCAGCTGGAGCGCCTCGAAGTGCACGAGGCCGAACACGATGCCGGTGAGGACGACCGCCACCGCCGGCCCGAGCCGCGGGCCGAGCACGCCCAGGCGGCCGGCGAGCGACCGGAGGAGGAGCCCCCGGAACATGAGCTCCTCGAAGACCGGTGCGCCGACACACACGAGCAGGCCGAGCACGACGAGGAGCGGCCCGTGGATCTGGCCGACGATCGTCTCGGCCGGGTGGCCCAGCCGGTGGAACAGGTGCGGGACGAACGGCACGAGCGGCAGCTCGAGCGCCGGCACCAGGAGGTACTGGGACGCCACCCCCACGGCGATGCCGAGCGGGACGTCCGGCCACAGCCGGAGGGACAGGCCGTAGTCCTCCCGCAAGGCGCCCCACAGCGGCCGCCGCCCGGTGACCGCCGGCGACACCACGGCTGTGGCCGCCGGGCTGGCGGCCGCCGCCCGCCTCGCCCAGTCGTGCCGGCGGGTCGCCACGACGGCACCGCCGAAGAAGCCCAGCCACCATCCAGCGAGACCGGCTCCGTCGGTGGCGAGCGTGGCGCCCGGCCCCTTCGGAAGGTGCACTGCCGCCACGAGGGCGGCGGCGATGCTCACGAGCACCATCCCGGCCAGCAGACCGAACGCGGCCTCCCCGAGACCGAAGTCGTTGGCGAACGGCCGGCGCACCGGGGACGGGCCGGGGGCGGCCGCCGCGTCCACCGGGTCGCCGGCCGCCCCTCGGGGCGCCGAACCCGCTGGCAGGTGACGGTGCCGGTCAATTCCCGTGTGACGACCGGTTTGCGGGGTGGAGGGCATACGATGGTGGCCGATGAGCCGTCAACCACAGGATATGCGCGGCCCGGGCGGCCCTGGTCGCCAGGGGCCGGGGGGGACCTCGGGGAACGACGCGATGTGGCGCTGGGGGCTGGCCGCCCTCTTCGTCGTGGTCGTGCTGCTCTTCTTCGGGTCCTCGCTCGTCAACCACAATTCGGCCCGCTCGATCCGCTACAGCGCCTTCCAGGCGGATCTCTCGGCGCACAAGGTCGCGACGGCGACGATCGACAACAACACGGGGGTCATCACCGGCACCCTGTCGGACGGGACGAGCTACACGACGACCGGCCCGCTCGCCGTCGGCTCGTCGGAGATCTCCACGATCCAGCGATCGGGGGCGACCCTCAACTTCACCACCCCCACCTCGAGCATCTGGCCGGCCATCGCCTACTACGTGCTCCCTTTCGTCCTGTTCATCGGCTTCCTCTTCTGGGTGCAGCGCCGGGCGCAGGGCCAGATGTCGGGGATCATGTCGATCGGCCGCTCCCGGGCGAAGGTGTACTCGACCGAACGGCCGAGGACGACGTTCAACGACGTCGCCGGCTACTCGGGCGTCAAGCAGGAGATCAGCGAGGTCGTCGACTTCTTGAAGTCGCCTGGCCGGTTCCGTGACATCGGGGCGCGCATCCCGAAGGGAGTCCTGCTGGTCGGCCCGCCGGGAACCGGCAAGACCCTGCTCGCACGCGCCGTCGCCGGGGAGGCCGGGGTGCCGTTCATGTCGGTGAGCGGGTCGGACTTCATGGAGATGTTCGTCGGCGTCGGCGCCAGCCGCGTCCGCGACCTGTTCCAGACGGCCCGCAAGCAGGCACCGGCGATCATCTTCGTCGACGAGATCGACTCGATCGGCCGCAAGCGGGGGGCCGGGCTCGGCGGCGGTCACGACGAGCGGGAGCAGACCCTCAACCAGATGCTGTCGGAGATGGACGGCTTCGACCCGTCCGAGGGCGTCGTGATGATGGCCGCCACCAACCGGCCGGACATCCTCGACCCGGCCCTGCTCCGCCCCGGCCGCTTCGACCGCCAGATCGTCGTCCCCCTCCCCGACCTCGACGAGCGCAAGCCGATCCTCCAGGTCCACTGCCGGGACAAGCGGATCGGCCCCGACGTCGACCTGTCGGTGGTGGCCCGCGGCACCCCCGGCATGAGCGGCGCCGACCTCGCCAACCTCGTCAACGAGGCGGCGCTGCACGCCGTCCGGCGGGGCAGCCAGATGATCGAGATGAAGGACTTCGACGCGGCCCGCGACCGGGTCCTCATGGGCCAGCAGCGCGAGAGCCTGGTGCTCTCCGACGACGAGAAGGAGCGGGTCGCCTTCCACGAGTCCGGCCATGCCGTCCTCTCCTACGTGCTCGAGCACGCCGACCCGCTGCTCAAGGTGAGCATCATCCCGACCGGCATGGCGCTCGGGGTGACCCAGCAGCTCCCGCTCGAGGAGCGCCACATCTACAAGCGGGAGTACATCGACGACTCCCTCGTCGTCCGCATGGGCGGGCGGGTGGCCGAGCTGCTCATCTACGGCGACCTGTCGACCGGGGCAGCCGACGACCTCCAGCGCAACACCGAGCTCGCCCGCAAGATGGTCCGCGAGTGGGGCATGTCCGACCGTATCGGCCCCATGGCCTACGGTCAGCAGGGCATGGTGTTCCTCGGTGAGGACCTCATGCACTCGCGCGACTACTCCGAGGACATGAGCCGGGTAGTCGACGAGGAGGTCGCCCGGATCCTGCGCGACCAGGAGGCCCGAGCCCGCAAGCTCCTCGAGGAGCACCGCGCCGGCCTCGAGTCGGTGGCACGGCTCCTGCTCGAGAAGGAGACGATCGACGGTGCCGAGGTGGCCCGGCTCGTGGACGACGCCTACGGCCGCCCGGTGCACGGCGACGACCCGGACGTCCCCCACTTCGCCGGCTCCATCTTCGGCAGCGGCCCGCGTCTCCCCTCCAACGCCGCGCCCGTCACCCTCCCCGACGACCCGGCCGCCCCGCTCGTCTGAGCGGCGCCCTGCCGGCCGATCAGCGCCCAGACGGCCGAGCGGCGCCCTGCCGGCCGATCAGCGCCCAGACGGCCGATCAGCCGATCGGGATCCCCGTCCAGGTGGTGACCCCGAGGCCGGTGGCTCCGGTGCCGTAGAGCAGCTCTCCGGCCACCACCGACCGGGTAGCCGTGGCGAGGAGCGTGAGGTTGCCCGTGGCGCCGGTGGGGACGCGAACCGTCACGACCCGTGACGTGCCCGGGGCGACCGTCAGCTCGGGTGCCACGAGCGTGCCGGTCAACGTGGTCAGGCGGACGACGGCCGGCCTCCTGCCGGGATCGGTCAACGAGACGACGTCACCGACGCGGGCGTCCACCTCGCCGCCCACGAGCAGCCACCGCCGGTAGGCGGCGGTGGTGCCGGACCCCGCGGCGAAGCCGGTCGGCAGCGACGGGAGGGCGAGGAGCGCCGGCAGCCGGCGCTGGTGGACGGCGTGGATCGTGGGGTGCGACCCCGGGCGGTCGGTGGCGCCCCCCGAGGGAGGGGCGGCGACGGTGGCGAGCTCTCGCCCGACGACGACCGGCGCACCGGTGGCCGTGACCGTGGCACCGGCGCTCGAGCGGCCGGGGAGCGCCGCGGGGGCGACGTCCACGACGGCGCCGGCCGGCACCTCGGTGGTCAGCTCGCCGGCCGCCATCCGGGGCGAGGTGCCGGCGAGCGAGATCTTGATGCGGGCCGGCCGGCTGGTCGGATCGAGGACCGAGAAGCCCTGGCCCGCCGAGGTGCTGAGGGGGGCGGCAGCCAGCTGCCAGCGTCGTGCCGCGGCCGGGCTCCCCCCTGCCAGGGAGGTGAGCAGGTGGTGGTCGACCACGGCGTCGATCACGGCGCCGACGACGACGCCACCGCCGGTCGACACGACGGTCGAGGCCACGGCGAGCTGGCTGGGCACCTCGTGGCCGACGTCGAGCACGACGAGGCCGCCGGGCGCCACGTCGATGCCCTGGAACGCCGGCGGGGTGACGCCACCGCCGGAGGTGGCGAAGGTGACGCTGGCGACGGCCGGAGTGGCACCGGGGTCGTAGATGGCCAGGGCCACGTTGGCGGCACCCCGGGTGCTGCCCTCGGCGAGGTAGGAGGTGTGACCGGTGGCGACGGCACAACGTGCCGCCATCGGGCCGGTGCCACCGTGGACGATCTCCTGGACCCCGACGGTCGCCGTGTCGACCAGCACGGTGACGGCGGCGTTGGCGCCCGCCCCCGTGCGCGGCAGGCCGTACACGGCGTCGGCGTGCGCCCCGACGGTGATCGCCGTCGTCCTCCGCTGGCCACGGGTGGACGTCAGGATGAGCTGCCCTCGGGCCGGCCGGTCGCCGACGTTGGCCACGGCGATCGACGATGCCTGCGGGCCACGCCCGACGGGCAGCGGCCCGGCGCAGTACCAGGCGGTCGACGCCACCGAGCTGCTGGCGACGGTCATCGACCGCTCGGCCCCGGCGGCGGTTGTGGCGCGCGAGCGCCCGGGCGGCGTCGGGCGGGCCCGCATCGTGGCGTTGGCGACGCCGGCGAGCCCGAGCAGGACCACCACGACGGCCACCGCCGGCAGCCGGCGCGGCCGGCCGGGGCGGGGCGTGCTCACGCCGGCCCCCCGGTCACGGGCGCCAGGTCATCGGCAGGCGCCGGCCCGCGGTCGAGAGGAAGCGGTCCTCGGCCGGCATCTGGTGGCGCGGCGGCCTCCGGAGCCCCGTCCGCCGGCCCGTCGGGCGCCGGCTCCGGGGCACTCCCGGTGGCCTCCCCGGCGGCCCGGCCAGCGTGGCGGCGACGGGCCGGGAGCACGGAGAGCGGGCGGCGGTGCGTCGCGGCGGCGCGGCGGCGGCCGCGGCGGGCCAGGGCGGCGGCCGTCGTGGCGAGCGCCAGCACCTCCAGCGCTACGCCGAGCACCCGCAGCAGCGCCGGGGTCGTGGCACCGCCGGACAGGTCAGCCGGCAGCGTCGCCGTCGGGGTCCAGGCGGCGTCGAGGAACACGAGGGCGCCCCCCGCCCCCGGGAGCGCACGCAGATCGCTCTGGGCGGTCAGGGCGTCGAGCAGCGCCTGCGGCGGGGATGCCGGCAGGGCGCGCTGGGCGGGGGGCAGCTGCGGGGCGATGGTGGTCGGGACGACGACGTAGCGGATGTCGTACGGGGCCAGCAGGTGGCCGAGCTCGACGGTGCGGCCCTGCTCGGCCAGCACGACGTCGTGCAGGACGGCGGTGGCCGCTCCGGGCACGGCGGGCGGCCACAGGTTGGAGAGCCGGGGCAGCCCGGCGTCGGTCACCTCGGCAGCGAGACCTGGCGCCACCTGCCATCCGCTCGCCGGAAGCGCTGCCGGGTCGCCGAGCCAGAGGGTGTGGCCGCTCGTGTCCACCCGGGCGCTGGCGCGCGGCGCGCCCCCGGCGGTGGTGCGCGGGGCGGGCCGGGCCGGCGTGGAGGTCCACGACAGGAGGGACTCGTAGCCGGACACCGGTAGCCCCCACCGGCCACCGAGGGCGGCTCCGAGCACCGGCAGCAGCCCGGCGACGGCGCACAGCCCGCAGGCCGCCGTGGCGAGGTGCCGCCAGCCGAGGCCGGTGCGGCGAAGGTCGTCCTGGATGGCGGCAGCGCCGAGCCCGAGGGCCCCGGCCAGGCAGGCGGCAGCCGGGGCGAGCAGCACACGGAGGGCGCCGCCGGCGCCCAGCCACCCCTCGGCGGACGACCAGGCGAGGGCGTAGGTGGCGAGGGCGGCGAACCACAGCCGGACGCCCAGGGCGAGGCGCGGGCCGGTGCCGACGAGCAGGACCAGTCCGGCAGCGGCGAGCAGGCCCCATCCGAGCAGCCCCCCGCCGGTCGGGCCGACGGCGAGGCGGAGCAGGTGGCCGAGCCCGGGAGAGGCCGACGGGGCCAGGCTGGTCGCCCCGAGCAGGGCGCTCAGGCGGGCACCCGGCTGCAGGAAGGTGACCGACCAGGGCAGGCAGAGGGCGAAGGCGCCGACCGTCCCGGCGAAGCCCACGACGACCGACCGGGCGGCCTCGCGCCGCTGCCCGACGGCGAGGCTGCCGAGCGCGAACGCCACGGCGAGCGCCGGGACGAGCAGGAAGTCGGCCGGGACGAAGGCGGCGGCGAGGGCGAGCACGAACGACAGCCGCACGACGGCCCACCGCCCGTCGCTCGCCGACTCGACGGCGCGGGCGAGCACGGTGAGCAGCCAGGGGGCGCTGGCGAAGGCGAAGCAGCCGACGAGGTCGCCGCGGGCCACGTCGTTCCAGGCGAGCGGCAGGAAGAGGGCGCCGAGACCGGCGACGAGCCGGCCGGGGGCGGCGGCGAGCGGGCGCACGAGCCGTTGCGCCCCGAAGGCGCCGAGGACGAGCGAGCCGAGGACGAGCACGTGCAACAGGAGGCCGTTGCCGCCGACCAGGACGGCAGAGGCCAGCCCGAGCAGCGCGAGCGCCGGGGAGGCGGGTCCGGGGTGCTGGAACCCGGCGGCGGTCGTGCCGCCGAGGAAGGTGGCGAGCAGATGGCCCGGCGAGGGGATCGGCAAGAGGCCGCCGACGACCGGGAACGCGCCGGTGACGAGCGAGCGGGAGCCGACGAGGAGGACGAGCGCCGCCACGACGGCGACGGCGACGACGCCGCGGGGGCGGCGGCCGGATGGCACGGCGGCCGCCGGCGAGCGCTCGGCGGCAGGTCGCGGCCGGGCACGGCGGGCGGCCGCCCTGGCCTCGAGCATCGGCCAGGCGAACCGGGAGACCCGCAGGCTGCGGCGGGCCAGCAGGGCGCAGACGTCCCGCTCGGGCACCCGCCGCATGGTGGCGACCGCCGCCCGGGCGTCGCCGAGCCGGCGGGCGGTGGCCAGGTTCCAGCGCCAGGCGTCGACCACCTGGCGGGCCCGCCAGGTCTTGCCGATGGCGGCGAAGTAGGCGATCTCGGCGAGGCTCAGCACGAGCAGCTGGGCCACGGCGAAGCTCCGCCGGAGCCGGCCATAGTTCTTGAGCACGGCGCGCAGCTCGTGGCGCCACTGGAGGGACCGCGCCTCCGGGCAGGGCCGGCGGCGACTTGCCGTGGCCTCGAGGTGGCCGACGACGGCAGCCGGGGTGACGACGACCCGCGCCCCGGCGAGGCGGGCCCGCCAGCACAGGTCGACATCCTCGCCGAGCAGACGGATCTCCGGGTCGAACCCGCCGATCGCCCCGAACAGGTCGGCCCGGACCAGCGTGCAGCCACCCGGCACGGCGAACACCTCGGCGACCTCGTCGTGCTGGGCCTGGTCGACCTCGTGGCGCCCGATGCGACGCACCGGAGCGCCGAGCCGGTCGACGCCGAGCCCGAGCTGGAGGATCCGCTCGGGCGCCTCCTCGTCGACGAGCTTCGGGCCGACCACCCCGGCGTTCGACCGGAACGCCTCCTCGACGAGCTGGTGGAGGGCATGGGGCCGGAGGACGACATCGTCGTGGCAGAACAGGTAGAACGCCGCCCCCTCCACGAGCTGCAGCACCTCATTGGCGCCCGGGCCGAACCCGTGGTTGTCCTCGCAGCGCCACAGGTACGCCGACGGGGCCACCGTCGCCACACGCCCTGCCAGCTCGGTCGTGCTCGCCTGGTCGACCACGAGGATGGAGCAGCTCGGGTAGTCCTGGGCGGCGAGCGAGGCCAGGCACGCCTCCATCCACGGGCCGGGCTCGTGAGTCACCACGACCGCTACCACCGGCGGTGCCCCTGCCGACTGCATCAGGCATCGCACCCTAGTCCGGTGCCCCGTCGGGCGCAGGGGGCGGTAGCCTCATGGCGATGGCCGCGGGACGCGATCTACGTCATGAGCTGGAGCGGACCGTCGAGGAGGCGACCTATCTCGCCGTCGGGCTCGGCGTGCTCGCCGTGCGCGAGGTGCGCCGTCGGCGCCGTCGGGCCGCCGCCCCGCCCCCGCCCCCGCCACCGACCTCGGCGGCCGGGCTCGTCGGGGAGCTGAGCGACCTGGCCCAGCCGCTCGTGAAGGAGCTGCGCGGCCTCGCCGGCGCCGCCGGGCGCTTCGCCCGGGACGCCCTGCGGCGCGACGACGACCGCTGAGGAGCCGTGGCGCGGCTCAGGCGCCCGACGAGCGGCCGGCCGTGACCTCGGCCCGCCAGTGCTCGAGGACGTCGGCCAGCGTCTCGTCGAGGCCGATCTCGGGCGACCAGCCGGTGCGCCGGGCCAGCTGGGTGGCGTCGCCGAGCAGGACGGGCACGTCGACCGGGCGGGCGAGCTCCGGGTCGAAGGTGACCTCGATCGGGCAGCGGGCCAGCCCGACCAGGCGGTCGAGCAGCTCCGAGATGGCGAAGGTGCGACCGGTGCACACGTTGTACACCTCCCCAGCCACCCCATGCTCGGCAAGCAGCCGGTAGGCACGCACCACGTCCCGCACGTCGGTGACGTCGCGCTGGGGGGTCAGGTTGCCCACCCGCACGACGCCGCCGCCGGCGAGCTCGGCCTCGGCGATGCGCCGGGCGAGGGCCGCCACGACGAAGGCGTCGGACTGGCCCGGACCGACGTGGTTGAACGGCCGGGCACGCACCACCCGCAGCCCCCGGCCGGCGGCGGCCTGGACCCCGAGGAACTCGGCGGCGACCTTGCTGGCGGCGTACGGCGACACCGGCACGAGCGGAGACGACTCGCGAAGCGGCCGCCCGTCGCCGCTGCCGTAGACCTCGGCCGAGCTCACGAGGACGACCGCCGGCGGCGTCTCGAGACGGCGGGCGGCCTCGAGCAGCGCGAGCGTGCCGAGGGCGTTCACCGAGAACGTCTCGGCCGGCGCCTCCCACGAGCGGCCGACGTGGGTGAGGGCCGCCAGGTGGTAGACGACGTCGGGGGCAGCCGCCACGAGGGCCGCCTCGAGCTGGGCGCCGTCGCGCACGTCGATGCCGGCGGCGAGCCCGGACACGGCGTCACCGCACCCCTCCAGGTGGCGAGCGAGGTAGCCGCCGACGAACCCGGTCGCGCCGGTGAGAAAGGCCCGCACGGCCGTAGGCTACCGACCCGCCGCCAGGCGATACGCCGACAGGTGGGCGGCGGCGACCTCGTCCCAGCGGTGGCCGGCGGCGATCTCGAGGCCACGCGCCCGGCGGCGGGCGGCGGGCGACCCACCGGCGAGCGCCTCGGCGAGCCGGTCGGCGAGGCCGCCCGGATCACCCGGCGGGGCCAGCAGGGCGGCGTCGCCGGCAAGGTCGGCCATGACGCTGCCGGCCGTCGTGACGAGCGGTGCGCCGCAGGCGAGCGCTTCGAGCGCCGGCAGGCCGAAGCCCTCCTCGAGCGACGGGTAGGCGACGACGGCGGCGCGCCGGACGAGGGCCGGGAGGTCCCCGTCCGCCACATACCCGAGCCGGCGGACCCGCCCGGGATGGCGCGCCGCGGCGAGCGCCCCCTCGAGCCCGGTCGCCCCCCACCCGTCCGGCCCGGCCAGCACGAGCTCGAGGTCCGGCTGCCCGGAAGCGAGCACGTCGAACGCCGCCACGAGCCGGCCCAGGTCCTTTCGCGGCTCGATGGTGCCGACGTGCAGCACGTACGGGCGGTCCAGCCCGAGCCGGGCGAGGGCGGCGGCGTCGGCCGCCACCTCGCCGGCCGATGCCGGGTGGAACCGCTCGTGATCGACCCCGTGGGGAACGACCACGACGGTGCCGGTCGGGGCGAACAGCGCCTCGAACCGGGCCGCCGTCGGGCGGCTGACGCACACGACGACGTCGGCCCGAGCGGCGCGGCGGAGCGCCCGTCGGAAGTAGACCACCTTCGACCGCTCGTGCCACTCGGGATGGTCCACGAAGGTGCAGTCGTGGACGGTCACCACCGTGGGGCAGGGTGGGGCGAGGGGCAGCGTGTAGTGCGGGCCGTGCAGCACGGCCGGCGGCCGGGCGAGGTGGCCGAGGGCGCGGCCGAGCCCGACCTCCCCCCAGGCGAGCCGGGCCGGGCGGCCGGGCGGCGCCTCGGCAAGGACCTCGGCACCCGGCAGCCGCCCCCGCCAGCGCTCCCCGTCGCCGCGCCGGCACAGCACCTCGAGGTCGCACCCGGGCGTGACCGACAGGGCAGCGGCCAGCTCCACCACGTACCGGCCGGCCCCGACCGGGCGGGCCGGGACGGCAGACGCGTCGAGCGCCACGACGAGCGCCCCCACGTCAGGCATCGGCCAGCGCCTCCCACACCCGCAGGTGGGCGGCGGCCGATGCCTCCCAGGTGAGCCCGCCGGCACGGGCGCCGCCGGCGGCGGCGAGGCGACTGCGCAGCCGGTCGTCGGTGGCGACGGCGAGCAGGCCGGAGGCGATCTCCTGGCGGTCGAACGGGTCGACCAGCAAGGTGGCCCCGCCCGCTGCCGGGACGTCGCTCGAGACGACCGGGAGCCCGGCCCGCTGCGCCTCGACGACGGGCAGGCCGAAGCCCTCCGACAGCGGCACGTAGGCGAGCAGCCGGGCACGTCCGTACAGGCCGGCAAGGTCCCCCTCGCCGACCTGGCCGGCGAGGACGACCCCGGGCGGCAGGTCGCCCAGGCCCGGTCCCCAGCCGGACGGGCCGGCGACGACGAGCGGCCACGGCTCGGGCAGACGCCCACGGACCGCCTGGTAGGCGTCGAGCAGCCGACGGAGGTTCTTGCGGGGCTCGAGCGTCCCGACGGCCAGCAGGAACGGCCCGGTCACGCCGAGCCGCCGGAGCAACGCCACCGCCGTGGCGCAGCCGGCGGGCGGCAGGTGGTCGGCGCCGTGCTCGATGACGTGGACGCGCCCTTCGACGATGCCGGCGCCCGCCGCCACGAGCTCGGCGGCGACCGCGGCGGACGGGACGACGAAGGCGGCGGCCCGCCGGGCAGCCCGGCGCAGGGCGGCCTCGTGCCACGCCCGCCCCCGGGCCGGGAAGGCGTCCGGGAACCGCCGCCAGGCGAGGTCGTGGACGGTGACGACGAGCGGGTCGCGACCGCCCGGGGCGGCGAGCGAGGTGGCCTGGACGACCGACGCCCGACTGCCGGCGCCGGCCCCGGCGCCGGCGCCGGCAGCCCAGGCGCGCACGAGCAGGGCGCCGGGGAGCACCGAGGTGTCGACCGGCAGTCCGAGCCCGGCAAGCGGGTCGGCGCCGGCCGGGGGCCGGCTGGCACGCAGGCGCACCTCGAAGGGGACCTCCCCCGTCGCGCTCGTCCGGGCAAGGGCGCGGGCGAGCTCGGTGACGTAGGTGCCGATGCCGCCCGGCACCGGCCGGCGAAGCTGCTCGGCGATCAGGACCGCCACCCCCCGCCGGGCCGCCGGCCCGCCGACGGCCGGCCGCGGCCCGGACACCGGCCGGTGTCCCCGAGCCGGCGCCTGGCCGGTCAACGGAACAGGTCCTCGCCGAAGTGGCGGACCACCTCGCCGGCCACCGACGACTCCCGGAGGAACGCCCGGTCGACGCCGCGCACCACGGCCACCGGGACGCCCGACGACTTGCCCATGACGAGCTCTGCCGCCGAGGCCAGCTCGTCGACCAGGCAGATCTCGGTCGCCACGAGCTCGCGTCCGAGGCCGTCGCGCTGGCCGCGCAGGTCGACCACCGCGGCGATGCCGGCGCAGCCGATCGCCACGTCGGTCACCCCGCGCCGCCAGGTGCGCCCGAAGGTGTCCGACACGATCACCCCGACCTCACGGCCGAGCCCGCGCAGCTCGTCCCGGATGCGCCGCGCCGAGCGGTCCGGGTCGAGCGGGAGCAGGACGGCGTAGCCCTCCGCCACGTTGGACAGGTCGACGCCCGAGTTGGCGCAGACGAAGCCGTGGCGGGTCTCGGTGACGACGAGGTCGCCGCGCCGGCGGAGGACGCGGACGGCCTCCGACTCGGCCAGCGCCACCTTGGCCGCACGGTCGTCCGGGTCGACGGCGACCACCCTTCCCTCCGCCTTCGACACGATCTTCTGGGTGACGACCAGCACGTCGCCGTCGGCGAGCGGGAACCGCTCGGCGATCATCCGGCCGAGCCGGGCACCACGGTCGATCTCGGGCAGCCCGCGCACCGGCAGGACGGTGAGCGCCCCCGGGTCCTCAGCGGTCACCCGGCACCCGACCCCCCGCCGCCAGCGCAGTTCGGCACAGCTCGGCGGCAACGTCGGGGCTGCGCATGATGGTGTCGGTCACCACGCAGCGCACGCCCACCGCCTCGACGGCTGCAGCCAGCCCGGCGTCGGCCTCGTCGACGACGAGGGTGCCCACGTACGGGGCCAGCCGGCGGGCGACCCCGACCGCGCTCGCCTCCTCGCCGAGCTCGAGGAGCAGCCGGTCGGCCGGGCCCTTCAGGGCGGCGCCGGCCACGATCGGCGAGACGGCCACGACCGAGGCGCGCCGGGCACCCAGGGCGGCGGCCACCGGCCCGAGCCCCAAGATCGGGCCGAGCGACACGACCGGGTTGGACGGCGCCAGCAGCACGACGGCCGCCTGCTCGAGCGCCTCGACGACGCCCGGCGCCGGAGCTGCGTCCTCGATCCCCTCGAAGCGCACCCCGGCGACTGCGACGGCGTGGCGAAGCCGGACGAAGTACTCCTGGAATTCCACCTCGGGTCCGTCGGCGAGGCGCACTCGCGTGCGGACCGGGTCGTCGCTCATCGGGAGCAGCCGCAGGCGCAGCCCCCAGGCACGGGTGATCTCGGCCGTCACCTCCGACAGGGTGGCCCCGGCGCGGCGGCGGCCGGTGCGGTGGAGGTGCGTGGCGAGGTCCCGGTCGCCGAGACGGAACCAGGCCCCGTCGCCGAAACGGGCGAGCGCCTCCATCGCCGCCCACGTCTCCCCGGCGAGACCCCAGCCCGTCTCCGGGTTGGCGGCTCCGGCCAGGGTGTAGGTGACGGTGTCGAGGTCCGGGCTGATGCACAGGCCGTGCAGCTCGGTGTCATCGCCGGTGTTGACGACGGCCGTGATCGAGGCCTCGTCGACCACCTGCACGAGCCCTGCCAGCAGTCGCGCCGCGCCGACGCCGCCGGCGAGGACGGCGACGGGCGCCGGGGCGCTCAGCGGACCGCTCCGGGCGCGGCCGCCGCCGTGGGCTCGCCCTCCCGGTGCGCCCCGGCGGCCGGGCCCGGCGTGGCGGCCAGGGAGCGAGCGGCCGCCAACACGGCGGCGGCGCCGTCCTCGAGGCGCGTCCAGGGTCGCCATCCGAGATGGATGGCCGCCCGGCTCGCATCGAGGCAGACGCGCGACGGCGCTCCCGGACGGCCCGGCGCCACCCGCCAGCCCGGGTCGTTGCCGGCAAGCCCGGCCATGAGCTCCCACAGCGCCCGTGCCGAGGTCTCGACGCCCGTCCCGACGTTGACCAGCAGACCGGTCCCGCGCGCCTTGGCCCGGGCCAGGGCGTCGACGACGTCGTCGACGAACACGAAGTCACGCGTCGCCGTGCCACCGCCCTCGAGGGTCGCCGGCTCCCCGGCGGCGAGCGCCCGGGCGAAGCGGGCGACGGCGCCGTCGGCGCCGGTCTCGAGCTGCGCCGGCCCGTAGACCGTGCCCAGGCAGAGCGCCGTGTACTCGAGCCCGTCGCGCTCGCGGAAGGCGGCCAGCTCGTCGAGCAGGGCCCGCCTCGCCGGGCCGCCCGGTGCCCGGCTGGCGTCTGCGGCGCGCTCGGCCAGGGGGGCGCCGGCCTCGTCGGGCCGCAGCGCGAGCAGCCCGGCCGCGCTCGTCACCACCACGACCTTGCCGACGCCGGCCGCCCGGCACGCCTCGAGGACGGCCAGCCCCCCGACGAGCACGGCACGGGCGTCCGCAGCCGGCGCCACGGCGGCAGCCGCCACGCTCGTCGGCATGGCCAGGTGGAACACGACCTCGGGGCGCCGGCGGGCGAGCAGCACCGCCAGCTCCGGCTCGGCCACGTCGAGCTGGTGGAACCGGAAGCTGCCACCTGCGGCGCGGGCGCCGGCGAGCCGGGCGAGCGACCCGGTCGACAGGTCGTCCACCACCTCCACGGCGTCACCCTCGGCGAGCAGCCGCTCGACGAGGGCCGACCCGATGAAGCCGGCTCCACCCGTCACGACCGCCCGCATCGGGGCGAGTCTCACACGGGCAAACGAGCGCTGTCGAGGACGGCACCGGCCGCCACCTCGACCCCGGCACCGAGCACCGAGTAGCCGGCCACCGACGCGCCGTGGCCGATCACGGCGCCCGGCCCGACCACCGAGTTGAGGACGTCCGCCCCCTCCCGCACGACGGCGCCCGGAAGCAGCACCGAGCCGACCACCCGGGCCCCCGCCTCCACGATGCCGCCCGCGCCGATCACCGCGTCGCCCACCGCTGCCCCAGCCGCGATGTGGGCCCCGCACCCGAGGAAGGCGGCCGAGACGGCCTCCCCGTCGAGCACCGCCCCCGGTGCCAGGCGCACCCCCGGGCGCTGCTCGGTGCACTCGGGGAAGGCGACGTCCGGACGGGTGCCCCGCAGGACGTCGTCCTGCGCCTTCAGGTAGCGCTCGGGCGTCCCCGTGTCCAGCCAGTACGCCTCCGACGCCATGGCGAACAGCGTGCGGTCGGCGACGAGCTCGGGGAAGATCTCCCGCTCGATCGACACCCGGCGACCGGGCGGGATCCGCCGCAGGGCTGCCGGCTCGAGCACGTAGGTACCGGCGTTCACCAGGTTGGTCGGCGCCTCGTCGCGGGGCGGCTTCTCGATGAAGGCCAGCACGCGGCCGTCGTCGTCGGTCGGCACCACGCCGTACGCGGACGGGTCGTCGACCGGGGTGAGGGCGATGGTGGCCTCTCCCCGGTGGCGCCGGTGCGCAGCCATCAGCTCGCCCAGGTCGAGGTTGGTGAGCACGTCGCCGTTGACCACGATGAACGTGTCGTCCCCGATGCCCGCTGCCGACGCCCCGAACCGGATGGCGCCGGCCGTGTCGAGCCGCTCCGGCTCCACGGCGTAGTGCAGGCGGACCCCGGCCCAGCGACCTTCGGGGAAGGCGTCGACGAAGGCGCTCGGCCGGTAGCCCAGCGAGAACACGACGTCGGTGACCCCGTAGTGCCCGAGCCACTCCACGATCCGGGCGATCATCGGCCGCTCGACCACCGGTAGCATCGGCTTGGGCACGTCGTAGGTCAGCGGGCGAAGGCGTGTCCCCTCCCCCCCGACGAGCACGAGCGCCTTCACGCCGACCGGTACCCCACCGCTACTTCTTGCCGAGGTCCTGGAGCAGCGTCGACTTCGAGGCCGGTTCCGGGATGGCCGCGCCCGCCGGGACGACGGCCACGGTGATCATCCCGCCGTTCGTCAGCCGGATGGCCGCCGGATCGCCCGACACCGGCGTCCCCGTGGCCGTCGGCGACGACCACGTCTCCACCTGCACCGTGGCCGCCTTGCCGGCGTCGGGCCCGGACGTGCAGCGCATCCCCGACGGGTACCGGTGCACCGGCGGCGGCGACACCTTGGGCACCGCGCTCGTCGTGCCCTTCGGCTTCGGGCTCGCCTTGGACGTCGAGGCCGCCTTGGACGTCGAGGCTCCCTTCGCCTTCGTGACCGTCCCCTTGGACGTCGTGGTGGACGACTTCGGGGACGTCGTGGTGGACGACTTCGGGGACGTCGTGGTGGACGACTTCGGGGACGTCGTGGTGGACGACTTCGGGGACGTCGTGGTGGTGGTGGCCGCCGGCAGGGTGGTCGTGGTGGTGGTGGTCGAGGTGACGGCGCTGCGCAGCGGGAGGGCGAGCACGGTCGGGGCGATGGTGAGGCCGTGGCCGTAGTTCGAGACGAACGTGCCGAGCGTGGCGTTGGCGCCGGTGTAGGCCGACGAGTTGGCGACCGAGCCGGGGTTCGTGTTGATGATGCCGTCGCCGAAGGTGCGGATCCCGGCGGTGGTCAGGTTGGTGTTCGCCGGCAACGGCTGCTGGAGCGTGCCGCAGACGTCGAAGCCGATCGCCGTGTACCAGTTGTCGCTGGCCGTCGGTGCCGCCGAGGACGCCGAGGCGCGGTGGACGGCCTCGTTGCGCGAATAGGCGATGAGGCCGACGCCGACGACGACGATGAGGGCGATGGCGACGTACCAGAGGAGGGGCGGACGCGCCTTGTAGTTCTTGCTGCCGCCGCTCGCAGCGGCGCGCGCGACCGTTCGGCCGAAGGACCCACGTGACATTGCCGGCGAAGCTTACTCAAGGCCGGCCGGGCGGCGGGCCCGGCCGGACCGGTAGGGCCGGCGCAGCGCGTGGGACGCCTGGCGGGCCTCGGCGGCGACCAGGCGGGCGGCCAGCCCTGCGGCCACGGCCGGGAGGGCGAGGCGGGCGGGCCCGTGGGTTGAGCGCCGGGCGAACCGCCAGGCGGAGGCGTGGTGGGCAGCCAGCATGCGGTACGGGTGACGGCCGGCCGACAGCCCCTGCACGTGGAGGACGCGGGCGTCCGGGACGTAGCGCACCCGCCAGCCGGCCCGGCGGAGGCGCCAGCACAGGTCGAGGTCCTCGACGTACATGAAGTAGGCCTCGTCGAACCCGCCGACCGAGGCGAAGGCGGTGCGCCGCACGAGCATGCAGGCGCCCGAGACCCAGTCGGCCTCGCGCTCGGCGGGCGCCCCGGGCTGCTCGCGGCGGTAGGTGCGGCTCCAGCGGTTGTCCGGGCGCACGAGGCTGACGGCGGCGTGCAGCACGGCGACGGCGGGCGACGGGAAGGCGCGCGCCGAGGGGTAGGTGGCACCGCCCTCGTCCACGATGAGCGGGCCGACGACGGCGACCGCCGGGTCGGCCTCGAGGGCGGCGGCGAGCGCAAGCGGGGCGCCCGGGTCGACGACGAGGTCGGGGTTGCAGACGAGGACGAGCTCCTCGCTGCAGCGCCCCATCCCGCGGTTGACGGCCGTGCCGTAGCCGAGGTTGACCCCGGTCGGGACGAGGACGGCCGCCGGGTCAGCTGTGGCGACCGCCTCGAGAGAGCCGTCCGACGAGGCGTTGTCGACGACCACCACGGTGGCGATGCCGGCCTTGCGGAGGCTGGCCAGGCAGGCGACGAGCGCCGGCCCGGCGTTGTGGTTGACCACGACCGCCGCCAGCCCCGGGGCGGCCGGGACGCCCGCCGGGGCCGCTCCGGCGCTCACTGGGCGAGCGCGGCGACGAGCGCCGCCACGGCATCCTGCCAAGGCCGCAGCAGCGGGAGGCCGGCGAGGGCGAGGGCGGTGTTGGCCAGCACCGAGTTGGCCGGGCGCGGTGCCGGGAAGCGGCCGGCGAGCTCGGCGGTGGTCGCCGGCTCGACGCGCCCCGGGTCGTGGCCGGCCGCCTCGAGGACGGCGCGGGCGAACCCGTACCAGGTCGTCGACCCGGCGTTCGTGACGTGGAACAGGCCGGGCTGGCGCGCAAGGGCGAGCTCGACAAGGGTCACGGCGAGCTCGCCGGCGACGGTCGGGCTGCCGCGCTGGTCGTCGACGAAACGGAGCGGTCGGTCGCCGTCCGCCGCGAGCCGGAGGATCGTCTTCGTGATGTTGGCGCCGTGGCGCCCCGACACCCAGGCCGTGCGCACGACGGTCGCCCCCGGGTCGAGCTCCCGCTCGCCGCCCAGCTTCGAGCGCCCGTACACCGAGCGCGGCCCGGGCACGTCCCACTCGTCGTACGGCTCGTCCTTCGTGCCGTCAAAGACGTAGTCGGTCGACACGTAGGCCACGTGCGCCCCGACGAGCCGGGCGGCCTCGGCGACGTTGCGGGTGCCGAACGCGTTGACGGCGAGCGCCCGCTCGACGTCGTGCTCGCAACGGTCGACCGCCGTGAAGGCGGCGGCGTGCAGGACGACGTCCGGCTCGAGCGCCACGACCGCCGCCCGCACGGCGTCGCGGTCGGCCACGTCGAGCCGCCGGTGGTCGGCGCCGACCACCTCGAGGGCCGGGCCCCGCCGGCGTTGCCCGGCCCGGCGCTCCAGCTCGGCCACCACCTCGGTGCCGAGCTGGCCGCCGGCGCCCGTGACGAGGACGAGCACGTCAGGCGCCGCCCGCCGCCCCGCCCGCCTGGCCGACCGGCCAGGCGCCCTCGACCACCGGCGAGCGGCCGAGCAGCGGCCGCCACCACGCCTCGTGGTCCCGGTACCAGGCCACCGTCTCGGCGAGCCCCTCGGCGAAGCCCACCTGGGGCGCCCAGCCGAGCTCGGTCCGCAGCCTGGACGAGTCGAGCAGGTAGCGGCGATCGTGGCCGGGGCGGTCCGGCACGATCGTCTTCAGCGAGGACGGGCGCCCGGCCGCTGCGAGGACGGCGTCGGCGATCTCCTCGACGCTCGCCTCGACGCCCGAGCCGACGTGGTAGGTCTCGCCGAGCCGCCCCTTGTCGAGGACGAGCTCGACGGCGCGGCAGTGGTCGGTCACGTGGAGCCATTCCCGCCGGTTCTGGGTCGATGCGTACAGCGGCAGCGGCTCCCCGGCGAGCGCCCGGGTTGCGAAGAGCGGGATGACCTTCTCGGGGAACTGGTACGGGCCGTAGTTGTTGCAGCAGTTGGTGATGGTCGCCGCCAGCCCGAACGTCTCGGCGTAGCTGCGGACGACATGGTCCGAGCCGGCCTTCGAGGCGTTGTACGGGGTGCGCGGCCGGTACGGGCTGTCCTCGCGGAACGCCTCGTCGCTGTCGAGGTCGAGGTCCCCGTAGACCTCGCAGGTCGAGATGTGGTGGAGCCGCACCGTCCGGGCGCGCCGGACGGCCTCGCACAGCGCCTGGGTGCCGAGCACGTTGGTGCGGAGGAAGCGGGCCGGGTCGAGGACGGCGAGGCTGTTGTGCGACTCGGCGGCGAAGTTGACGACGACCTCGGTCCCCTGCTCGGCGAGGAGGTGCTCGAGCAGCTCCCCGTTGGCGATGTCGCCGTGCACGAACCGCACGCGACCCTCCTCGACGAGCGGCGAGAGGTTGGCGAGGTTGCCGGCGTAGGTGAGCGCGTCGAGGGCGAGCACGTCGTCGTCCGGGCGGGAGGCCACGTGGTGGCGGACGAAGTTCGACCCGATGAAGCCGGCCGCACCGGTGACGAGGAGGCGCATGGCCCGCTACGGTACCCGGTCCCCCTCGACGGGTCCGCCGACCTGCGGCTGGGCGGCGCCACGTGGCAGGGGGGCGCCCCCGTGGCGGAGGTGGACCACGTCGCCGGCCTCCACCACGGCCTCCGTGCCGTCGGGCCGGGCGACCACGAGGCGGCCGTCGTCGCCGAGCGCCACGGCCACCCCCACGAGGCGGCCGCCACCGGGCAGCTCGACGCGCACCGGCGAGCCGAGCGTGGCCGAGGCGCCCCGCGCCTCCGCCAGGAGCGCCGCCCGGCCGGCGGGCTGCGGGTCGACGACCGCCCCGTACCGGCGCTCCAGGCCGGCGAGCAGGGCGGCCAGGAACGGCTCGCGCCCGACCGGCCGGCCGGCGAGCCCCTCGAGGCTGGCCGCCCCCGGCGGGTAGCCGGGGGCGCCCGGCGCCGGCTGGTTCAGGTTGCAGCCGATCCCGACGACGACCGCCCCGTCGGGGGCGCGCTCGGCGAGGATGCCGGCGACCTTGGCCTGGCCGGCGAGCAGGTCGTTCGGCCACTTGCAGCCGAGCGTCACCGCCACCAGCTCGGCGGCCGCCTGCCGGGCGGCGAGGGCCAGGCAGGCGGTGAGGAGGAAGGCCAGCGCGCCGTCGGGGGGGTCGGGGGGTCGGAGCAGCACCGAGCACAGCAGCGTGGCGCCCGGCGGCGCCGTCCAGGACCGTCCGAGGCGGCCCCTGCCGGCGGTCTGCTCGTCGGCGAGCACGACGAGCCCCTCCGGCGCCCCGGCGGCGGCTGCCGCGAGGGCGACGGTGTTCGTGGAGGTCGTACGCTGCAGCCGCCGTACCGTCGCGAAGCGGCCGGCTCCCGGCGAACTAGCCTGCGCAGCCGGGCTGTTCACCCACCAGAGGATAGGTCCGGAGAGGCGCGTGTTCGACAAGGTCCTGATCGCCAACAGGGGCGAGATCGCCGTGCGCGTGGCGCGTACCTGCCGGGATCTCGGCATCGCCACGGTCGGGGTGTACAGCGACCTCGACGCCGACTCGCTCCACGTGCGCGCCTGTGACCAGGCTTTCCGCCTGCCCTCCGACCAGGGCGGGCGGGCGTACCTCGACGTGGCGGCCGTGCTCGAGGTGGTGGGGCGCTCGGGGGCAAAGGCCGTGCACCCGGGGTACGGGTTCCTGTCCGAGCACGCCGGGTTCGCCCGCGCCGTGGCCGAGGCCGGCGCCGTGTTCGTCGGTCCGCCGCCGGCGGCCATCGAGGTGATGGGCTCGAAGATCGGCGCCCGCCTGGCGGCCGAGGCGGCCGGGGTGGCCGGGGTGCCCGGACGGAACGAGCCGGTGGCCGACGCCAGCGAGGTGGTGGCCTTCGGCACGGCCCACGGCTGGCCGGTCGCCATCAAGGCCTCCTACGGCGGCGGCGGTCGTGGCATGAAGGTCGTCCGGGACCCGGCCGGCGCCGAGGAGGCGCTGCAGAGCGCGCAGCGGGAGGCGCTCGCCGCCTTCGGGCGCGACGAGGTGTACCTCGAGCGCTACCTGACCTGGCCGCGCCACGTCGAGATGCAGGTGGCGGCCGACCGTCACGGCAATGCCGTGTGGCTCGGCGAGCGGGACTGCTCCATCCAGCGGCGACACCAGAAGCTCGTAGAGGAGACCCCGGCCCCGGGGTTCCCCGACGCGCTGCGCCGCCGCATGGGCGAGGCGGCGGTCGCCCTGACCCGTGCGACCGGGTACGAGAACGTGGGCACCGTCGAGTTCCTCTACGCCGAGGAGCAGTTCTTCTTCCTCGAGATGAACACCCGCCTGCAGGTCGAGCACCCGGTGACCGAGCTGGTCACCGGGCTCGACCTCGTCGAGCTCCAGCTGCGCATCGCCGCCGGCGAGCCACTCGGGCTCGCCCAGGAGGAGGTCGAGCGCCGCGGCCACGCCATCGAGTGCCGGGTCAACGCCGAGGAGCCCGCCGGCGGTGCCTTCCTGCCGAGCCCGGGGCGCATCACCCGCTGCACGTGGCCGTCCGGGCCGAACGTGCGGGTGGATGCCGGCTACGAGCCGGGCGACGAGGTGACCCCGCACTTCGACAACCTGCTCGCCAAGATCGCCGTCTGGGGGGCGAACCGGGACGAGGCGCTGCGCCGGCTGCGGCGGGCCCTCGCCGAGACGGTGGTCGAGGGGGTGGCCACGACCGTCCCGGCGGTGGAGGCCGTCCTCGAGACCGAGGCCTTCCGCGACGGGACGCACTCGACGCGCTTCCTCGAGGAGGCAATGGACCTCGGCCAACTGTTGCCGGCGCCGCCGGCGCTCGGCACACCCGGCGACGCCGGCACGGTGCTGCGCGAGGTGGACGCCGAGGTCGACGGGCAGCGCTTCCGCGTCCGGCTGTTCGTTCCGGAGGCGCCGGTCACCGCCACCCGGCCGGGGGCGCCGCCTGCGCCGGCCGGACGGCGCCGCGCTGCCGCCGGCGGCGCCGTCGCCGGCGACGGCCACGTGGTGGCCCCGATGCAGGGAACGATCGTGAAGGTCCACGTCCGCGCCGGCGAGGCCGTGGCAGCGGGTGCCGTGCTGTGCGTGCTCGAGGCGATGAAGATGGAGAACCCGGTGACGGCGCCGTCGAGCGGGGTCGTCGTAGAGGTCAGGGTGGCAGCCGGCGACGCCCTCGGCACCGGTGACCTGATCGCCGTCATCGAGCCCGAGGCCGGCTGAGCCGGAAGGAAGAGGAGGCGCCATGGGCCCGAAGGACGCCGCGGCCGCGACCGTCGACCGGGGCGCCGCCGCCCTGGTCGAGCTGTCCCACCGTATCCATGCCCACCCCGAGCTCTCCTTCGAGGAGCACCGGGCGGCCGCCTGGTGCGCCGGGGCGCTCGCTGCCGGCGGGTTCACCGTCGAGGCGCCCGTGGCCGGCCTCGACACGGCCTTCGTGGCGACGGCGGGCGACGGGCCGCTGACGGTCGCCATCTGCTGCGAGTACGACGCCCTTCCCGAGATCGGCCACGCCTGCGGCCACAACGTGATCGCGGCCGCCGCCGTCGGCGCCGGCCTGGCACTGGCACCGCTCGCCGACGAGCTGGGCTGCACGGTGAAGGTGCTCGGCACTCCCGCCGAAGAGGGGGGCGGCGGCAAGATCACCATGCTCGAGGCCGGTGCCTTCGACGGGTGCAACGCGGCGATGATGGTGCACCCGTGGCCGACCGAGCTGGTCCAGATGCCGTGCCTGGCGGTCGCCCACTACGACGTGGCCTACGCCGGCAAGGAGGCCCACGCCTCGGCGTTCCCCGAGCAGGGCCGCAACGCTGCGGACGCCCTCACGGTCGCCCAGGTGGCCATCGGGCTGCTCCGCCAGCACAGCCGTCCCGGCGACCAGGTCCACGGCATCGTGACGCTCGGCGGAGCCGCCCCGAACATCGTGCCGGCCCATACCCGCGCCAAGTACTACGTGCGCTCCACCTCGGTGCCGGCGCTCGAGGCCTGGGACGAGCGCGTCCGGCACTGCTTCGAGGCGGGCGCCCTGGCGACCGGCTGCGAGCTCGAGTTCCTTCCCCAGGGCCCCGTCTACTCCGAGTTCGCCACCGACGGCGATCTGGCCCGCCGGTACCGAGCGAACGCCGAGGCCCGCGGCCGCCACTTCCCCGACCCGCCCGAGCACGCCGTGCCGGCCTCCACCGACATGGCCAACGTGTCGCTCGCCATGCCGTCGATCCACCCGACGCTCGGCCTCGACTCGCTGCCTGCGGTCAACCACCAGGCCGCCTTCACGGCCCACTGCGCCCGCCCCGTGGCCGACAAGGCGCTGCTCGACGGTGCCGTGGCGATGGCCTGGACGGTCGTCGACGCCGCCCTCGACCCGGCCGAGCGGTCCCGGCTCACGGCCGCCGCCTACCGCCACCCCGGCCCCGCCCCCTCGGCGGCGTCGGAGGGCACCCCAAGGGGCAAGGACCGGGCATGAGCGACGTCACGCCCTTCGCCATCGGTGCCGAGGTCAACTGCCGCGACGGCGCGGACAGCTGGGGGCGCCTGGACCGGATGGTGGTCGAGCCGCTCGGCCGCACCGTGACCCACCTCGTCGTCGAGCCGCACCACCGGCGCGGCCTCGGCCGGCTCGTCCCGGCCCGCCTCGTCGCTCCCGGCGCCGTCGGCGACGACGGGCGGATCACCCTGTCGTGCACGACGGACGAGCTCGAGGCGATGGACAACGCCGAGGAGACCCGGTTCTTGCCCGGTACCGGCCTCGAGGGCTACGACCCGTCGGCAACGCTCGCCTGGCCGTTCTTCGGCCTGGCCGCCGGGGGGATGGGCACCACGATGGGCAGCCTCGGCCTCGCCGGGCTCGACAACGCCCCGCAGCCGCTCGTCGTCGACCGCATCCCCTCCGGTGAGGTCGAGCTGCACCGGGGTGACCCGGTCCACGCCGTCGACGGCCATATCGGCAAGGTGCGCGGCCTCGCCGTCGACCCGGCGACGCGCCAGGTCACCCACGTGCTGCTCGACGAGGGTCACCTGTGGGGCAAGAAGCAGGTGGCCATCCCGGTGTCCGAGCTGCAGGCCATCGGCGAGGGGCGTGTCGAGGTCCGCCTGACCAAGGCCGAGATCAAGGACCTGCCGGCGATCGAGCTCGCAACGATGAGCCCGCCGGAGGTCTGAGCCCGCCGGGCTCCCCCGCCCCGCTCCCCCGCCCCGCTCCCCCGCCCGGCCCCAGCGCCCGGCTACGCGTCCAGGTGGCGGTCGAAGAAGGCAGTGGTGCGCGCCCAGGCGTCGGCCGCCGAGGCCGGCTCGAAGGCGCTGCGGTCGTCGCAATTGAAGCCGTGGCCGGCGTCGGGGTAGCGGACCACCTCGGTCGGGACGGTCGCCTTGGCCGCCTCGCTCCGGAGCCGCTCGACCTGGTCGACCGGGATGGAGGCGTCCTGGTCACCGAACAGGCCGAGCCAGGGCGCCCGAAGGCCGGGCGCCAGCTCGGCGAGCGGGGCGAAGCCGAACCGGCCCTGCTCGACGCCGCCGCCGTAGTAGGTGACCGAGGCGGCGAGTGGCAGCTCGGTGGCGGCCACCAGGGCGATGGTGCCGCCCATGCAGAAGCCCACGATCCCGATCTTGCCGGACGGGACGCCCTCGGCCTCGAGGTAGGCGACCGTGGCCGACACGTCCGAGAGGATCTCGTCGGCACGCAGCGTGCCCATCACCGGCATGGCCTTGTCGATCTCGTCGTAGCCGAGCACCGGGGCGCCCTGACGGTGGAAGAGCGCCGGGGCCGCCGCCAGGTAGCCGGCCTCGGCGAGCCGGCTGCAGACGTTGCGGATGTGCCCGGTCAGCCCGAACGCCTCCTGGACGACGACCACCCCGCCCTTCGGCTTTCCTTCCGGGGCGGCGGCGGCGCCGGGGACCGGACCGCCGGGGCCGTCGAAGGTTACGTCGCGAGCTGGTGCCATCAGTGGTTCCTCCTCGGGGCCGAACGGGAGCACCCTAGTGCGAACGTGCCCCGGGCGGCCCCTGGCGCGCCCGGCGGGGCTGGCCCGCCGGTGCTCGGCTAGGCCGGGAGGACGGCGTGCGGCATGCAGAGCTGGTCGTACTCGGCGATCACGAGCTGCGCGCCGTCGCCGCAGGCAGGGCAGGTCGGGTCGCGCCGCACCTTGAAGGTCCGGACCGACTCCTCGAGCGCGTCGTAGGCGAGCAGCCGACCGACGAGCGGCTCGCCGAGACCGAGGAGCATCTTGATCGCCTCGGTCGCCTGGAGCGAGCCGATGATGCCGCACAGCACCCCCAGCACGCCCGCCTCGGCGCACGACGGCGCCAGCTCCGCCGGGGGGGGCTCGGGCACGAGGCAGCGGTAGCAGGGGCCGCGGTACGGGTCGAACACGGCGACCTGACCCTCGAAGCGGAAGATCGAGCCGTGGACGACCGGCGTACGGGTGAGCAGCGAGGCGTCGTTGACGAGGTAGCGGGTCGGGAAGTTGTCGGTGCCGTCGACCACGAGGTCGTACTGCTCGAACAGCTCCACCACGTTGTCGGCGCCGAGGCGCACGTCGTACCCGACGACGTTCACGTCCGGGTTCATCGCCGTCAGCGCCTTCTTGGCCGAGTCGACCTTGCGCTCACCGATCCGGTCCAGGGTGTGCAGGACCTGGCGCTGCAGGTTCGAGGCGTCGACCACGTCCATGTCGACGATGCCGAGCGTCCCGACGCCGGCCGCCGCCAGGTAGAGGGCAGCCGGCGAGCCGAGGCCACCGGCGCCGAGGAGCAGCACCTTGGACTCGAGCAGCCGCTGCTGGCCGGCCTCCCCGACCTCGGGCAGCAACAGGTGGCGGTGGTACCGGTTGCGCTGGTCGGCGTCGAGCACGGCGGGCGTCGCCCAGCTCCGTCCCTCGTCCTTCCACCGGTTGAACCCGCCGACCATCGACACCACGTCGGCGTAGCCGAGGTCCTGCATCGCCTTGGCGGCCAGCGCCGAGCGGACGCCGCCGGCGCAGTAGATGACGACCGGGCGGCCCTTGTCGGGAAGGGCACCCTCGACCTGGACCTCGAGGAAGCCGCGCGGCAGGTGGAGCGCGCCGGGGATGGCGCCCTGCGCGTACTCGTCCGCCTCCCGCACGTCGAGCAGGGCGGCGGCGCCGAGCATGGCCTCGGCCTCTACCGGATCGACCTCGCGGATCTCCCTGCGTACCTCCGACAGGAGGTCCCTGAAGCTCGGCATCGCGCCCTCCTTCGTCCGAACGGGAAGAAAGACTACCAGCGAGGTCGGGATTCCTGTTCGCTGGCTACGGTGGCAGGCCGATGGAGCTCGACGAGGTGCTGCGGCGGCGGCGGATGACCCGCCGGTTCGGGCCGACCCCGGTGACGGCGGAGACGGTCGAGCGCGTGCTCGGATCGCTCGCCCACCTCCCCTCGGCCGGCTTCGCCCAGGGTGTCGACGTCGTGGTGTGCGCCACGGCGGCGAGCCGCCGCCGGTTCTGGGAGGCGGCCAGCGAGCCGGCATGGCGCGCCCGGCCAGACGCCGGCGGGCTGCTCGCCGCGCCCCTCGTCGTCGTCCCGGTGGCCGACCCGGCCGCCTACGTCACCCGCTACGGCGAGGCCGACAAGGCCGCCTCCGGGCTGGCCGGGGAGCCGGCGTCGGCGTGGCCGGTCCCCTACTGGCTGGTCGATGCCGCCTTCGCCGTGCACGCCCTCCTGCTTGCCGCCACCGCGGAGGGGCTCGGGGCACTCTTCTTCCGCCTGCACGCCCCGGCCGACGCGGTGCTCGACGCCCTCGGGGTCCCGCCCGGGCGCACCTGCGTCGGCGCCGTGGCCCTCGGTCACCCGTCCCCCACCGACCGGCCGTCCGGCTCGCCGACCCGCCGGGAGCGCCGGGCGCTCCACGAGGTGGTCCACCGCGACCACTGGTGACCCCCGACCCGGCCCGGCGCCCTGCCATCCCGGGCGTTGTCGTGCGGCGACGACGGACCGAGCGGCTCAGCGCGCGGAGGGCGGTGGTGGCGAGCCCGGGGCGCGTGCCCCGTTCGCCTCGCCCGCACCGCGCCGCCCGGCGGACGTTGCCCCCGGGCCGGCGGCGTCGCCGGCCTCGCTCCGGCCGCCGACGGCGGCGGCGACCCAGCGGAGCGCGACCGGGTCGATCCGGTCGTAGGCGACCCCGACGACCACGAGCAGCCGCTGGGGGTGGGAGCGCACCGAGCGGACGCTGGCCTGGATGGTCCCGCCTGGGACCTCCAGCTCGAGGCGGTCGCCGGCACGAACGGCGGCGGTCCGCTCGAGGAGGATGGCGGCGCCCTTCATCGAGACGTCCTGCAGCCGTCCGGCCCAGGCCCGCCCGCTCACCCCGACGGTCACCGACTGGTCGAGCGGGACCCGCCGCCAGCTCCGCTGGACCGGTCGGGAGAGCCAGCGGGGTGCCGACAGCTCGAGCGTGCCGTCGGCCGCCGACAGGACGGTCGTCGACCACTGACCGGCGCTGCTGCGGCAGGTGACCTTCTCGCCGCGGAAGGGCAAGGCGCCGGTCAGCAGCAGCGGCCGCAGCCGCAGCCGGTGCTCGTCGTGCTCGAGGAGCTCGAAGGCGAGCCCGGAGGGCGCATCGCGGAAGACGATCGTGACGAACCGTCCCACCACCGGGCCAGCCGGTCGGTCGGCCCTCTCCTCGTCGACCATGCACCCTCCTGAGGGCACGCTCCGTGTGACCTGCCGGTTGCAGGTTGCGGTCAACTTAGCCGCCGCGGCCACGACCACCGGGGCACGGCGCGACCGGTGCCCACCCGTTGCGCACCCAGTACCTACGGGTTGGGCTCGCCTCAGGAGGTGGCGGACCCCGGATGCCGGAGGCGGCGGTAGCGACGGATGAGGGCGCTCGTCGAGGAGTCGTGGGCGAGGTCGGGCTCGCCGGCCGCGGTGAGCTCGGCGAGGATCCGCGTGGCGAGCACCTTGCCGAGCTCCACTCCCCACTGGTCGAACGAGTCGATCCCCCACACGACGCCGGCGGTGAACACGGCGTGCTCGTAGCAGGCGACGAGGGAACCGAGGGCGAACGGGGTGAGCTCGTCGACCATGAGCAGGTTCGACGGCCGGTTGCCCTCCATCACCTTGTGGGGGACGACCGCCTCGGGAACGCCCTCGGCGCGCACCTCGTCGGCCGTCCGACCGAAGGCGAGCGCCTCCGCCTGGGCGAGGACGTTGGAGACGAGCATGTCGTGGTGCGGCCCGAGCGGGTTCTGGCTGCGGGCGACGGCGATGAGGTCGACCGGCACGATCGTCGTTCCCTGGTGGAGCAGCTGGTAGAAGCTGTGCTGGCCGTTCGTCCCCGGCTCGCCCCAGTAGACCGGACCGGTGTCGGCGTCCACGTGCTCCCCCCCGAGGGTGACGTGCTTGCCGTTCGACTCCATGGCCAGCTGCTGCAGGTAGGCCGGGAACCGCTTCAGGTACTGGTCGTAGGGCAGCACGGCGATGCTCTGGCAGCCGAAGAGGTCCCGGTACCAGACGGCCAGCAGGCCGAGGAGGGCGGGCACGTTGGCGGCGAGCGGCGCCTCGGCGAAGTGCTCGTCCATGGCGTGGAACCCCGCCAGGAGCTCGCCGAAGTGGCCGGGTCCGATGGCCAGCATGGTCGAGAGGCCGATGGCCGAGTCCATCGAGTACCGGCCGCCCACCCAGTCCCAGAACCCGAACATGTTGGCCGGGTCGATCCCGAACTGGGCGACGCCCTCGGCGTTGGTCGAGATGGCGACGAAGTGGCGGGCGACGGCCGCCTCGTCGCCGAGCCGGTCGAGGAGCCAGGCGCGGGCCGACCGGGCGTTCTCCAGGGTCTCGGCGGTCGTGAACGTCTTCGACGACACGATGAACAGGGTCGCCTCCGGGTCGAGCTCCCGGGTCGCCTCGACGACGTCGGTGCCGTCGACGTTGGACACGAATCGGAACACGAGGTCCCTCCGGCTGAACGGGCGCAGCGCCTCGTAGGCCATCACCGGGCCGAGGTCGGAGCCGCCGATGCCGATGTTGACCACGTTGCGGATCGGCCGGCCGGTGTGGCCGAGCCAGCTGCCCGAGCGGACGTCGTCGGCGAACCGGGCCATGTGGTCGAGCACCTCGTGCACGTCGGCCACGACGTCCCGCCCGTCCACCACGAGCGAGGCGCCCTTCGGCATGCGCAGCGCCACGTGCAGCACGGAGCGGCCCTCGGACACGTTGATGCGCTCGCCGGAGAACATCGCGGCGCGCCGCCCGGCGAGGCCGGACTGCTCGGCCAGCTCGACGAGCAGCGCGACCGTCTCGTCGGTGACCCGGTTCTTCGAGTAGTCGAGGTGCACGCCGGCACCCTCCGCCGTGAGCCGCTCGCCACGGCCCGGGTCGTCGGCGAAGAGCTGGCGAAGGTGCCGGCCGGCCAGCTCGGCGTGGTGCGCCTCGAGGGCCCGGAAGGCCGGTCGCTCGCGCAGCGGTGCCACCGACGGGCCGGTCATCCGACGGCGGAGCGGCCGGTGGTCCGGCCCCGGGCGAGGAGGTGTCGGCGGATCATGAGCCGGAGCTTTGCATAGGTGGTTCGCTCGTCGAAATCGGGCCCGACGACGTCGCGCGCCGCAGAGCGGTAGGTCGGCGGTGAGGTCGCGGCGCGACGGTGCCAGCAGCTGCTCCCCGCAGCGCTCGCCGAAGCCGAAGGAGGCCCTTCCATGACGCTCGCCACCGCGCTCGACGGCGCCACGACGCTCGCCGTCGAGGCATGGCCGGATCCGGTGGTCGACCGGTTCGGCCACGACCCGCGCTCGCCGTACTGCGAGCGGTTCTGGCTGCCGGTGCTCGGCCCGTCGACGATCTTCCTGCTGCGCCACCTCGTGGCACGCCTCGAGGCGGCGCCGGACGGGTGCCGCATCTCGGTCGCCGACACGGCACGGGCGCTCGGCCTCGGCGACCGGCTGGGCCGCAACGGCCCGTTCGCCCGCACCGTCGCCCGTGCGGTCGACTTCGACATGGCGCGCCTCTCCCCGACCACCCTCGCCGTGCGCCGGCGCCTTCCTCCGCTGCCGCGCCGCCATCTGGCCCGGCTGCCGGAGGCGGCTCGCGCCGAGCACGAGGAGCTGGCGCGCCGGGGCGCGGACCGGGGCGAGGAAGAGCTGGTGCACAAGGCACGCCAGCTCGCCCTCAGCCTGGCGCGCCTCGGCGAGGACGCCGATGCCACCGAGCGCCAGCTGCGGCGGTGGCGCTTCGAGCCGGAGCTGGCACGGCGATGTGCCAGCTGGGCTGCGGCAACAACGGCCGCCGACGGCCGTCCGGGGGCGGCCGGCAGTGGCGACCGGCCGCCGGCGCTCGGCGCCGCCGTGCGCCCGCCGGCCGGGGCGCTTGCCCATCCGGCGGCCGCCGGCGTCCGGGCGGTCGGCGTGCCGCTCCGGTAGCGTGCGCTCGACCAGCCCGGCACCGAGCACAAGGAGCCGTACCGTGCCTGAGATCCCCGAGAGCCACCGCGACCTGCTCGACGCACCGTTCGCCACCCTCGCCACGGTCGGCCCGGACGGCCGGCCGCAGCTGTCGGAGGTGTGGTTCCTCGCCGAGGGGGACACGGTGCGGCTGTCGCTCAACTCGAGCCGGCAGAAGACGAAGAACCTCGAGGCACGGCCGCAGGCCAACCTGTTCCTCCTCGACCTCGAGAGCCCGTACCGGTACCTCGAGCTGCGGGGCGACGTCGAGGTCACGCCGGACGAGGACTACCAGTTCGCCGACAAGGTGGGGGCGAAGTACGGCGGTGCCGACCTGCGCGGCCACGACCTGCCGGGCGAGCACCGCGTGGTGGTGACGCTGCACCCGGTGCGCGTCAACGCCGTCAACATGCGCGGCTGACCCGGGTCGGCACACGAAGCGCGCCCCGCGTCGGGGGGCGCCGAGTGGGGCGGGCACGGCGAGTTGGTAGCGTCGCGGCGTGAGCATCGACGTCACCGACCAGACCTTCGAGCAGGACGTCCTCGTCGCCTCGGACGAGACCCCGGTCGTGATCGACCTGTGGGCACCGTGGTGCGGACCGTGCCGGACCCTCGGACCGATCATCGAGAAGGTGGTCGACGAGACGGCCGGCAAGGTCCGCCTCGTCAAGGTGAACGTGGACGACAACCCGCGGATCAGCGCCTCGTTCCAGGTCCAGTCGATCCCGGCGGTCTTCGCGGTGAAGGACCGAAAGGTGGTCGACCAGTTCATCGGCGCACTGCCCGAGGCGGCGGTCCGGGAGTGGGTCGGTCGCCTCGCCGGTGAGGCGGAGCCGAGCGAGGCCGACGAGCTCGTGGCGGCGGGCGACGAGGGGTCGCTGCGCGCCGCGCTCGAGCTCGAGCCGGACCACGTCGGCGCCATCGTCGCCCTCGCCGAGCTGCTCGTCGAGCGCGGGGACGGCGACGAGGCCCTGGCCCTGCTCGCCAAGGTCCCCGAGACGGCCGACACGCGCCGGGTGGCGGCGCTCGCCCGCCTGGCCGACGCCGGGGTGGCCCCGGGCGAGGACGTCGAGCGGCGCTTCGAGGCGCTGCTCGAGCGGGTGAAGGGGGACGACGAGGCGCGCCAGCAGTTCGTCGACCTGCTCGAGACGATCCCCGACGACGACCCGCGAAAGGCGCGCTACCGGCGCGCCCTCTCGTCGCGCCTCTTCTAGCCGCCGTGGCCGACGACCGGCCGGGAACGGCCACGGCGTCGGGCCCGTTCCTCGAGCTCGGCGGGGGCCTGCTCGACCTATCGGACCGGTGCCTCGTGATGGGCATCGTGAACCGAACCCCCGACTCGTTCTACGACAAGGGCGCCTACTTCGCCCTCGACGACAGCCTTCGTCTCGCCGAGGCGCACGTTGCGGCCGGCGCCGACCTGCTCGACGTCGGCGGGGTCAAGGCCGGCCCGGGGGAGGCGGTGAGCACCGGGGAGGAGCTCGACCGGGTGGTGCCGGCGGTGGAGGCGCTCGCCGCCCGCTTCGAGGTGGCGGTGTCGGTCGACACCTGGCGGGCCGAGGTGGCCGAGGCCTGCTACCGGGCCGGGGCCGTGCTCGGCAACGACATCTCCGGGTTCGCCGACCCGCGCTACCTGGCGGTCGCCGCCGCCGCCGGAGCGGCGGTGGTGGCCACCCACATCCGCCTGGCACCGCGCGTGCCGGATCCGGAGCCCACCTACCCCGGCGGCGACGTCGTGGGCGCCGTCGAGGCGTTCCTCCGTGACCGCCAGGCAGCCGCCGCCGCCGCCGGGATCCCGGCGACGCGGGTCGTGGTCGACGCCGGGCTGGACCTCGGCAAGACGGCCGTGCAGTCGCTCGAGCTGCTACGTGCCTCGGACCGGCTGGCGCGGCTCGGGTCGACCCTGTTGCTGTCGGCCTCGAACAAGACGTTCCTCGGCGTCACGCTCGGCCTCGAGCTCGGCGAGCGCGGCGAGGCGTCGCTGGCGGCGGCCGCCCTCGGGGTGGCCCGGGGCGTGCGGCTCGTGCGGGTCCACGACGTCGCCCGGACACGGCGGGTGGTGGACGCGGTGACTGCCGTGGCAGGCGCCCGGTGAGCAGCCCACACGTGGTGCGCGGGGAGCCCAAGCCGGCCTACCTCGTCCAAGGGGCCGACCCTGGTCTCGTCAGCCAGGCGCTCAGCGAGCTCGTCGGGGAGCTGTCGGCCTCCACCGACGGGCTGCTGGCGCTGGAGGAGTATGGCGAGCCCGGCCGGGCCGGCGACGAGCTCGCCCTCGGGCCCGTCCTCGACGCCTGCCGCACGCCGCCGTTCCTCGAGGCGCGCCGGGTGGTCGTCGTGCGGGCCACCTCGCTCGAGGCGGCCCAGGCGAAGGAGCTCGCCGGCTACCTGTCCGACCCGCTGACGACGACGGTCCTCGTCCTCGCCCTCTCCGGGCGCCCGGCACCGGCGGCCCTGGTGAAGGCGGTGCGCGCCACCGGCACCGTCGTCGAGGTCGAGCCCGGCCCCACCTCGAAGGGCCGGTCCGGCTGGCTGGCGAGCCACCTCCGGGCGGCGCCCGTCGCGCTGGACGCCGCGGCGGCGCGCCGCATCGAGGAGCACCTCGGCGAGGACCTGAGCCGCCTGGACGGCCTCCTCGCCGTGCTGGCGGCCGCCTACGGCACCGACCGCCGCCTCGGCGAGCCCGACGTGGCGCCGTTCCTCGGCAGCGAGGGGGCGGTGGCCCCGTGGGATCTCACCGACGCCATCGACACCGGCGACGGGGCCGCCGCGCTGGCGGCGCTCGGGCGGATGCTCGGCGGCGGCGAGCGGCACCCGCTCCAGGTGCTCGCCGTGCTGCACCGCCACTACGCCGCCATGCTCCGCCTCGACGGGGCCGACGCTGCCGACGAGCGGGCGGCGGCGGCGCTCACCAAGCTGCACGCCTTCCCGGCCAAGAAGGTGTTGGCCCAGGGGCGCAAGCTCGGGCACGACCGGGTGGGGCGCGCCGTCCACCTGCTGGCCGGGGCCGACCTCGACGTGCGGGGGCGGAGCGGCCTCGCCCCGCCGGCGGTGCTCGAGATCCTCGTGGCCCGCCTCGCCCAGCTCGCCCGGCTCCCCGGGCACGGCGGCGGGAGGGCGGCGGCGACCGGGCCGGCGAGGTCGGCTGCCGGGCGGTCGCAGCGATGACCGGGGCCACCCCGTCCGCCCTGCTCGACCTGGCCCGCTCGCTCGCAGAGCGCGCCGGCGCCCTCCTCGTCGAGGCCGGCGGGGACGGGCGCGGCCGCGACCTCGGGGCGGCCGCCACGCGCAAGTCGTCGCGCACCGACCTCGCCACCGACGCCGACCGGGCGAGCGAGGCGCTGGTCCGCGCCGGCATCCTCGACGAGCGCCCGGACGATGCCATCCTCGGCGAGGAGGGCGGCGAGCATACCGGTCGGTCCGGCCTCACCTGGATCGTCGATCCGCTCGACGGCACGACCAACTTCGTCTACGGGTTCCCCGCCTGGTGCGTCTCGATCGCCGTCGCCGACCCCGCCGGCGTGGTCGCCGGGGTCGTCCACGACCCGCTGCGCAGCGAGACCTTCACCGCCACCCGCGGCGGCGGTGCCTTCCTCGGCGGCGACCGGCTCCACCTCGGCCCCCCGCCGCCGCTCGCCGAGGCGCTCGTCGGCACCGGGTTCGGCTACGACCCGGAGCGACGCCGCCAGCAGGCGGCCCTGCTGCCCCGACTGCTGCCCGCCATCCGGGACATCCGCCGCGCCGGCTCGGCGGCCCTCGACCTGTGCTGGGTGGCTGCCGGCAGGCTGGACGCCTTCTACGAGGCCGGGCTGCAGCCGTGGGACCTGTCGGCCGGGCTGCTCGTCGCCGGCGAGGCCGGTGCCGACCACGTGTGGCTCCCCGGGCCGGTCGAGGTCCCCACCCTCGTCGTGGGCGACGGCGCCCTCGTCGGCTCGCTCGCCGGCGTCCTCGCCGGCGTCCCCGCCACGGGGCCCACCGGGCCCCCCGCCGGCGGCGGATCGCCACCCGGGCCACCAGGCGCCGCCGCCCCTGGCTGAGCCGGCCCGGCTCGCTACCATGCCGGAGTCCACCGGCCCGGCGCCGGGGCAGAGCCGAGGAGGATGCCGTGGAGTTCGACGTCGTCGTGGAGATCCCGAAGGGGCAGCGCAACAAGTACGAGGTCGACCACGAGACCGGTCGCATCCGCCTCGACCGGACCCTGTTCACGGCGACGACCTACCCCACCGACTACGGCTACATCGACGACACCCTCGGCCAGGACGGCGACCCGCTCGACGCCATGGTGCTGCTCGAGGTGCCCACCTTCCCCGGGTGCCTCGTCGCCTCCCGCGCCATCGGCCTGTTCCGCATGACCGACGAGGCCGGGGTGGACGACAAGGTCCTCTGCGTCCCGGCCGGCGACCCCCGCTACGACCACCTGCACGACATCACCGACGTCCCGAGCCTGGACCGGGCGATGATCGAGCACTTCTTCCTCGTCTACAAGGCGCTCGAGCCCGGCAAGCACGTCGAGGGCGCCTCCTGGGAGGGCCGGGAGGCGGCCGAGCGGGAGATCGTCGACGCCCAGGCCCGCAACCAGCGCCACTGACCGCGAGCGGGCTCCCCGTGCCCGCACGGTGCCCGCACGGTGCCCGCACAGTGCCCGCACAGTGCCCGCACAGTGCCCGCACGCCGGCCCCCGGGGCGCCGGGGTCAGAGGTGGACGTGCCAGTCGCGCTGCACCGCACCGACGGCCTCCTCGGCCGCCCGGACGGCTCCGGCCATGGTGAGGTGGACCCCGTCGGGGTCGCGCACGGTCACGAGCTGGCCCGCAGGGTCCGGCAGCGCCGTGGCGAACTGCCCGCTCGCGTCCTCGAACAGCTTCCAGGTGGACTGGAAGCGCACGAGCGGGAACTGCTTGGCCACCGTCGCGTAGATCCCGTCGAGGATCGCCATGTCGGGGGTGAGCCCCGTGCTCGGGGCCATCGGCGGCATCCCGAGCCACAGGACGTGGGCCCCGGCGGCGGTCGCCTCCTGCATCATGTGGCGGACCCGGGCCGTGTAGGCCTGGTGCCACAGGCTCGTGCCGAAGACGGCCGCCTGGTTGCCCACGTCGAAGCCCTGGGCGTCGTTCCCCCCGATGAACACGATGACGAGCCCGGGGTGGTAGGTGCGCAGCTCGCTCTCGAAGCTGGCCGGCCAGTTGTAGTAGGCCACGTTGGCGAGCCCCGTGCTGCCCACCGCCTCGGCGTGGAGCGTCACGCGCGGGTCGTGGGCCAGGATGTCCTCGAGGCCGAAGCCGAGGTCCTCGCCGAGCGAGTCGCCGATGACGAGCACGCTGAGCGGGTGGGCGGCGGTCGGCTGAGCGAGGGGCGGCATGGCCGGCCGGCGCGCCGCCGACCCGGTGGTGAGGGCCGACGCGGCGCTCCCCGACCCGCCGTTTCGCGAGACGGCGCTGGCGAACGGGTGGCGGCCACCGACATAGGCGGCGGCCGCCCCGGCGGCAAGGGCGAGCAGGAGGGCGCCGACGAAGCGGCCCCGCCGCCGTCTGCGGCGCCGGGCGTGCGCCGGCGCTCGGCCACGACGGGGGCTGGTCGAGGGTCCCACGGGGAGGGGAGCCTACCCAGCACAACCCCCCGGCGGACCGCGGCCGCGGCGGGTGTCGCGCCGGCGGGGGCGCGTTCTCCCAGCTCTGCCCGGGTGGGTCATGTTCGGGGGATGCTTGCTCGGCCGTATACGCAGGCGTAACATGACCCTCCGCCATGGGCAAAGGTCCCCGGGGGGGAGACCGAGGCCCACCAGGTCGACCGGTGGGGGGTCGTCCGACCTTGTGAACTGTTGCACAAGCTCGGCAGGGCAGCATGGGCTTCATGAGCTCGGGACGAGGAGGCACCGTGGCCCTCAGCTGGAACCGGACGGTGGAGTGGGACAGCGACGACTGGCGAGAGCAGGCCGCCTGTCGCGACACAGACCCCGATCTGTTCTTTCCGGTTGGTACGACGGGCCAGGCCGTCGACCAGATCGAGGCGGCAAAGGCGGTCTGCCAGATGTGCGGCTCGCTGCAGGCCTGCCTCGAGTTCGCCCTCGCCACCAACCAGGAGTCCGGCGTCTGGGGCTCGACCTCCGAGGAGGAGCGGCGCAAGCTGCGCAAGGCGTGGCTCGCCCAGCAGCGCCGCGCCTCCTGACCCCGGCAAGCCCGGCGACCCGCCCGACCCGCCCGACCCGCCCGACCCGGCCGACCCGGCCCGCCTGAGCGCCACGGCGCCGGGCGGGCGCGGCGGGCCGCCCGCTCGAGGGAGCGCCCGCAGCACGTGCGGCAGGACGGATCTGGGACCGGTCGCAGGGGCGACCAGCAGGGGCCCGCAGCAAGGCCCGCAGCAGGCTCAGGGGGCGAGGCGCGGCCGGTCGCCGTGGCTGGCGAGCGGCACGTGGAGCCGGACGACGGCTCCCCCCTCGTTGGCGAACTCGATGGTGCCGCCGAGCTGGCTGCGCACGAGATCGCGGACGATGGCAAGGCCGAGGCTGCCGGTGGCCTCGAGATCGAAGCCGTCGGGGAACCCGCTGCCGTTGTCCCGTACGGTCACCTCGAGCGCCGGCTCGTGGGTGGCGGCGCCGGTAGCCTCGAAGGAGAGCTCGACGACCGGTGCCCTGCCGTCGGCCGTTGCCACGGCGAACCCGTGCTCGGCGGCGTTCTGGAGCAGCTCGGCGATGACCACGGCGAGCGGGGTGGCCACGTCGGCGACGAGCTCGCCGGCGTCGCCGACGGTGCGGATGTCGAGCGAGCGGCGCCCGATGTTGGCGTCACGGGCGAGCTGGACGAGGGCTGGGACGATCTCGTCGAAGGGGATCTGCTCGCCGGGGTCCCGGGCGAGGATCTCGTGGACGAGGGCGATCGCCCGGATGCGGCGCTCGGCCTCGAGCAGCGGGACCCGGGCGGCCGGGTCGGACACCCGGCGGGCCTGCAGGCGGAGCAGCGACGAGATGGTCTGCAGGTTGTTCTTGACCCGGTGGTGGACCTCCCGGATGGCGGCGTCCTTGGATAGCAGGAGCCGGTCCCGGCGGCGCAGGTCGGTGACGTCGCGCACGAGCACGGCGGCGCCGCTCACGGCGCCGTCCTCGACGAGCGGGATGGACCGCACGAGCACGATGACGTCGGGACGCCGCTCCATCTCCTCGATGACCGGGCGGCCGCTGGCGAAGGTGAGGTGGACGGCCTGGGAGTCGACGCCGAGCTCCTCGAGGGTGGCGCCGACGATGGCCGAGACGATGCCCATCCGGTGGAGGGCGTTGGTGGCATTCGGGGAGGCAAAGCTGATGCGCTGCTCGGCGTCGAGGACGATGACGCCGTCGCCGACACGGGGGGCCTCCTCGATCTCGGCGTCGTCGGCGAGGAACGGGTAGACGCCGGCCGTCACCATGGCGGCGAAGCGCTCGAACAGACGCGTGTAGACCCGCTCGAGGCCGCCGGTGCGCCGGCCGACCGTCGGCGACCACACCCGGGAGAGCACGCCGATCACGTCACCTTGCCAGCGGACCGGGATGCACTGGTAGCGGACGACACCCCCGCCGCCGTCCTCGGCGAGGGGGCGGGCCCCGGTCATGATGGTGCCCGAGCGCCAGGCGTCGAGCACGAGGGGAAGCTCGCCGGCGGCGACGACCTGGCCGACGAGGTCGAGCTCGAACAAGGTCTGGGCGTTCGTCGGTCGCATCTGGCCGAGGACGACGAAGTGCAGGCCACGCACGATCGGGTTGGGGCCGGTCGGTGGGTCGTAGCGACGCGGTCGGGGCCGGTGGCGCTCCTCGCCGGGCGCCGGCTCGGCGACGGCGAGCGAGAACTGGTCGAGCGGCACGTAGAGGAGGAGGTCGGCGAACGACAGGTCGGCGAGCAGCGACCAGGAGCCCATCAGGCGCTCGAGGTGCTGGCGGGCACCGAGCTCGAGGCCGGTGTACTCGCGGGCGATGTCGGCTGGCGAGGTCACCGGTCGAGCGCTCCGGCGGGGCGGAGGGCGACGTCGTGGCCGCGCCGCCGGCGGAAGGCCCGCAACGAGGTGTACCCGGCGGCGGCGGCCAGTCCCGCCAGGTCGTCGGCCCGGTCGGCCACCCGTGCGCTGCCGTGGGAGTCCGAGGCGGTCGTAAGCGGGACGCCCCGGGCGTGGAACCGCTCGAGGAGGCCGGTCGCCGGGTAGGCCTCGGCGGCCGGCTTGCGCCAGCCGGCCGAGGACAGCTCGGCGGCGAGGCCGGACCGGGCGGCCGCCTCGGCCATCCGGTCGTGGCACTCGTCGAGCAGCGACGCCGGCGGGCGGCGGCCGGCGACCTTCACGAGGTCGGGGTGGGCGAGGACGTCGACGGCGCCGGCGGCCGCCAGCTCCTCGAGGGCGTCGGTGTAGCCGCGCCAGGCCGCCTCGGTGCCCCGCCGGTCCCACTCCCCCATCGCCACCTCGTCGTCGACGTCGTCGAACATCCAGGTCCCGAGCCAGTGCACCGATCCGAGCAGCACGTCGAAGGGATAGCCGTCGAGCAGCCGACCGACGGCGCCCATCCGGCCCGGGTAGTAGTCGACCTCGAGCCCGACGACGACCGGCAGGCCGGCGGCGCGGGCGGCGACCGCCGCCTCGACGTAGTCGTCGAGGTCGGCGGTCGCGTGGTGGTCGAAGTAGGCGGCCATCCGGCCGCGCAACGCCGGATCGGGCTCGCCCTCCCAGAACCGGTCGACGACCGCACGGCCGGCCCGGAACCGGAAGAGGTGCTCGGTGAGGGCGATCTCCTCGACGCCGTTGGCCGCCGCCGCCTCGCAGTAGGCGGCAAGCCGCTCCAGCCGCTGCTCGGCCGGATCGGCCACCTCTGGGTGCGGCCAGAGATGGACGTGGTAGTCGAGCACCGCCGACATCGTAGGCCGGGCACCCCGGCCGGCGAGGCGACCGCCGGAGGCCGCCGAGGGGTGGCCGAGTCGTGCCGGGTACGCGGATCGGCCGTGGGGGGTGCCGGGCGGGCACCGGGTCAGGCGGGAGCGACGCCCGCCTCGCCGAGGAGCCACCTGCCGACCTCGCCGAGCGCCGGCAGGTCGCTGACGTCGCGGGCGAGGTGCGGGACGGTGACCGCCACCAGGTGGGCGGCCGAAAGGCGGGCGAGCAGCTCGGCCTCGCGGGCGGCCACCCGGCGGTAGTCACGAAAGCTCTGGCCGATCTCCTCGAGCACCCGGGTGACCGTCGTCGGGTCGGCCAGCGGGCCGGCGGCGTCGCGCTGGGGAAGCCCGGCGGCGAGCGCCTCGGCGAGCGGGCGGGCACGCGCCCGCAGCTCGTCGGCAACCTCGACGGCCGGCCCGTCGAACAGGTCGGGGAGGGTCTTGTTGGCGACGACCAGCCCGAGCTCGAGGTTGCGCCGGGCCAGCTCGTCGGCGAGGCGGAGCGCCTCCTGGGCCGGGGCGTGCTCCAGGGTGGTGACGACCATGAACGTCGTCGCACGGTCCCGCAGGAGGGCCGACACGCCGCGGGCACGGGTGACGAAGCCGTCGTACATGGCTTGGAACAACAGGAAGAACTCGGCGACGTCCTCGAGGAACTGGGTCCCGAGGATGCGGTCGGCCACCTGGTAGAAGGGCCGGGAGGCGAGCTCGACGAGGCGGGATCGGCTCGGGGCGACGAGCCAGCGGAGGAGGCGGGAGCCGAAGAACTCGGCCATCCGCTCGGGGGCGTCCAGGAAGTCGAGGGCGTCGCGAGAGGGCGGGGTGTCGACGACGAGCAGGTCGTAGCGGCCCTCCCCGTGCAGCTCGTACAGGCGCTCCATGGCGATGTACTCGTGGCTGCCGGCGAAGCGGCCGGTGATGTTGCGGTAAAGGGGGTTGGCGAGGATCCGCTGGGCGCTCGCCCGGTCCGGGGCGTGCCGCTCGACGAGGTGGTCCCAGGACTGCTTGGTGTCGAGCATCGCCGCCCACAGCTCGCCCCGGGGGCGATCGCTGCCGCCCAGCTGGTCGAGCGGGACGCGGCGGGCGTCGTTGCCGAGCGTGCCGAGCCCGAGGGCGTCGGCGAGCCGCCGGGCCGGGTCGACGGTGAGGACGAGCACCCGCCACTCCTCGCTCGCCGCCAGGGCGGCCCCGAGGGCGGCCGCCGTGGTCGTCTTGCCGACCCCGCCCGGGCCGCAGGCGATGACGACCTGCTTGGCGGCGAGCAGCCGGCGGAGGTCGCTGGGGGGAGGGCTCACTCGCCGAGCTCCTCGGCGAGCGCCTCTGCCAGCTGGCGCACGGCCCGGCGGCCGGTCGAGCGGCCGAAGAGGTAGGGCAGGATGACGAGTGGCACCTCGGGGGCGATCCCGTCCCGCAGGGTGCGCAGGTGGGCAGCCCCGCCGCGCCGGATGCGCAGCGCCAGGCGGGCCGCCTCGAGCACGCCGGCGAGGCCGTCCCGGCCACCCGAGTCGAGCGCCCCGGCCAGGTCGCGGGTGCGGGCCGGGGCGGAGAGCGCCTCGAAGGCCGCCTCCTCGGACCGGGCGAACAGCTCGGGGAGGACCCGATTGGCGACGACGCCGGCGAGGGCGACCCCGGTCTCGGCCCCGAGCCGTCCGGCGAGCTCGACCGCCTCGCGCACCGGCATCTCCTCGGGGGTCGCCACGAGGACCACGCCGGTACGGGCCGGGTCGGACAGGATGTCGAGCATCCACTGGGTCTGCGAGCGGACGGCGCCGACCCGGACCAGCTCGTTGATGCCGACCGGGGCGGCAAGCTCGCCGAGGATGTGGCCGGTGGGCGAGGCGTCGACCACGACGAGGTCGTAGGTGCGCTCGCGCACCTCGTAGCAGAGCTTGCCCACCGTCAGGATCTCCCGGACGCCGGGGGCGGCCGTGGCGACGAAGTCGAACGCCTTGGCCACCGGGCCGATCCGGCCGACGGTCGGGACGCGCAGGTTGAGCTTCAGGTACTCGCGCAGCGAGGCCTCGGTGTCCATGGACATGGCGAACACGCCCGGGGACACCTCGAGCGGGGTGAAGCCGGTCGGTCCGCATTCGTAGAGGGCGGCGAGGTCCCCCTTCGGGTCGGTCTCGCACACGAGCACCTTCTGGCCGCGCTCGGCGGCCAGCATGCCGATGACGGCGGCGACCGTCGTCTTGCCGACGCCCCCCTTGCCGGTGACGAACAGCAGGTCGCGCGCGAGCAGGTCGATCACGGCCGAGCCTGCCGCCCGCCGACCCGACCGGTCCGGGTGCTACCGGGCGCCGAAGCCGACCCGGCGCTCGTCGGACTCGCCGACCTCGACGTAGGCGACCCGGCTGCTCGGCACGCCGATCCGGCGACCCCGCTTGTCGGTGAGCCACAGCACGGCGTCGGCGTCGGCGAGCGCCTTCTCGATCTGCGCGATCACCTCGTCGCGCGCCGCTCCGTCGCCCAGCTCGACGTCGAGCTCCTTGGCGGTCTGGATGATCCCGATGCGCACGTCCAACGCCCTGCTCCTCCTGCCGGGTCCGGGTGGGATGGCTCTCGACATCGTAGGTGGCGCGGCGACCACCCTCGGGCGCGTCGACGACCGCAGCTGGCGGTGGCGGCGGTAGGATCACCGTGGGCGCCAGAGAGGGGGCTCCGTATGTGGATGGTGGCCGGTGTCCTGCTCGGGGCGGCGCTGCTCGCCGGGCTGGTCGGTCTCCACACCGGACCGCATGCCCACCTGGCTGCCGCCGCCCTCGGCCTCCTTGCCGGCGCCTGGCTCGTCGTGATGGCCGTGACCGGCGCACCGAGCACGCTCCTCCTCGTCGTCCTCGGGGCCGACCTGTCGGCGTCCGTCGGCGTGGGCGTGGGCGCCTGGCGGGGGCTGCGCCACCGTGCAGCTGCCCCGCTGCGCCACGGTCCGAGCGCACTCGAGGGCCGCGAGGGGGTAGCCGTGAGCGCGCTCGACCCGGACGGGGTGGTGCGGGTGCACGGCGAGGAGTGGTCGGCGCGCTCGCTCAACGGGCCGGTCCCGGCGGGCACCCCGGTGCAGGTGATCCGAGCCGACGGCGTCCGGCTCGAGGTGTGGGGCGCAGAGGCGGGAGGTTGGCCGTGATCGTCGGCATCGTGGTCGGGTTGGTCGTGCTGTGCGTGCTCGCCGCCGCCGCACTGTCGATTCGGATCGTGCGCGAGTACCAACGCGTCGTCCTGTTCCGCCTGGGTCGCATGGTCGGGTCGCGCGGGCCGGGGCTGGTCGTGATCAACCCGATCACCGACCGGACCAACTGGGTGGACCTGCGCGAGCAGTACCTCGAGATCCCCCACCAGGTGGCGATCACGAAGGACAACGCCCCGATCTCGATCGACTTCATCATCTTCTACAAGGTGGTCGACCCGGCCACGACCGTGGTGACGGTGCGGGACTTCCGCGGCGCCGCGCTCAACATCGCGGCGACCACCTTGCGCAGCCTCGTCGGGGACATGGTGCTCGACGACGTCCTGTCGAAGCGGGACGAGATGAACGCGTCGCTGCGGGTGCGGCTCGACGACGTGACCGAGCGTTGGGGCGTCAAGATCACGAGCGTCGAGGTCCGGGAGATCAACCCGCCACCGGGCGTGCAGGAGGCAATGACTCGCCAGATGTCCGCCGAGCGGACCCGCCGGGCGCAGGTGACCGAGGCCGAGGGGACCAAGGCGGCCATGATCCTGTCGGCCGAGGGCGAGCGGCAGGCGGCCATCCTGTCGGCAGAGGGGGCCCAGAAGGCCAACGTGCTCGCCGCCGAGGGCGAGCGGCAGGCGGCCCTGCTGCGCGCCCAGGGCTACTCGTCCAGCCTCGAGGCGATCGCCCAGGTGGCAAAGGGGCTCGACGAGCAGACCCTGCTGCTGCAGTACCTCGACACCTTGAACAAGGTCGGCGCCTCCCCCTCGACCAAGCTCGTCGTGCCGTTCGAGCTGGGTGGGCTCGCCGACACCCTGAAGGGACTCCTCTCGGGGGGAACCGGCCGCTAGGCCCGGGGCGGGTGGGGTGCCGGGCCCGCCGCCGGGCTTCGCCGGAGGGCACCGCCGCCGGGCACCGCAGCCGGGCACCGCCGGGCGTGCCGCAGCCGGGCACCGCCGCTCCATTGCCGAGGCATCGACGGCACCGCCAGAGGCCAACGACCCTGCCCGATCCGAATGGCAGCACTGCCACCTTTGAGGGTCCCCAGGCGGCAAGGGAGGGACACTGGCTTCGGACATAAGCTGTGCGGTAGACCTGCAGTGGATCCGTTACTATTGCCGTCCTTGCCCGGTCGGCACCGTGATGAAGGAGTGCGCTCGACGTGAACGCCATCAGCCGTACGAGCTCGCGCACGAGCGCGAGCCCCCGCGTCGAGACGTCGGTCGTACGCGGCGGTCGTGCCATTGACAGCGCTGGCACAACCGTCACGCGGCGGCGCGGGAGGCCACCGGTGCGCGGCGGGAGTCGCAGCAGCGAGCTGTCGACCCGCGAGCTCATCTTGACCGCCGCCGCAACGGCCTTTGCCGAGCGCGGCTACTGCGGCGTCAACTTGGCCGACGTCGTCGAAGAGCTTGGGTTTACCAAAGGAGCTCTTTACTTTTATTTTCCCAACAAGGAGACGCTGGCCGCTGAGATCGTCGAGCGGCACTTCGCCGCCTGGGAGCTGATGCTGCCGTCGGCCATCGAGGAGACGGAGGATCTGGTCGAGGCGCTCGTCAAGGTGACCCACTCGATCGCCGAGGCGTTCCGCAACGATCCGATCGCCCGCGCCGGCACGCGGCTGTCGAGCGAGCGCAACATCATCAACACGCCGCTCCCCGAGCCATTCGTCGGCTGGATCAACCGGATCGCCGACCTGCTCCGCCGTGCCCAGGACGCCGGGCTGCTCGTCGAGACGGTCGACCCGAAGGCGTTCGCCAGGCTCGTGGTCTCCTACTTCTTCGGTGCCCAGCTGGTCTCCGAGGCGCTCACCCGCCGAGACGACCTGCACAAGCGCATCGACGAGTTCTGGGCGATCGTGCTGCCCCAGGTGCGCACCAAGGCGCCGGCCGCGCGCCCTCGTGCCGCCAGGGCCCGCACCCGCTGACCGCCCCGGCCGCCGCTGACCCCCGACGGGGTCGGCCGGCACCCGCCACCGCTCACGCTCGCACCACCCTTCCGGCCGGCCTCTGTGGCCGGCCGCATCGGTCGTTGGCACCTCCTCCGCCGATACGCGCGCAGCGCGGTTGTCGCACCGCTTTGCGCGTTCACACGCTGTGCGCGCTCTCGACGACGTAGCGTCGCCAATTGAGCGGCTGGCACGGCATTGCACCTACTCCCCCGTCCTCCCGCTGCCCTGTTCGCCGAACGTTCGCCGTTTCGCAATCTCTCCGTAACCATGCATTCCCGTGCCTCGCCTACAACGGCGGATGCAAGGACCAGGATGGTTCGGACGAGGGGGAGTGAGCGGCGGATCGCGCGGCGCACGGCATCGCTCCGTGGCCGCGCTGCTCGTCAGCTGCATCCTCGGCGGCCTGACCGTCGCGCTCCCCTCGCTGCCGCCCCCCTCGGCCGGCGGCTCCACGATCCCTGCCATGGTGCTCGGCGCCTCCCAGTCGGTGGCCGACGTCGGGCAGGGGCTCACGCTGACGGCCACGGTGTCGACACCGCCACCCGCCTCGTTCACCTTCACCTTCTACGAGGGCACGAGCCAAATTGGCTGTGATGGCGCCTGGGTGACGCCCACCGCAAGCTCGCTCTCGCAGAGCTGCGTCGTCGACGCCGTTCCCGGGCCGCCGGGGATACAGACGTTCCAGGCGACGTACACGCCGGCGGGAAGCGGCGCCGCCGCCTCGGCGAGCACGGTGCTGCCGGTCCTGGCAGGACCGACGCAGGTGACCGTGGCCGCCCCGGACGTGGCCGTCGGGTCACCGGTGACCTACACGGCGACCGTGACCTCTGCCGGGGCGTCGGTCGGCGGGGGCTCGGTGAGCTACACCGACGGCGGGTCCCCGATCGCCGCGTGCAGCAACCTTCCGGTGGTCGCCGGGAGCGCGAGCTGCCCGCTGAGCGGGTACCCGTCGGTGGGCACGCACGACGTCGAGGCGGCCTATACGCCCACGTCCTCCCAGCTCGGCACCGGGGTCGGCGGTATCGTCGAGGTGACAGGTGGCATCGCCTCCGGCATGTTGCCCACGACGACGGCGCTCGTTCCGGCGACGACGTCGCCCCAGCTCGACGCCCCGGTCGTGCTCGGTGCCACGGTCACGAGCTCGGGCAACGCCACCGAGCCGCCATCCGGGACCGTCACCTTCACCGATGTCGGCAGCGCGATCCCGGGCTGCGCCGGCCTGGCGGTCGTCCCCGCCGCCGGGACCGACCAGTCCGGCGCGACGTGCACCTTGGCCGGGCTGGCGTCGATCGATCCGCAGGTGCTGCAAGCCGAGTTCCTCCCGGCCGCCGGCTCCTCCTTCGGCGGCAGCATCTCGGCGCCGCAGCTGGTGCAGCCGGTGCCCAGCGCCGACGCGCTCATCCTCTCGGCGACCCCCGATCCGGCCCCGGCCGGCGTGCCGGTGACGTTGCGCATCGGGCTCGCCGACCCCGCGGCGACGGGCATCCCCGTCACGGTCCCGATCACGCTGACCTCCGCGGGCGGTGGCACCCTTCCCGCGATCGATCTGACCTGCGGGAAGACCCCCACCCTCGTCGTGTCGGTCACCTCCGGCTCGATCACGAGCTGCACCCTGGGGGGGCTGAGCCAAGGAATCACGACCGTGGCCGCCACCTACCCGCAGGGGACCACCGTCGGTGCCATCGCAAACCTTGCGCCAGCCAGCACCACCTTGCCGGTGACGGTGAGCGCTCCCACGCCAAGCACGACGTTGACGCTCACGGCGACCAGCACCGCGACATCGGGCGGGTTCTCGGTCAGTTACACGGCGACCGTTTCCGGTACAAGCAACGCGACGCCCGAAGGAACCGTTACCTTTACTGCCCTTGGCGCAACCAACCCGCTCTGCGCAGGGGCTGTAGTGGCGAACGGTGTCGCGACGTGCACGGTCACATACTCGTCGAGCGGACCCGAGATTGTGCAAGCGGCGTACAGCGGTACTGATCCACCGGCAAGCACCGTGCTCACTGCGCAGGTCGGTGGGACTTCGCTCGCCATCCCGACAATGCAGCTGCAGGCGTCTCCATCCGCTCCGTCGGTCGACCAGCCCATCGAACTTGTCGCTACGGTCGCCGGCCCGACGTCCTCCGCCGTGCTTCCGACAGGATCGATCAGCCTCTACCTCGACGGTGCGCTAATCCCTTCGTGCTCGGACGTACAGCTGAGCAGCATCGCAGGGACAGCAGCCGAGGACGGGACCTGTTCACTGACACAGGGCCTCTCCGAGAAGACGCTGCAGTCGCTCGTTGCCGAGTACAGCGGGAATGGCAACTTCGCCACCGCAACCACCGGCCTCGACGTGCTCCCGCAAGAGGCCGATGCCGCCCTTGGCGTGTTGGCCGAACCCTCGTCGGTCACGGGCGGCGATCAACTCGCGGTTGCTCCCTCCTTCGCTGCGCCCGCGGGCTATCCAGCGGGCACCGTCACCGTCTCCGAGCCCAGCTCCGGTGCCGGGTGTGCGCCAGCAGGCGTCACGATCTCACCGCCGGTATGCGACCTGCCGCTTCCTCCGCCCAACTCGC
>JAKBAA010000081.1 GCA_021809425.1 Actinomycetes bacterium | reverse complement strand
CGGGAGCAGCGCCTCGTCCACCTCCACGACGTCGAGCAGCGTGCCGACCACCCCGTCGAGCTCCGCCAAGCGCTCCAGCCCGGCCCGGGCGCGTGCCTCCGACAGCGCGAGCCCGAGCGCCTCGACGCGCGCCACGGCGCCGTGGGCGACCTCCTCGGCTCGCCGGCGCCCCTCGGCGGCCTCGCTGGCCGTCCGCTCCGCCTCGGCGAGCACCCCGGTGGCCTGCTCAGCCACCTGGGCCGACGCTGCCCGCGCGGCCGCCAGCGGCCCGTCCGCCGCCTCGGCGGTCTCGAGGGCACTGCCGGCATCCGCTCGGCGACGCTCGAGCGCCGCGGCACGCTCGCCGGCGCGGATCTCCGCCTCGCGCGCCCGGGCGAGCGCGTCGCGCGCCGCATCGTGCTCGGCCCGCCGCGCCCGCAGGTCGCGGTCGGCGCCCTCGGCCGCCGGCGCGGCGAAACGCTCGACGTCGACCGCCTCACGGGCAGCGAGCCCGCCTTCGGCCTCCACCAGGCCCTCCCACTCCGGCGCCAGACCGACCGCCTCCTGCTCGCACGTGTCGAGCTCCTCGTGCACCTCGGCCAGCTCGGACTCGAGCCCGGCCACCTCCCCGGCGTCGAGCGAGGCGGCGAACAGCGCTCCCTTGGCGCTGCGACGCTCCCGGGCGAGCGCCAGCAGCCCGGCGGCGCGCTCTGCCCCACGCTCGAGCCGGCTCACCGCCGGGGTCAGCCGATCGGCATCTTCCTGCCCGCCGACCACCTCCTCGGCAGCGAGCGCCTCCTCGAGCTCGGCCAGCTCGGCCGCCCGCGTGGCGCACTCGCCGGCAAGGCGGGCGCCCTCTGCCCCGTCGGCCGCCAACCGGCCGTCGAGCACCACGAGCTCGCGACCGGCGAGGTAGAGCCGCAACGCCCCGAGCTCCTCCGCCAGCACGTCGTGGCGCAGCGCCGAGGCCGCCTGGCGCTCGAGCGGGCGGATCTGCCGGCGCACCTCGCGCAGCAGGTCCTGCAGGCGTGCCAGCCCTGCCTCGCTCGACTCGAGCCGGCGCTCGGCCCGCTCACGGCGACGGCGGTACTTGAGGATGCCCGCCGCCTCCTCCACCACGGCCCGCCGCTCCTCCGGGCGCGCGCCGAGCACGCTGTCCAGCTGGCCCTGGCTGATGATCACGTGCTGCTGGCGCCCCACGCCGGTATCGGACAGGAGCTCCTGGATGTCGAGCAGCCGGCACGGGGCGCCGTTCAGGGCGTACTCGCTCTCACCGGTGCGAAAGAGCGTGCGGGTCACGTTGATCTCGTTCAGGTCGACCGGGATGCGCCGCGCCACGTTGTCGATCGTCAGCGTCACCTCGGCACGCCCGAGGGCTGGCCGGCGCTCGGTCCCGGCGAAGATGACGTCGTCCATCTTCGCCGACCGCACCACCCGCGGCCCCTGGGCGCCGAGCACCCAGGCGACGGCGTCGACCACGTTCGACTTCCCCGAGCCGTTCGGCCCGACGACGACCGTCACGCCGGGCCGCAGCTCGAGGGTGGTCGGGTCGGCAAAGGACTTGAAGCCCTTCAGGGTCAACGACTTGAGGAACACGGCGCCGACGTTACCGGCCCCGCCCCGCCCCGCCCGGAGCGCCGGAGGTCGCCCGGGGTCAGCGCTGGCAGGTGGCGCAGAAGTGGCTCGAGCGCCCCGCCAGCCGCACGCGGTGGATAGGCCGGCCGCAGCGCACGCACGGCGCTCCCTCGCGGCCGTACACGGCGTGCACCTCCTGGAAGGCGCCGGCCTTCCCCATCAGGTCGACGTAGCGGGCGTCGCGCAGCGTCGACCCCCGCGCCGCCACCGCCTCGGCGAGCACCTGCTCGAGGCTGGCCACCAGTCGGGCCAGCTGGCCCGGCCGCAGCAGCGCCGCCGGCCGCGCCGGACGCAGCCGTGCCCGGAACAGCGCCTCGTCGGCGTACAGGTTGCCGACCCCCGCCAGCACGTGCTGGTCCAGCAGGAACGCCTTGCAGCTCGTCCGCCGGCGGGCGGCGAGCGCCGCCAGGCGTGCCCTGTCGATCCCGTCGACGAGCGGGTCCGGTCCGAGGGCGGCGAGGGCCACCGGCACGCCCCGGCCGTCGAGGTCGCCCGTCACGAACAGCTCGCCGAAGGTCCGCTGGTCGACAAAGCGCAGCTCGCTCCCGTCGGCGAACCCGATGCGCACGTGGGTGTGGGGGGCCACCGGCGCCACCGATGCCGGCGCCGCCACGAAGCGCAGCTGGCCGCTCATCCGCAGGTGGACCACCAGCACGGCGCCGTCGTCCAGCCGGACGAGCAGGTACTTGCCCCGGCGGTCGGCAGCCTCGAGCCGCCGGCCGACCAGGCGGGCCACCAGCTCGGCCGCACCCTGGCGGCGCACCGAACGGGCCCCGGTCACCTCGACGGCGGCGACCGTCCGGCCGACGACGTACCTCGAGAGGCCCCGGCGGACCGTCTCGACCTCGGGCAGCTCAGGCATCGCCCGGCCGCCCCGCCAGGCGCTGCACCGCCTCCTCGGCGGCGGAGCGCTCGGCCTGCTTCTTCGACGGGCCCTCCCCGTGGCCGACCACCGCCCCCACCCGGACCACCGCCCGGAACCGCTTCGCGTGGTCCGGGCCGGTCTCGACGACCTCGTAGGTGGGCGCCCGCTCGCCGAGGCGGGCGGCGAGCTCCTGCAGCCGGTTCTTCGCGTCGCCGAGCTCCGCCCCGGCCACCTCGGCGACGCGCCCGGCGACGAGCTCCACGACGAGCCGGCGCGCCCCGTCGAGCCCGGTGGCCAGGTAGACGGCCCCGATCAGCGCCTCCAGGGCATCGGCAAGGATGGTCGCCTTCTCGCGCCCGCCCGAGGCGTCCTCGCCTCGGCCGAGGCGCAACGCCGGGCCGAGCCCGAGGCGGCGGGCGTGCGGGGCGAGCCCGTCGGTGCTCACCACGGCTGCCCGGATGCGCGCCAGGTCGCCCTCGGGCAGGTCCGGGTACGCCGCGTACAGGTGGTCCGTGACCACCAGCCCGAGCACGCTGTCGCCGAGGAACTCGAGGCGCTCGTTCGACGCCTCGCCCGGGTGCTCGGCGCAGTACGAACGGTGCGACAGGCTCTGGGTGAGCAGCACCTCACCAGGGCTGGCGGCGCCCAGCTGCGCCACCAGCGCCGCCCGGGCCGCCTCGGCCGGGCCGCTCCCGCCGGCGTCCGACCAGGCCGCCGTCAGGCCGCCTCGAGCTTGGCCGTGACGTAGTCGACCGCGTCCCGCACCGTGCGCAGGTCCTCGAGGTCGTCGTCGTCGATCCGGAAGCTGCGCACCCGTCGCGACAGCTCCTCCTCGAGGCCTTCCACCAGCTCGATCAGCGCAAGCGAGTCGGCGTTGAGGTCGTCGGCGAACGACGCCGACTCGCTGATCGCCTCCGGCTCGATCTCGAGGATGTCGGCCAGCTGCGCCCGGACGAGCGCCAGGACCTCGTCGCGGGTCATCGGCGTGCTCGTCGTGTCGGTCGTGTCGGCCACCGGGGCTCCTCTCCTGCGCCTCTGCTGCCGTGCCGGCCGGACGCAGCCAGGCGACTCCGGGGCCGGATGTTACCGCCCGGCGAGCGCCTCGAAGACCCGCTGCGGCGTCACCGGCAGGTCGAGGTGGGTGACCCCGTACGGGGCGAGGGCGTCGACCACGGCGTTCTGGACGGCCGCGGTCGACCCGACGGCGCCCGACTCGCCGATCCCCTTCGCGCCGAGCGGGTTGCGCTCCGTCGGGGTCACCGTCGCCGCCAGCTCGAAGCTCGGCAGCTCGGCGGCGCTCGGCATGGCGTAGTCGGCCAGCGTCACCGTCAGCGGGTTGCCATCGGCGTCGTAGGCCATCTCCTCGTACAGCGCCTGCGCCACCCCCTGGGCCAGCCCCCCGTGCACCTGGCCCTCCACCACCAGCGGGTTGAGCACGGTGCCGCAGTCGTCGACGGCCACGAGCCGCCGCAGGGCCACCTTGCCGGTCGCCGTGTCGACCTCGACCACGGCCACGTGCGTCCCGAACGGGTACGTGCCCGCCACCTGCTCGAAGTCGTCGGAGGCCACGAGCTCGATGCCGCGCCGGGACGCCTCCGCCGCCACCTCCGCCCACGACCGCCGGCGGGCCGGCACGCCGGCCACGGCGAAGCCGCCGCCGTCCAGCACGACGTCCTCGACGGCCGCCTCGAGCAGGTCGGCGACCAGCTCCCGGGCGCGAGCCACCACCGCCTCGGCCGCTCGGGCCGCCGCCGACCCGGCGAGCTGGCCCGAGCGCGACCCGAACGTGCCGGTGCCGCGTGCCACGGCGGCCGTGTCGGAGTGGACCACCTCGACGTCCTCGATCGCCATGCACAACCGATCGGCCACCACTTGGGCCAGGGTCGTCTCGTGCCCCTGCCCGTGGGGCGACGCCCCCGTCGACAGCACCGCCGTGCCGTCCTCCCGCACCCGTACGGTGCCGTGCTCGGCTCCGGTCCCGCTCACCTCGACGAAGCTCGCCATGCCGATGCCGAGCGCCATCGGGTCGCCGGCACGGCGCCGGACGTCCTGCTCGGCGCGCAGCTCGTCGTAGCCGGCCAGTGCGAGCGCCGCGTCGAGCGCTGCCCCATAGTCCCCCCCGTCGTAGCGGGCGCCGGTCGGCGTCGTGCACGGGAGCTCGTCCGGGCGCAGCAGGTTCATCCGGCGCAGCGTTGCCGGGTCCATCCCGAGCTCGACCGCCAGCAGGTCCATCGCCCGCTCCAGCATCGCCGCCGCCTCCGGCCGGCCGGCGCCGCGGTACGGGCCGACCGGCGTCGTCGTCGTCACCACCGCCTGCGAGCTGAGGCAGAGGCGACCCACCCGGTACGGGCCCGTCGCCATCAGCCGGCTCGTGGCGAACGGGATCCCGCCCCGCCACGGGTAGGCCCCGACGGCCAGCACCGTGCGCGCCGACAGCCCGACGAGGCGCCCGTCGCGCCGGGCCCCGAGCGCCACCTCCTGCACCTGGCCCCGACCATGCGCCATCCCCACCAGGTTCTCCGACCGGGACTCCACGTAGCGCACCGGTCGCCCGAGCCGGTCGGCCACCGCCGCCACCACGAGCTGCTCGGGCTGCGCCCCGCCCTTCGCCCCGAACCCGCCGCCGACGGCCGGCGCCACCACGCGCACCGACGCCGGGTCCCGCCCGAGCGCAGCCGCCACGGCAGCCCGCACCTGGAACGGCGCCTGCGTGCTCGCGTAGCACGTCAGCCCGCCCCGGCCGTCGGGCATCGCCAGCACCCCCGCCGTCTCGAGCGGCGCCGGGGCGACCCGCTGGTTCCAAAAGCGCGCCCGCACCACCACCTCGGCGCCGGCGAGCGCCTCGTCCTCGCCACCCGGCAGCGGGTCGTCGCCCGCAGGCGTGCCCCCGGTCGTGGTCCCGGTGGTCCCGGTGGTCCGGTCGTCACGCACGAGGTTGGTGCCGTGCGCAGGGAACAGCAGCGTCCCGTCCTCAAGCGCCCCCAGCGGGTCGACGACGGCCGGCAGCGGGTCGTACTCGACGACGACCAGCTCGGCGGCGTCGACCGCCTCGGCCCTGCTCGTGGCGACGACGAGGGCCACCGGCTCCCCGACGAAGCGAACCGTGTCACGGGCGAGCAGCGGACGGGCGAGCGCCGGGCGCGGGCCCGACGGCGGCGGGGGCGCCTCTTGGAGGTCGGCAAGGCCCAGCTCCTCGGCCGTCCAGACGGCGACGACGCCCGGCTGCGCGGTGGCCGCCGCCACGTCGACACGCCGGATCCGGGCGTGGGCGAGGGGAGAGCGCACGAAGGTGAGCTCGCAGCACCCCTCGACCACGAGGTCGGCCACGTAGCGCCGCTCCCCGCGCAGCAACGCGGCGTCCTCCCGACGCCGCACCGCCTGGCCGATCAGGCCGGCCATCCGCCGACGCCCGCTAGCTCGCCGAAGGGGCCGCGACGCTCGTCGGGGCGCCTGCCGCCGCAATTGCGCGGCGCAGGTCGCCGACGAGGTCGGCCTCGGCGAGCTCGTGGGCCACCCGCAGCGCGTTGGCGATCGCACGGGCCGACGAGCTTCCGTGACTGATCACGCACACGCCGTCCACCCCGAGCAGCAGCGCCCCGCCGGTCGTCTCCGGGTCGACCTCCTCGGCATGGGCGAGCAGGCTCGGCAACAAGACCTCGCTCGCCGCCTTCGCCTCCGGGCTCGACCCGAACGCCGCCCCGAGGATCCGCAGGAACGCCGCCATCGCCCCCTCGAGCGCCTTCAACGCCACGTTGCCGGTGAACCCGTCCGTCACCACCACGTCGACCCGGCCGTCGAGCAGGTCCCGGCCCTCGACGTTGCCGACGAATCGGATGCCGGGGGCGTCGGCGAGCAGGCCGTGGGCCTCCTTGGCGAGCGGGCTCCCCTTCGACGGCTCCTCGCCGATCGACAGCAGGGCCGTCGTCGGCGACACCGTCCCGTAGCGCCTCGTCACATAGGCGCTCGCCATCTGGGCGAACTGCACCATCCACTCGGCCCGGCACTCGGCGTTGGCGCCGGCGTCGACGAGCATCGTCGGCTGCCCGCCCCGGCCGGGCGTCGGCAGGGGTGCGGCGATCGCCGGACGCGCCACCCCCGGCAGCCGCCCCATGCGGAGCAGGGCGCTCGCCATCGTGGCGCCGGTGTTGCCGGCGCTCACCATCGCCGACGCACGCCCGTCGCGCACCGCCTCGGCGGCACGCACGAGGCTGGCGTCCTTCTTCGTCCGGACCGCCCGGCCCGGCTCCTCGTCCATGGCGATCACCTCGGAGGCCGACGCCACCTCGAGGCCGCCGGTGTCCCCGAGCGACCCGTCGTCCGGCCCGACGAGCAGCACCGGGACACCGTGCTCCTCGTGGGCCCGGCGCGCCCCGGCCACGATCTCCCCGGGGGCCTTGTCGCCACCCATGGCGTCGAGCGCGACCGGGCGGGTCAACGGATCAGTCGACCTCGATCGCCTGGCGGCCCTTGTACCAGCCGCAGTTCGGGCAGACGACGTGCGGCAGCTTGGCGTGCCGGCACTGCGGGCACCGGCTCTGCGCCGGCAGCTCGAGCCGCCAGGCCGAGGCCCGGCGGCTGCGGCTCTTCGCCTTCGACGTCTTCTTCTTCGGTACGGCCATCGTCGTCTCTCCACTCGTGGGCGGTCCCCGGGAGCGGTCACCCGCTCGCGGCGTACCGCCCGCCGTCGGCGGGCGGCCTAGCCTTGCACGGACGGGTCGTCCCCGCCCGCGAGCAGCCGGAGGGCCGACCAGCGCGGATCGCCGCCGGAGGCGTCACACCCGCACGGGTCGCTGTTGCGGTTCGCGCCGCACACCGGGCACAGCCCGAGGCACTCCTCCCGGCAGAGGGGCGCAAGCGGCAGCGACAGGATACACGCGTCATGGACGATCGGCTCGAGGTCCAGCTGCTCGTGGCCGAGGCCGTAGGTCGTCTCGTCGTCGCCCTCCTCGACGCACAGCTCGCGCACGTCGACCACCAGCTCCCCCTCGGCCGGCTCGAGGCACCGACGGCAGCTGGCCCGCCAGCGGCCCCGGACCGTCCCGGTGACGAGGATCCCCTCGTGGAGCGACTCGAGGACGCCCTCGAAGCGGACCGGCTCGTCGCCCGCGACGGCGACCGCCGACGTCTCGAGCTCGAGCCCCTCGAGCGCGCCGTCGAGCGCCACCTGCCGTCGGCTCCCCCGGTTGGCCTGGAGCCACCCGACGTCGACGAGGAACGGGTGCGCGTCGCGCGTCCGGGTCACGGCACGTCCTGGTCGAAGAAGCCGTCCTCGCCCTCACCACCGGCAAGGTCGCCGACCCCGTCCGCTCCCTGCTCCTCCTCGTCGGCCTCCGGGACGACCGCCAGGCGGGCCCGGCCCGCCTGCACCGTCCGGATGGTGCGGTCGAGCACGATCTCGAACGCCGCCAGCTTGCGGTCCACGTAGTCGTCCGCCTCGTGCCGGATCCGCCGGGCGTCGCTGTGGGCATCCACCACGATGCGCTCCGCCTGATTGCGTGCCTGGCGGACGACCTCGGTCCGCTGGACAAGGTGCGCCGCCTGCGCCCGGGCCTCGTCGACCAGCTCGGCCGCCTCGAGCTCGGCGCGGGCCCGCACCTCGTCCCGGTCCTGGAGCAGGCGTCGGGCCCGCTGCAGCTCGGCCGGCAGGGCGTCGAGCGCCTCCTGGAGCAGCCCGAGCACCTCCTCACGGGCGATGATGGCCGACGACGACAGCGGCATCGCCTTGGCGTGCTCGATCAGCCCGAGGAGCTCCTCCAGGATCGACGTGACGTCCCCCGGGCCGTCCCCGGTCCGGCCGGCGTCGAGCGCGGCATCCTGCTCGTCGAGATCGAGCTCTTCCAAGCCGCCGTCATCCACCGAAGCGCTCCTTCATCCGACGGCCGACCGGCTCGGGCACGAACGGGCTCACGTCGCCCCCGTAGCGGGCGATCTCACGGATCAGGCGGGAGGCGATGAACGAGCAGGCCGAGCCGGTCGGCACGAACAGGGTCTCGATCCCCGACAGCTGTTGGTTCATCTGGGCCATCTGCAGCTCGTTCTCGAAGTCCGACACGGCCCGCAGGCCACGCACGATGACGTTGGCGCCGACCTTGCGCGCCACCTCGACGACGAGCGTCGTCATCGCCACGATCGACACCTGGTCGAGGTGCGCCACGCACTCGCAGATCATCGCCTCGCGTTCGGACAGGCTGAACAGCGGCTGCGCCTTGCCCGGGTTGCGCACGACCCCCACCACGACCGCCTCGAACAGGCTCGCCGCCCGCTCCACCACCTCGAGGTGGCCGTTGTGGAACGGGTCGAAAGAGCCGGGAAACAGTGCCACCGTCACGAGCCGTCCTCCGGAATCGCCAGCGCGCTCGCCGCCAGACCCTCCCGGTCTGCCGCTGCGCACGTCGACCTCGCCGGCACCTCCCGCCGGACGCGTGCCACGGTGACGATCGTACTGCCGTAGCGGTAGACGCGGTGCTCGACGAGGTGGTCCGGCAGCACGATCGGGTCGCGGTGCTCGGCGACGACCACGCCGGCGCGGACCGGCGCGAGCAGCTCCGCCCAGGCGGTGAACGCGTACGGAGGGTCGGCCAGCACCAGGTCGTACGCCGTCGGGATGGTGGCGAGGAACGTACGGGCGTCACGGCGCACCACCCGCACCTCCGCCCGGCCGGCGAAGCCGGTGGAGGTGAGGTTGGCCTGCAGCGCCGCCACGGCGGCCGGGGCGGACTCGACGAAGGTGACCGACGCCGCACCCCTCGACAACGCCTCGATCCCGAGCGCCCCCGATCCGGCGAACAGGTCGCACACGGCGGCACCCTCCACCGCCCCGAGCGAGCCGAGGACGTCGAAGATCGCCTCGCGCACCCGGTCGCTCGTCGGGCGCACCGCCGCCGTGCGCGGGGCGCGCAGTGGCCGGCCCCGCGCCGTCCCGCCGATCACCCGCACGGGCCGAAACCGTAGCGGTGCTGGCTCCCGTCCAGGCAGGGCGGGTCAGCTCCGGAACAGGTAGGCAGCCTCCTCCTCGCCGAGCACGGCCAGGAGCTCGTCGACCAGCAACGGGTGGCCGGCGAGGGCAGGGTCGTCGGCGAGCACTGCCTCGGCCACCTCCCGGGCCGCCTGAACCAGGTCCCGGTGGCGGGCGAGCGATGCCAGCTTGAGGTCGCTCCGTCCCTTCTGGCGGGCCCCGAGCACCGTCCCCTCCCCACGCAGCTCGAGGTCCACCTCGGCCAGCTCGAAGCCGTCGTTGCTCGCCTCCAGCGCCTCGAGACGGCGGATCGCCTCCTCGCTCGGCTCGTCGGCGACGAGGAAGCAGCGGGCAGGCAGCCCGGCCCGGCCCACCCGGCCGCGCAGCTGGTGCAGCTGGGCGAGCCCGAACCGGTCGGCGTCGAGCACCACCATCACCGTCGCCTCCGGCACGTCCACGCCGACCTCGATGACCGTGGTGGCCACGAGCACGTCGAGCTGGCCAGCCCGCAGCGCCGCCATCACCGCCTGCTTGTCGCGCGCCGGCAGCTGACCGTGGAGCAGCCCCACCCGACACGACGCCAGCTCGCCGTCGGCCAGCCGGGCCGCCTCGACGACAGCCGAGCGAGCCGGCCGGAGCGCGGCCGACGCCGGCCTGCCACTGATCGCCGCCCCAACTGCCTCGTCCGTGCCCGTCTCCTCCGGCTTGCCGGTGCCCTCCGCGCCCGCCTCGCCGGGGGCGTCGGCATCCTCTCGCTCCCCGTCCGGACCGACGAGCGGGCAGACGACGAACGCCCGGCGACCGGCGGCCACCTCCTCTCGCACCGCGGTCCAGGCCGCCGCCTCGTCGACCGCGTCGCGCACCCAGCGCGTCGCCACCGGTGCCCTTCCAGGGGGCAGCTCGTCGAGGACCGAAGCGTCGAGATCGCCGTAGACGGTCATGGCGGCCGTGCGCGGGATCGGTGTGGCCGTCATCACGAGCAGGTCGGGCACCCCCGAGCCGGGCGCCCCGGACGCCCCGGCTTGCTCGCGCAGGCGGGCCCGCTGGTCGACGCCGAAGCGGTGCTGCTCGTCGATCACGACGACGCCGAGGGAGCGGAACGCCACCTCCTCGGTGAGCAGCGCGTGGGTGCCCACAAGCACGTCCGGGGTCAGCCGGCCTTCGTCGTCACGCAGGCGTGCCCGCTCGCCGGCCGTCGTCCGGCTCGTCAGCAGCTCGACCCCCACCGGCCGCCGGCCGCCCAGCCGGGTCGGATCGGGCAGGTCGAGCCCGGCCAGCAGGCGTCGTGCCGCGTCGAGGTGCTGCTCGGCCAGCACCTCCGTCGGCACGAGCAGCACCCCCTGGTGCCCCCCTTGGACGGCGTAGAGCAGGGTGGCGAGGGCAACGACCGTCTTTCCCGCACCCACGTCCCCTTGGAGCAGCCGGTGCATCGGGACGGTGCCGGACAGGTCGGCGGCGATCTCGGACAGCACGCGACGCTGCGCCCCGGTCAGCGGGAACGGCAGGCCGGTGAGGAACCGGCCGACCAGATCGCCGTACGGCCCCCCGCCGGCGACGTCGTGGCGGATCCCCGCGGCGGCCCGGGCGGCGGCCTGCTTGCGCATGACGAGCGCCAGCTGCAGCCGCCACAGCTCGTCGAACGCCAGCCGGCGGCGGGCGCGCGAGGCAGCCTCGATCGACGCCGGGCGGTGGACGTCGCGGAACGCCTCGGTCCGGCCGACGAGGCCGACCCGCCGGCGGTACCGGTCCGGGAGCGGGTCGGCGAACGGTCCGGCCCGTGCCAACGCCTCTTCGACCAGCCGGCCGAGCGCCGCCGACCCCATGCCGGCCCGCTCGGACTCCGGGTACACCGCCACCACCCGTCCGGCCGCCAGGTCCTCCTCGTCGCCCGGCGCCACCTGCAGCGACGGGTTGGCCATCTGCAGCTGGTCGCGGTAGGCGCTCACCCGGCCGGCGGCGACCACCAGCTGGCCCTCCTGCAGCTGGCCGGCGCGCCACGGCTGGTTGAAGAACGTGCAGCGCAGCCGCCCCGACCCGTCCACCAGGTTCACCTCGACGAGGCTCCGACCCGACCTCGCCCGCCGCCTCGACAGGGACGCCACCGAGGCCACCACCGTCACCTGGTCCCCCTCGGCCAGCTCGCCGAGCGGCCGGCACGTCGTCCAGTCCTCGTAGCGGCGCGGGTAGTGCACGAGCAGGTCGAGCACCGACACGATCCCCATGGCCTCCAGCCCCCGCGCCCGGCGTTCCCCCACCGTGCGCAGGGCGTCGACCGGGATCCGGTCCAGCTGGCTCAGTCGCCGGCCCGTCGGCGATGCGCTACGGGCCGGCTGGGCACCGGCCGGTTGGGCAGCGGCCGGCTGGGCAGCGGCCGGTTGGGCAGCCGTCCCGTCTGCCCGCTCGCTCATTCGATCGAGACGAGGTACGGGTACAGCGGCTGGCCCCCGGCGTGGCGCTCCACGGCGACCCTCGGGTGCCGCTCGTGCAGCCACTCGGTCACCGCCCGCGTCACCGCTGCCGTCGCCCCGGCGCCCTCGATCAGCGTCACGATCTCGTGGCCCGGCTCGAGCAGGCGGCCGAGCAGCCCTTCGAGCGCCTCCTCGGCGCTCGTCGCCACCACCTCAACCCCCTGCCGTGACAGCCCGAGCCAGTCGCCCGGCTCCACCCGCCCGGCAGCCGTCTCGGCGGCCCGCACCGCCCGGGTCACCTCCCCTGCGACGATCGCCGCCGCCGCCGCCGACATCGCCTCGGCATTGTCGGTCGCCGAGCCTTGCGGGTCGTACTCGAGGAGCGCCGCGAACCCCTCCTGGATACCTGCCGTGCGCACCACGGCGACCGGCTTCTCGGTCAGGCCGGCCACCTGGTCGGCGACCGGCCAGATGTTCGAGTTGTTGGGCAGCAGGACGACCTCGGCACCCGACGCCGCCTCGACGGCGGCGAGCAGGTCGGCGGTCGACGGGTTCATCGACTGGCCGCCGGCGACCACGTCCTTCACCCCGAGCGACGTGAAGATCCGGCGGATCCCCTGACCGGTCGCCACGGCCACCACCGAGGTCCGACGCGGCTCGTCCGCCGCCCCGGCCACCGTGTCCTCGCTGGCCGCCCCCTGGCGTACCCACCGTTCCTCCTCGACCTGCTCGGCGAGGTCGGTCACCCGGATCTCGCGCGGCCGGCCGACGTCGAGCGCCGCCTCGATCGCCGCGCCGATGTCGTCGGTGTGGACGTGGCAGTTCCACAGCCCGTCGCCGCCGACCACGACAATCGAGTCGCCGAGCCCGGCCCACACCTGCTTGAAGGCCGGGATCGCCCCGTCGTCGGCCTCGAGCAGGTACATCACCTCGTAGCGCAGCGGCGGCGGGCCGTCTGCCGGCGACGCTGCCGTCGGCGGCGCAGCACCGGTCGCCAGCAACGCCCGCACCGCCTCCGGCAGGTCGAGCTCGTCGGGCAGTGGGCGCCCGTCGGCCACGTGGAGGAAGGCGTCGAGCAGCAGCACCAGGCCGGCACCGCCGGCGTCCACCACCCCGGCCTCTGCCAGCACGGGGAGCAGCTGCGGCGTCCGGTGCAACGCGGCCACCGCTCCCGCCCGAGCGCGCTCGAGCAGCACCGCCAGGTCGCTCGCCGCGCCCTCCCCCGAGGCGCCGCCCGCCCCGCCGCCCCCGGCGGCACCTTCGGCCGCCCCGCTCGCCACCGTCAGGATCGTCCCCTCCATCGGGCGCAGCACGGCGGCACGCGCCTCGCGGGCCGCCGCCTCGAGCGCGGCGGCGAACGCCGGCGCGTCGACGGCGTCCAGGGCGGCGACGCTCGCCGAGAAGCCCCGCAGGATCTGGCACAGGATCACGCCCGAGTTGCCCCGTGCCCCCATCAACGCGCCGCGGGCGATGACGGCCGTCACGGCCGCCAGGTCCGCGCTCGCCGCCCCCTCGAGCGCCTCGACCACCGACTGGAGCGTGAGGGCCATGTTCGTCCCGGTGTCACCGTCGGGCACCGGGTAGACGTTCAGTCGGTTGAGCGCCCCCCGGTGGCGTTCGAGGGCGTCGCGGTACGCCCGCATCGCCGCCACGAGGTCGCCACCGCCGAAGGCGACCGGGCGGCCGGGCGCGTCGTTCTGGTGCAGGCCCACGGCCGAGGATGGTAACGTGGCCAGCCGGCCCCCCGGGTACGAGGATCCCCCGCGCCGTGGGTGCCACGTCCAAGATGCGCTCCCCGTGGGCGCGCGAGCGCGAGAGGTGCAGCCGTCGTGGCATCGGTCTGTGAGATCTGCGGGAAGAAGCCGGGCTTCGGCATGAACGTCTCCCACTCGCACCGCCGGACCAAGCGGCGCTGGAACCCGAACATCCAGCGTGTGCGCGCCCTCGTGAAGGGCACGCCCCAGCGGGTCAACGTGTGCACCTCGTGCATCCGTGCCGGCAAGGTCCAGAAGGCCGTCCGCCGCCCGTACCAGCCGGCCACCGAGGCCTGAGCCGCCGCCCGGGGCGGCGGCACGATCTCGCCGACGCCGGCCGCATCATCTCAGCCGGACGGCCGACGTCCGTGGCGGTAGCCGTCGTCGGCGAGCGGTTCGCCGCGCAGCAGGCGCCGCCCGCGCCCCGCCACGAGGACGCCCAGCTCGAGGGGTGGCCGCAGCCCGGAGGCGGCGAAGCGGGCCGCCAGGTCGACCTCGGCCGGCACGGCAACGAGCAGCTCGAAGTCCTCCCCGCCACCGAGCGCCTCCGCCTGGGTGGCGCCTTCGGCCACCGGCACCTGGTCCAGCTCCGCTCCCACCCCCGACGCCCGACACAGCCGGTCGAGGTCGATCCCGAGCCCGTCGGAGACGTCGAGCATCGCCCGCGCCCCGGCCGTGGCGGCAGCGACCCCCTCGGCGGCGCGCGCCACAGGCCGGCGGTGCGCCGCCACAAGGTGCGCCGGGACGTCCGCCTCGCCCGCCTGCAGGCGGCGTAGCCCGGCGGCTGCGGCGCCGAGCGGCCCGGTCACGTACACCCGGTCCCCCGGCCGACCACCCGAGCGGCGCACGGCGGGTCGGCCGTCGGTCGTTCCGAGGACGGTGACGGCGACCACGAGCCCGCCGCCGGGCCCGGCGTCGGACAGGTCGCCGCCGACCACCGGGCAGCCGTAGGCCTCCGACGCCGCGCACAGCCCGTCGTAGAGCGCCTCGAGCTCGTCGCCGAAGGCGCCGGCGACCGCCACGACGGCTCGGCGGGCGCGACCGCCCATCGCCGCAGCGTCACTCACGTTGGCGGTCAGCACCTTCCATCCGACGTCCGCCAGCGACGACAGGCGGCGGTCGAAGTGGACGCCCTCGACGACGAGATCCGTTGCGAGCAGCAACGGTCCGCCCTCGCCCGACAGGACGGCGGCGTCGTCGCCTAGCCACACCTCGCCCGCACGCCCGGTGCCGAGCCGGCCGGTCAGGCGCTCGACGGCCGCCAGCTCGTCGCCTCCGCCCGGCACGGCCGGGCGCCGCCTCATGCCATCGCCCGCCGCACGCCCTCGAGGATGCGGGCCACCGACGGCAGGGCGGCGTCCTCCAGGTTGTCGGCGGCCGGGAGGGGGACGTGGGGGGTCGTGACGCGCACGATGGGGCCGT
>JAKBAA010000169.1 GCA_021809425.1 Actinomycetes bacterium | reverse complement strand
GCGCGCATGACGGCGACCCGGTCCCCCATCGTCATCGCCTCGGTCTGGTCGTGGGTGACGTACAGGGTGGCCACGCCGAGGCGGCGCTGGATCCGCAGCACCTCGGCGCGCATCTGGACCCGCAGCTCAGCCGAAGGCGTGGGGCGGCAGACCGACACAGCCGGGTCTGCACCAGAACAGGTCTCCGGCGTGCGGCTCCGTCGCGAGCTGCCCCGCCGACAGGCTCTCTCGGGCCGAGGTGATGTAGAGCTCGTCGAGCTGTGCCCCGCCGAAGGCGACGCTCGACACGTTGGAGACCGGCAGCTTGACGACGCGGTCGACGTCGCCCTCGAGCGACACCCGCCGAACCTCGCCGCCGCCCCACAGGGCGACCCAGAGGAAGCCGTCCCGGTCGAGGCACATGCCGTCGGGAGCGCCGGGCCCCGGCACCTCGAGCACCCCCGCCCGCTCGAGCAGCCGACCGTCGTCGGGGTCGGTCCTGAAGCACTGCACGGCCCCCCGCACCGAGTCGACGTAGTGGAGGCGGTCGCGCTCGGGCGACCAGTCCAGCCCGTTGGAGCAGGTCACCCCCGGCAGGACCTCGGTGACGCGCCCATCCGCATAGCAGCGGTAGAGCGCAGCGACCGGCGCGTCGACCGTCCGGTGCATCGTCCCGGCGTGGAACGATCCCCACGGGTCCACCTTGCCGTCGTTGAAGCGGACGAGCCCACCGTCGGCGCGAAACGATCCGAGCGCCCGGCGTGCGCCCGTCGCGGGATCGAGGAGGACGAACCGATCCCCGTGCGCCACGACGAGCTCCCCGCTCGCGGCGAGGCCGACCGACCCCACCGTCCCGCCCAGGGCCACGGCCGAGTCTCGCTGTGTCGCCGGATCGAAGCGATGCACCTCGCCGCGGTTGATGTCGACCCAACGCAGGACCGCCTCTCGCCCGTCCCAGACGGGTGACTCGGCGAGGTCGGCCTGCGCGCCGAGGGCGACCTCGGGCTCCAGCAGCATCACGACGGTCCCCGCCGTGCTCGTGCCGCGCCGTGCCCGGGCCGTCTCCGAGGCCGCCCGGTGGGTCGGGGAGGGGGCGCCATCCCTACGACCTGCCCACCACCGGCTCGACGAGCGCCGGCTCGCCCTCCACCGGCTCCAGCACGTCGAAGTCGCAACCCTTCGGCGCCTGGGTCACGTGCGCCTGGTACAGCGCGAGCCAGCCCCTCCTCGAAGCCGGGGCCGGGCGCCTCCACGCCGACGCCCGTCGGGCCAGCTCCTCGGCGTCGACGAGCAGGTCGAGCCGTCCGGCGTCGGCATCCACCTCGACGAGATCGCCGTCGCGCACGAGCCCGAGCGGTCCGCCGACGGCCGCCTCCGGGGCTACGTGCAGGTAGACGGTCCCGTAGCTCGTCCCGCTCATGCGAGCGTCCGAGACTCGGACCATGTCCCGGACCCCTTCCTCGAGCAGCTTGCGCGGGATGGGGATCATCCCCCACTCGGGCATCCCTGGCGCACCGACTGGTCCGCAGCCGGCGAGCACGAGCACGCTCGAGGCGTCGACCTCGAGCCCGGGGTCGTCGACGCGGGCACGCATCTCCTCGTAGCTGTTGAAGACGACCGCCCGGCCTCGGTGGCGGAGCAGCTCGGGCGACGCCGATGCCCGCTTCAGCAGCGCGCCGTCCGGCGCGAGCGTCCCCCGGACGACCCGGAACGCCCCGCCCTCGAGCACCGGCCGGTCGACGGGACGGATCGCCCCGCTCGATGGCAGCGGTGCCGCCGCGGCGTGCTCGCCGGTTGTCCGGCCGTCCGCGAGCAGCGGCTCGGGCTCGAGCATCCCGCCGAGCACACCGACGAGCGCCGGAACCCCTCCCGCCGCGTCCAGGTCCTGGACGAGCCCGGAGCCCGATGGCTCCACGTCGGCGAGGAGGGGCACCGACCGGCCGAGCCGGTCGACGTCGTCCACGTCGAACGGCACCCCGAGACGTCCGGCGAGCGCCGCCAGATGGAGCACCGCGTTGGTCGAGCCACCGATGGCGTTGAGGACGCGCAGGGCGTTGCGGAACGAGCCGGCACCGCAATGGGAGAACGGGCTCTCGCCCCCCCGTACGAGCTCGACGACGCGCTCGCCGGCGCGCCTCGCGCCGGCCAGCGCCCGAGCATCCCCGCTCGGGATCGTGCTCGTTCCCGGGACGGCGAGACCGAGGATCTCCGACAGGATCGCCATCGTGGAGGCGGTGCCCATGGTATTGCAGGCACCTCGCCCCTCCGCCAGGCACGCCTCGAGCTCCTGCCACCCGGCATCGTCCAGATCTCCTGCCCTCCGCTCGTCCCACCAGCGCCAAAGCGCCGTTCCGCTGCCGAGCCGCCCACCGCGGAACTGGCAGGACGGCCGTGCCCCGCCGGTGACGACAAGTGCCGGCAGGCGCGTGCTCGCAGCCCCCATCAAGGCACCGGGCACGGTCTTGTCGCAGTTGGCGAGCAGGACGACCCCGTCGAGCGGGTACGACCGCAGGGTCTCCTCGATCTCGATCGCCAGCAGGTTTCGATAGAGCATGGCTGTCGGCTTCATGAGGTCCTCGCCGAGCGACATGACCGGGAACTCGACGGCCAGACCGCCGCCGGCGACGATGCCGTCGCGCACCGCCCCTACGAGGTCGCGCAGCGGGAGATTGCACGGGTTCAGCTCGCTGGCCGAGTTGGCGATGCCGATGACCGGGCGGCCACCCTGCCGGTCCACCGCCACCCCGGCGCTGCGCAGGGCCACACGGTGCTCCATCGCAACCTCGTCGTCGCCCGAGACCCAGCGGTCGCTCCTCAACACGCGCCGCGCACCTCCGCCGTCGCCGACCCGCCACCGCCCGTCCGGGGCCGGAGGCACCCTCCTCCCGCCGTCGCGCTCACGGGGCCGGTATCCCGAGCCCCTTGGCGCCCGGTGCGGACTGGAGCGCCTCGACGCCGCTGCGCTCGAGCCACTCGAGGGCAACGCTCGCGCGTCGCACCTTCT
>JAKBAA010000080.1 GCA_021809425.1 Actinomycetes bacterium | reverse complement strand
ACGCCCACGGCCGTCTGCGCGGCTGGCGGTCGGCGCTCGCCGCCGCCGGCGCCGCCGAGCCGCCGGTGCTGCGCGGCGACTGGACCGCCGCCTCCGGCTACCGGGTCGGCGTCGAGCTCGCCCGGCGCAGCATGCGGCTGCTTCTCCAGGCGCTCGAGTCCGGCTCGACCGCCTCGAGCGCCCCGGTCCCGCCCGAGTTCCTCGACCGCCGCAGCACGGCCGACGCGCCCGGGAGGGTCGGCTAGGGTCCCGCCCCGTGGGAGGCGGCCGGGCGGCGCGGCTCGAGGACCTGGCGGCCCTCCGGCGCGTGCGCGACCGCATCGACCGTGAGTACGCCCGCCCGCTCGACGTCGAAGCCCTCGCCCGGGGCATCCACGTCTCCGCCGGCCACCTCAGCCGCGAGTTCCGGCGCGCCTACGGCGAGTCACCCTACGCCTACCTCATGACCCGCCGCATCGAGCGCGCCATGGCGCTCCTGCTCCGCGGCGACCACACCGTCACCGAGGCCTGCTTCGCCGTCGGATGGTCCTCGCTCGGCACGTTCAGCACCCGCTTCAAGCAGCTCGTCGGGGTCAGCCCCAGCGCCTACCGGCGGTCCGCCCCGGCGGCCGCCGGCCTCCCTCCGTGCCTCGCCCGCCAGGTGGCGCGACCGGTCAGGAATCGAGAAGCCACGCCCTTGGCACGCTCCGTACCATGACCGCCATGGACCTCACCATCCACACCGCACCCCTCCCCCACGCCGACCCGGAGGCGTCGCTCGCCTTCTACCGGGACGTCCTCGGCTTCGAGGTGCGCTCCGACGTCGGCTCGGGCGCCATGCGCTGGATCACCGTCGGCCCGGCCGACCAGCCCGACACCTGCATCCTCCTCGCCCCCCCGGCCGTCGATCCGGGCGTCACCGACGACGAGCGGCGCATGATCGGCGAGATGATGGCCAAGGGGACCTTCGGCTGGATCATGCTCGCCACCGGCGACCTCGACGGCACCTTCGACCGCCTCCAGTCCGCCGGCGCCGAGGTCGTGCAGGAGCCGATCGACCAGCCCTACGGCGTTCGCGACTGCGCCGTCCGCGACCCCGCCGGCAACCTCGTCCGCATCCGCGCCCGCTGACCGACCGGCCGCCGTTCCCGCGGCCACCGGGTCGCAGGAGGGCGGGGGACGGGGCAACGTAGGATGACCGGCCATGGCGCAGGACTTCTCCCTCGTTCCCGGCCGCCCGGCCACCGTCGCCGAGCCGGTGCCGCGCCCGGTCATCGCCTACTTCTCGATGGAGATCGCCCTGAAGGACGAGCTTCCGACCTACAGCGGCGGGCTGGGGGTCCTGGCCGGCGACTTCCTCAAATCGGCGGCCGACCTCGGGGTGCCGCTGGTGGCGGTCACCCTGTGCTACCGGCGCGGCTACTTCCGCCAGGTGCTCGCCGACGACGGCGCCCAGGCCGAGGTGCCGATCGACTGGTCGCCGGGCGACCTCCTCGAGCGGCTGCCGGTGCGCTTCCGGGTCGATGTGGGCGGCCACGACATCGAGGTGGGCGCCTGGCGACTGCTGCTGCGCGGGGCGACCGGGGCGAGCGTTCCCATCTACTTCCTCGACACCGACCTGCCAGAGAACGCACCCGAGGACCGGACGATCACCGACCAGCTGTACGGCGGCGACGACGAGCACCGGCTGCGCCAGGAGGCCGTCCTCGGGCTCGGCGGGGTCGCCCTGCTACGGGCCCGGGGGCACGACGAGCTCGGCACGTTCCACATGAACGAGGGGCACGCCGCCCTTCTCGCCCTCGCCCTGCTCGACGAGGCCGAGGCGGGCGGTGCCGACGCGGCCGGGGCGCGGGCCGCCGTGCGGCGCCACTGCCGGTTCACCACCCACACGCCGGTGCCGGCCGGCCACGACCGCTTCGGCCGGCCGGTCGTCGAGCGGGTGCTCGGGCCCGAGCGCACCGCACAGCTCGACGCCCTCGGCCAGCTGGCCTCGGGGGAGCTCAACATGAGCGAGCTCGCCATCTCCTGCTCCCGCTTCGTGAACGGCGTGTCCCGCCGCCACGGCGAGGTGTCGCGCCGGATGTTCCCCGGCGTCGAGGTCACCTCGATCACGAACGGCGTCCACGTGGCCACCTGGGCGGCCCCGACGACGGCCCAGCTGTTCGACCGCCACCTGCCCGGCTGGCGCCTCGACAGCGAGCTGCTGCGAAACGCCTCCGGCATCCCCCTCACGGCGGTCGCCGAGGCCCACGACGAGGCCAAGCGCCGGCTGCTCGCCGAGGTGGCCCGCCGCCGCGGCGTCCGGCTCGACCCGAAGGCCTTCACCATCGGCCTCGCCCGCCGGGCGACCCGCTACAAGCAGATCGGGCTCCTCTTCGACGACCTGGAGCGGCTCGCCTCGCTGGCGAGCGCGATCGGCCCGATCCAGGTGCTGTGCGCCGGCAAGGCCCACCCGCGCGACGAGGACGGCAAGGCCCTCCTGCGCAACCTCGTGGCGGCGAGCCGCTCACTCGGCGACGACGTCCCGGTGGTGCTGCTCGAGAACTACGACCTCGGCCTCGCCGGGCTGCTCTGTGCCGGCACCGACGTCTGGCTGAACACCCCCGAGCCGCCGAACGAGGCGTCGGGGACGAGCGGCATGAAGGCTGCCGTGAACGGTGTCCCGAGCCTGTCGATCCTCGACGGCTGGTGGATCGAGGGGTGGCTCGAGGGTGTGACCGGGTGGTCGATCGGCGACCCCGACGATCCGCCCGCCGGCCTCTCCCAGGGGGCGGCCGCCCTCTACGACAAGCTCGAGCGTCAGGTGCTGCCCCAGTACTACTCCGATCCCGACGGCTACCGGGCCGTCATGCGCAACGCCATCGCCCTCAACGCCTCCTTCTTCTCGACCGACCGCATGGTGCGCGAGTACGCCCTCAACGCCTACGGCCTCCGGTAGCCACCCGCCGGGGGCGGCACGTCGGTCGACTCCACCTCGCACACCGTCGCCTCTCCCGACTGCGCCGTCGACACCACCCCGGGGCCGGCGCCCGACCAGGGCCGGAAGGCGACCGGCACGTGCATGTCGTGCCGCTTCGAGGGCCACCAGGAGGGCGGTCAGGCGCCCCGGCGCTCGACCTGCCGGTCGGCCGGCGGCTCCTCCGTGTCGCCGTCCTCGCCAGGCGGGTCGCCCCGGTAGCGGGCGAGCAGCGGCGGCGAATGCCAGGCTGGCTCACCCTTCGCCCAAGTGGCGAGGTCAGGGGTGTGCAGGCGACCGCGGCCGACGTAGAAGACGGTCCCGGCTCCGACCGCCCCGGCGACCGCAAGGGCGAAGCACACCCACGACGCCCAGCCGATCCCCGAGGCCAGGGTCGGCCCGAGGACGGCCGCCAGGAACAGCAGGATCGGGGCGACCAGGAAGGCGGTGACGCCGCGCAGCAGCTCGATCAGGGCGAACACCCGTTGCACCTCGCTCGAGCGGAGCGAGAACCCGGCGAGGAACAGCGCCGGCGACACCGACGCCCCGACGCCGAGGCCGATCAGGCCGGCACCCACCTCGACCGTGGCCGAGCCGCCGGTCGCCACGCCGGTGAGCAGGGCGGCCGCGGCCGCCAGGGCGACCAGACCCGCGAAGGCGAGCACCGGCGTGTAACGCGTCCGGAACAGCGCCCCGAAGATGCCGGCCGTCACGATGGCGGCGCCGAACTCGGGCAGGAACTGGACGGCGATGGTCGTGGGCCCGGCACGGTGCTCGATGGCGATGAGCACCAGCTCCATCAGGCCGAACGCCGAGGCGCTGGCGAACAGGGCGATCAGGATGCCGACCACCGGCATGGTGGTGGCCAGCTGCTTCACCGGCATCAGCGGCCGGCGCAACCGGTACTCGTAGACGACGAGCGCACCCACGAGGCCGATGCCGACCACGAGCGGCACGAGCGCCAGGGCGGTCGGATGCCCCTTGGCCTCGAGCCAGCCCGCCCCGAAGAAGGCGAGGCCGCACCCGGCGACCGCCAGCCCGATGGCGACGAGGTCCCACGGGACGTCCGTGCCGGCCGGCGGGACATCCTCGAAGGTGAGGGCGGCCAGCGCCATGGCGAGGGCGCCCACCCCGGCCACGGCCCAGAACAGCGGCCGCCAGTGGCCGCTCGACGCCATGAGCGCCCCCACCGTCGGCCCGACGGCGACGGCGCCGAAGATGGCCAGGTTCATCACCGTCCCGGTCCACGGCATCTTGCGTGGTGGCCACCCGATCACGAGCGGCGGGACGGCGGCGATCAGCATGAGGCTCGTGCACAGCCCCTCGACGATGAACGCCCCGACGAACACCGCCCCCGTCGGCGCCCAGGCAGCGAGCAGGGCCGACACGAAGAACAGCGACACGTAGCCGACCAGCATCCGCCGGCCCGGAAGGTGGGTCGCCAGCTGCACGGCGAACACCGTCCCCACCGCATAGGCGGCGTCGGACAGGGCGATCGTCACGTCGAGCGCCCCGGCGCTCAGGTGCAGCGACCTCTCGATCTGGGGCGCCACCAGGAACACCGCCGCCGTCAGGCACAGGAACGGGACGAGCGTCGTCACCACGAGGGCCACCGCCGCCGGGTAGCTGCCGGCGAGCGGGCCCCTGCGCCCGCTCACGTGCGGCCAGCGGGCAGAACGGCGGCGACCATGGCGCCCCCCTACCCGGCGGGCGGTCGACGGATGCCGGGGCCCCGGGCGGGAGGGCCGGCGGCGGGACCGGACGGCGGCGGGAGGGCCCGGCGGCGGGACCGGACGGCGGCGGGGCCGGCGGCGGGACCGCACGGCAGGCGCCCGGGGGCGGTCAGTCGAAGATGGGCGGGCGGGTCCTCGTCCGCTTGAGCTCGAAGAACCCGTCGTAGCTCGCCACGGCGAGCACCCCGTCCCACAGCGTGCCGGCCTGCTCGCCGCGCGGGATCGGCGACAGGACCGGCCCGAAGAAGGCCGTTCCGGCCACGCTGATCACCGGCGTTCCCACCTCGTAGCCCACCTGGTCCATCCCGGCGTGGTGGGACGCCTTGAGGGCGTCGTCGTGCTCGGTCGACTCGGCGGCGGCGGCCAGCCCGGGGTCGAGACCGACCTCCTCGAGCGAGGCCCGCAGCGTCTCGGCGTCCCGAGGCGCCTTGTCATGGTGGAGCCGGGTGCCGATGGCGGTGTAGAGCGGGCCGAGCACCTCGTTGCCGTACCGCTGCTCGGCGGCGATCGCCACCCGCACCGGCCCCCACGCCGTGGCGAGCAGTCGCCGGTACTCCTCCGACAGGTCCTCCTTGTCGGCGTTCAGGTAGGCCAGCGACATGACGTGCCAGCGCGGCGACAGCTCGCGCACCTTCTCCACCTCGAGCAGCCATCGCGACGCGATCCACGCCCACGGGCAGATGGGGTCGAACCAGAAGTCCACCTCGGGAACCGTTGCCACCCCTGCCTCCTCGTCGTCGCCGGCGCGCCGCCCAACGCCAACAACAACCACGGCGGGCACGTCCCGCTTCCCGAGGCGGCCGATGCCGGCGGAGCGGCCGCCGCCAGGAGGAGCGGCGGGGGCCATCGTGCCATGCTGGTGCCGCAACGTCCGGCGGAGCGCGAGGAGGCAGGGGTGGAGCTGCGACGACTGGGGGCATCCGGGTTGCGGGTCTCGCTGGCGGGGCTCGGGTGCAACAACTTCGGCATGCGCATCGACGCCGCCGCCACCTCGGAGGTGGTCCATGCGGCCCTCGACGCCGGGATCACGTTCTTCGACACCGCCCGCTCGTACGGGGGTGGCCGTTCCGAGGAGTTCCTCGGCGCCGCCCTCAAGGGGCACCGGGACGAGGTCGTGGTCGCCACCAAGTTCGGGTCGGCCACCATCGAGGACCGAGGGTCGCGTGCCGAGCTGGTCCGCAGCCTCGAGACGAGCCTGCGGGCGCTCGGGACCGATCACGTCGACCTGCTCCAGTTCCACTACCCCGACCCGCGCACCCCGATCACCGAGACCCTCGACGCCCTCGACGACGCCGTCCGGGCCGGCAAGGCCCGGTACATCGGCTGCTCCAATGCCGACGGCTGGTGGATCGCCGACGCCCACTGGACGGCGGCCACGCGCCACTCCACCCCGTTCGTGTCCGTCCAGAACGAGTGGTCGCTCCTCCACCGGCGCATCGAGCTCGAGGTGACGACGGCCGCCGACCGCTACGGGCTCGGCGTCCTCCCGTTCTTCCCCCTCACCTCCGGGCTGCTCACCGGGAAGATCCGCCCGGGCCAGGCGGCCCCGTCCGACAGCCGCCTCGCCGACCAGCGCTTCGGCGCCGTCGCCACCGAGGCCAACCTGGCCAAGGTGGAGCGCCTTCGTGCCTACGCCGACGGCCGCGGCTGGTCGATGACCCGGCTCGCCCTCTCCTGGCTCGCCAGCCACCAGGTCGTCAGCTCGGTGATCGCCGGCGCCACCAAGCCCGAGCAGGTCCGGGAGAACGCCGAGGCCACCACGGCCGACCTGTCCCCCGACGAGCTCGGCGAGATCGCCTCGCTGGTCGACGGCTGACCGCCCGGCGGGCATCGCCCCGTTAGCGTTGGCGGCGGCCCGCGGGACGGTCCCGCAGGGGCCGGAAGGAGGGCGCGATGGCTGCCTCGAGCGGGAGCCTGCACGAGCCCGCCGACCAGCTCCCCCCCGAGCTCGTCGACCGGCACCGTGCCATCGTCTCGATCATGGAGGAGCTGGAGGCGGTCGACTGGTACGACCAGCGCGTCGCCGCCGCCTCCGACCCGGAGCTGGCGGCCATCCTCGCCCACAACCGCGACGAGGAGAAGGAGCACGCCGCCATGACCCTCGAGTGGCTCCGCCGCCACGACCCCGCCCTCGACGCCCAGCTGCGCGCCTACCTGTTCAGCTCCGGCCCCATCCTCGAGGTGGAGGAGCGGGCGGCCGCCGGCGGCGGTGACAACGACGGGGGTGCCGGCGGCGGGGGTGCCGGCGGCAGCGGCGACGGCTCGCTCGGGATCGGCCGGCTCACCGCCCACCCCGACGTGGACGACGCCCCGGAGGGAGGGAAGCGATGAACCACCTACGACGCGAGCTGGCCCCCGTCACGGCGCGTGCCTGGCAGCTGCTCGACCAGGCGGCCGCCGAGGCGCTCCGCCCCGCCCTCGCCGCCCGGCGCCTCGTCCAGGTGGACGGCCCGCACGGCTGGACCCACGCCGCCGCAAGCCTGGGCCGCACGGCCCGCATTGCCGTCGAGCCCGCCGCCGGAGTCCGGGGGCGCCGCCGCCTCGTCCAGCCGCTCGTCGAGCTGCGCGCCCCGTTCGCCGTCGACCTCGACCTGATCGACGACGCCGAGCGCGGTGACGACGGTCCCGACCTCGCCGACCTCGAAGGGGCCGCCCGCCAGCTCGCCCTGGCCGAGAACGTGTGCGTCTTCCACGGCTACGACGACGCCGGCATCACCGGCATCACCCAGGCCAGCCCGCACGACCCGATCGACCTCGGCGCCGACCTCGGCGCCTACCCCCGCCACGTCGCCCGTGCCGTCGCCGTCCTCCGCCAGGCCGGCGTCGACGGGCCGTACGGCCTCGCCCTCGGCCCCGACACCTACACCGGCGTCCTCGAGACCGCCGAGCGCGGCGCCGGCCTCCTCCTGGTCGACCACCTCCGCCGGATCCTCGGCGGCCCGGTCGTCCGGGCGCCCGGCGTCGAGGGCGGCGTCCTGCTCAGCATCCGCGGCGGCGACTTCCACCTCCACCTCGGCGCCGACCTCTCCCTCGGCTACGCCCGCCACGACGACACGGCCGTCCACCTCTATCTCGAGGAGTCGTGCACGTTTACCGTCGCCAGCCCCGAGGCCGCCATCGCCCTCCCGGCCTGACCGGCCCCTCCCGGCGAGCGCAGTCGGCCGCAGCCCCGTTCACCCGGCCCCGGCCTGACGGCACGGCCCAGCCTGACGGCGCTGTCAGGCCGCACTGCCTGGCGGCGCTGCCTGGCGGCGCTGCCAGGCCGCACTGCCAGGCCGCGCTGCCAGGCCGCGCTGCCAGGCGGCGGGGTCAGGCGGCGGCGATCCCCGCCAGGACGGCGCCTGCCGGGAGGGACGGGCGACCCTCGTAGGTGGCGTCCCCGTACGCACCGACCGCACCCGACCCGCTAGCCACCCAGTAGCCGCGCCCGGTCGGGGTCGGGGCGATCGCCACCGCCCCGGCGTGCACCGCCGTCCCGCCGGTCGACCCGAGCACGAGGGCCGACCCGAAGGCGTGCACGGCCCCGTCGGCCGACAGCACGAAGTAGCCGTGCCCCGACCCGAGCGCCGCGATCGCCACCGCCCCGCCGGCCACCGGCCGTCCCGTCCCGGCGAACCGGCCAGCCGACCCGAACGGGGTCACCGTGCCATCGGCCTGCACCACCCAGTAGCCGTGGGTACCCGCCGCCGCGATGCCGACCGCCGGCGACGTACGGGCCAGCTTGCCCGAGAGCGACCCGAGGCGTGGCGCCGAGCCGTAGGCGTCGACGTGCCCGGCGGCGTCGACCAGCCAGTACCCCGCGCTCCCGGCCGGGTCGGCGGCGATCCCGACCATGGGGGTGGCCGAACGTGGGTACCCGAGCGGGGTGGCGTCGCCGAACGCCGCCACCGTGCCGTTGCGCTCCACCAGCCAGTAGCCCAACCCGTCACCGGTCGGGGCGACCGCCACCACCGGTGACGTCACCGACCCGGCCACCCCGCCGAGCGCCCCCAGGCTGCCGAAGCCCTGCACCACCCCGCCCGTCGTGGCCACCCGGTAGCCGTTGGCGGCGTACGCCACCGCCCGCGGCCCGCTCTCGGCCCAGAGCCCCCGGCCGACCGTGCTGACGGCGGCCACCCGCACGTCGTACAGGTGGTGCGCCTCCAGCCCCCGCAATGTCGCCGACCGCTGGCCGGCCGCCACCGCCACCGCCACCGGAGGCGCCCCGGCGGCGAGCGCCAGCACCCGGTACCCGCTGATCGGCCGGCCCCCGTCGCTCAGGGGCTGCGCCCACCGTACGTGGGCGGCCGAGCCGACCAGCTGCACCGAAAGCGCCCGCGGGGCGCTCGGGGCGCTCGTCTCGTACCGGAACGACATCGCCGGCACCGGCACGCTCCGGCCGTTGCGACCCACCACGCTCACCGGCACCGCCTGACCTGCCGGCCCGGCCGCCGCGTGCACCTCGAGCACGTACGGGTCGCCGTCCGGGTACCCCGGCACCTGGGCGATGGCCGACGACTCGTTCGTCCCGAACCGCACCGCCACCGCCCCGTTCAGGTTGTTGCCGAACAGGGTCACCGTCGTGCCGCCCTGGGCCGGCCCCACCCGGGGCGTCACGAGCGACACTGCCGGCGCCGTCGGGCTGAAGTACACGAACGTGTCGTGGGCAGGGTTCGCGTGGGCGCATGCCGAGGCCGTGCACGCCACCACGTCCACCGGCCCGGGCAGGTCGGCCGGGGTCGTCACCGTGATCGACGTCGACGTCCTCGCCGTCTCGGCGACCGTCGCCGACGCCCCGTAGGCGCCGCCCCCCACCTGGCTCACGAACTCCACCACCGAGGCGTCCGACAGGTTCGACCCCTTCAGCGTCAACCGGGTCCCGCCGGTCGTCGGCCCGCCGAACGTCGTCAGCGAGCTCACCGTCGGCACCCCGGCGTACGAGAACGGGTACACGTTGGACAGCCCGCCGCCACTCTGGACGCTGATCCCGCCCGCCAGCGACTGGGCGGCCGCCGTCCCTGCCGACGGCGCCGGCGGCGGCACGATCACGATCTGGGTCGGCGTGATCGACGAGATGTCCACCTGCTCGCTCTGCACCGTCCCCGACGGCCCGAAGTTGACCCAGTCGAGCGTGTTGAAGCTGAACCCGCTCCCCGTGATCACCACGGGCGTCTGCCCCGAGGCGTCACCTGGGTCGGGCGACACCGACGTGATCAGCGGCGTCGGGGCGTAGTCCAGCTCGGTCGCCGCTGGCGCCACCTCCGTCTCCGGCGTCGGCTCGACCACCCCCTTCGCGTCGAACACCACCGGACCGGTCACCGTCGGCAGGATCGGCGCCGCCGGGCTCGACCCGGCCGAGTCGCGCACCACCACCTCCACCTGGCAGGCCGTCGACGGGGCGAACCCGGCACCGGTGGCGCACGACGTCGACGGTCCCTTCGGCGGCACCACGGCGTGCAGCTCGTCGCTCGACACCACCGTCACCCCGGTCGCCGGCACCCCCCCGACGGTGACCGTCGGGGTGTCGGCGGCCGAGTAACCGCTGCCGTACACCGTCACCGTGGCCCCGCCCGACGCGTTCACCACCGACGGCCCGATCCCGCTCACCGTCGGCACCGCCGTCACCGGCCCCGTGCCGGTGCCCTGGCCGGCGCCGGTGCCCGGGCCCGACGGGGCGCCGCCGGACGGCGAGGGGGCCGGCTGGAACGCCTGGAACACGCTGGCCGGTCCCGGCCGGCTGGTCGCCCCGGCCACCGTCACGGTCACCTGGACCGGCCCGGCCACGGCAAAGCTGGCGGCACCCGCCGAGGTGGTGAGCGCCGGCGAGGTCACGTCGAGGGTGGTCGGGCTCGGCACCGACACGACCGTCGCCGGGGTCGTCCCGAACAGCACCTGGACGGCCGACGGGTCGCCGGTCGGGTAGCCCGACCCGGTCACCTGGACGGTCGTCCCGCCGGTCAGCGGCCCGGCCGACGGCGACAGCGCCGTCACCGACGGCGACCCTGCCCCACCGGCCGGCGCCGTCGCCCCGGCCACCGCGCACAGGCTCGCCGCCAGCCCGCCCTGGCCGCCGGCGTCGGTGACCGTCGGCGTGCCGAGGCCGGTGGCCAGGTTGTACCCGGGTCCCGCCGGGTAGCCGAGGCCGAGGCCGTACACGTCGTTCGTCCCGGCCCGCACCTGGGTGAACGAGCTGGCGTAGGCGACCGGGTTGCCGGCCACCTGGTACAGCTCGGGCCCGACGAAGCCGAGGTCGTGGCTCGACCCGGCCCCGGCCGACACGGTGGCGCACGACGGCGAGGCGGCGATCTCGGCCGCCACCGCCGCCCAGGTCGGCGCCGCCGACGACGTCCCGCCGATCGTCGTCCACCCGGCCGGTGGCGCCGGCAGCGGCCCGCCCGGCGCCGGCCCGCCGGTGCCCGACGACGACGCCGCGAACGAGCTCGAGTAGACGGTGATCCCCCGCCACTCGTCCGCCGAGGCGCTCACGTCGGGGACCTGGCGGCCACCCGACGTGCGCACCCCGGGCACGCCCGAGTCGGCCTGCCACGGCGGGGTCGTCCAGGTCGACGAGATGCCGCCCCCCGACCCGCCCCAGCTGGCCCCGTCGTTCCACACCGTCTGGTGCGGCGGGTTGCTCGCCGAGGTCATCGTGGTGCCCCCCACCCCCACCACGTACGGCTGGCTCGCCGGGTCGTCGACCGACAGGTAAGGAGCCGCCGGCGACGTCGACCCGAACGGCGTGCTGGCGCAGTCGTCCGACCCGGTGTCACCCGAGGCGGCGAACACCGTCTGGCCCTGGGCTGCCGCCTCCTCGAACAGCGTGTTCTCGATCTGCTGCGCCTGCGGCGCCCCGATCTGGAGCGCCGCCTCGCACTCGCCCCAGCTCGTCGACACGATCGACGCCCGGTCCTGGCTGACGATGGCGTTGAAGGCGTCGATCCCCCCGAACGTCGTGTTGGGCGCCTCGTACACCAGCAGGTGGGCCGCCGGGGCCAACGCCGACACGTCCTCGATGTCGAGCAGCGACTCGCCCGATCCCGGGCCGGCCAGGGCGAACCCGTCGAGCGGCACCGCCGTCACCTGGCTCGTCCGGTTCCGTCCGAAGTAGCACTGGTCGAACGCCGCCAGGTCGCTCGCCGAGTACGGCTCCAGCTCGTACAGGGCGATCGTCTGGCCGGCGCCCACGTCACCCTTCGCGTACAGCCCGGTCAGCCCGTAGGCGCTCGCCAGCTGCTGGTCGGTCCACCCGCCTCCCGACGCCGCCGCCCGCTGGGCGGCCCCGCAGGCCACCGGGGCTGCCGTCGGGGCATGGGTCACGCTCGGCCCGCTCGGCGCCGGCTTCTTCGCCGCCGCCACCGACTGGGCGCCACGGGTCGGGCCGGTTGTCGTCACGATGGTGGCCGTCGTGGGGGTGGCCGTCATGGGGGTGGCCGTCGTGGGGGTGGCGGTCCCGCTGCCGCCCGGCACCCGGCCGCCGAGCGCCGCCCGCTGGGCCGGAGTCGGGGCGTGCTCGAGGAAGCTGTGCGGGCTCGCCAGGTTGTCCAGGCCGAGCACCCCGGCCACCTGGCCGGCGATCGCCGCCGGCAGCCGCGGGGCGGTGTCGGCCCCCCAGGTCGGCCCGCGTCCGACGGCGGCGAACCGGGTGAGCCCGGTGTGGAACGCCGACTCCACGCGGCCGGCCGTGCCGGTCACCGGCACCAGCAGCCCGTTGCCACTCGCCTTCCCCACCGACAGACCGTCGCGACGCAACGTGGCGGCGAGGGCGGCGATCGTCGACCGTGTCGCCCCGAACCGGGCGGCGAACTGGGCCGGGCGCAGGTAGTGGTGGTAGGACGGGCTCGCCGGATCCGACACGGCGGCGGCGTAGTTCGCCAGGCCGGCAGGGTCGCGCGGCCGCAGGGCGACCCCGAGCGACAGCGCCGACGATGCCGCCAGCCTTCCCGCCGGCCGCTCTCCGGCGAGCGGCCGTGCAGCCGCCCCCACCGCCACGAGCGCCCCGGAACGACCCACCCGGCCGCGGGCGCCGGCCGGGCTCGAGCCGGCGGCGGCACCGGCCCCGACGCCACCTGCAAGGACGCCCGCCAGCGGCACGGCGGCCCCGGCCGTCACTACCACCACCGCCGCACGGCGCCATCGGGCGGTCCGCCGTCCCGCTGCCGCACGGCTTCCCGGCGACACGCCGACCCGACCGACCGCCCTGGCCATGCGACCCACCCCTCTCTCGGCGAGCCGGTCTGGCCGCTCTACGAGCGGCCAACGTACTTGGTCCGGCCGTGCAGCAGCTGTGCGAGTTGTTGCAATCTCATGACCGCCCGCCACGGCCGCCCGGGGCGGGGTGACGGGGGCGCCCGCCGGCACCGGCGCGCACCCTCCGGGCACCTGGGGTACGCTCCGACCTGGTTCCTCGACCCTCCGTGGACGGTCCAGGGACTTCCAGCTGACCGCCATGGCGGGGAGCTCGAAGTCCGACCGCCGTCCGGCTCTTCCCCCCGGCCCGCCCGGAGGGAAGAGCGGCAGGTAGAGGCGCCGAGGAGAGGTGCGAGAGCGGCCGAATCGGGCTCACTGCTAAAGGCCTCTCGACCGTACACCGAGTGTTCCTGAGTTCTGTTAGTGCAGGTCAGCGCCGGTGGATCGTGTGCGCGGTTGCTCCCCGTGCACCGAACCCCTCCCAGTTGTAGTCCAGGTTGTAGTCCAAGCCGCCAGCACCGCGGCACCGACGACCTTCCGAAGCGAACGCGGTCGAGCGCCAGGGGGTCGCCACAAGCGGACGATGGACCACCCGGTCTCCGATCCACGTACGGGAGGACCGCTGGCGCACGGGCGTCGGCTAGGCGCTCCTTCGAGCGCTGATCGAGCCGGCGAGACGAAGCGGCAAGCGCATCACGCTCCAGGCGGAACAAGAGTGGCGTCGAGCACGGGCACGTCGATGCCCAAAGACCTCGTCTTCTTCTTGTCGCGCCGGGCAATGGCACCCTGCGTCCTCGCAGGGGTCGCCGGACCGTCGCCGGGCCAGATCCCTCAGATCCTCTTCATGAACTCGGTGCCAGAAGCACAGCTCGAACCGGCTCAACCCGTTACCAGTTCGAATGGCCCGGCGGTGGGCTGAACCGTTGACGCCGTTGCGCCGCGCGGGCACCATGTCATCGAAGGCCGAGAGGCGCTGCAACGGGTTCCCTCCCGCCACGCTCGGCCGGTTGTGCGCAACAAGGGCGCCTCCGATCAAGGAGGCACCTCGTGTACGCTACTTCGTCACCGACCCCCGAGCTCGACGTCTTCGTCTCGCTGACCAAGGCCGATCTGCACCTGCACCTCGTGGGTTCGGCCTCCCCGCACACCGTCGCCTCCCTCGCCGCCGCCCATCCCGACGGTGGCGTCCCGACCGATCTCGACGAGCTACGCGCCTTCTACGCCTTCTCGGGCTTCGCCCACTTCCTTGCCGTCTACACGGCCATCTCCAACCTCTTGCGCACGCCCGAGGACATCGTCACCCTCGTCGTGGGGCTCGGAGAGGACCTCGCCCGCCAGGGCACCGCCTACGCCGAGGTCACCGTCACCCCCTTCTCTCACCGGCGCGCCGGGATCGCGCCCGACGAGCTGGCCGCGGCCCTCGAGGTGGGCGCGCGCCGTGCGCGTGACGACCGCGGTGTCGAGGTCGCGTACGTCTACGACATCTCCGCCGCCGACGGTGAGCCTGGCGCTGCCTTCACGCTCGAGGCGGCGCTTCGCCACCCGCCCGCCGGCCTCGTCGGCTTCGGTCTCGGCGGGCCCGAGGAGGGCGTGCGACGAGCCGACTTCGCTCCCTACTTCGCAGCCGCGCGCGCCGCCGGGCTGCACAGCGTGCCGCACGCCGGCGAGAGCGTCGGGCCGTCGGAGATCTACGCGGCGCTCGACCTGCTCGGCGCCGAGCGCATCGGCCATGGCATCGCTGCTGCGAGCGACGAGGAGCTCCTCGCCCGCCTCGCCGACGACGGCGTCACCCTCGAGGTCTGCCCGTCGAGCAACGTGGCGACCGGCATCGTCCGAAGCCTCGGCGAGCATCCGCTGGCGCGCCTCTTGGAGGCGGGCGTTCCCGTCGTCCTCTGCAGCGACGACCCGCCGATGTTCGCCACGACCCTTCCAGAGGAGTACCGCCGGGCCCGAGACGAGGTTGGGCTGAGCGAGGAAGCGCTGCAGGCGCTCGCCCGGCGCAGCATCGAGGCGAGCTTCGCGCCCGTGGAGCTCAAGCGCCGGCTCCTCGAAGCTCGCGGCGCGGGCGCGTCGCAGGAGGGCACCGACACCTCGCGCTCGTGATCGTCCACAGCCTGACATCGACGACGGTCCTCACCACAAGATGAGCGAGCTGCTCGTCATCCAGCGCTAGGAGTGAGAACGGACAGCAGATACTCCCTGTAGACGGACAACAAGCTCCACGCTGACGGACAGCAGATCTCCACGTCGGCGGACAGCAGAAGTCCGCACCATCCACCAGCAGGGCCCTCCGGCCGGGTTTC
>JAKBAA010000079.1 GCA_021809425.1 Actinomycetes bacterium | reverse complement strand
CCCCTCGCGGTCAACGAGCTCCTCTCCCTGCGGCGGGCGGCGGGCGGGCGGCAGCGGGCGGGCGGCGGCGGGCGGGCGGGCGGCAGCGGGCGGGGTACGGTCGCCCCATGCGCGCCGCCCTGTACCGCCGCACCGGTCCCGCCCGCGAGGTGCTCGCCGTCGAGGAGGTGGAGACGCCCCGTCCCGGACCGGGTGAGGTGCTCGTGCGGGTCAGCTGCTCGGGGGTCAACCCGACCGACTGGAAGTCACGGGCCGGCCGGACGGCGGGCGAGCCCGACGGCTTCCAGATCCCCCACCAGGACGGTGCCGGGGTCATCGAGGCGGTCGGCGAGGGTGTCCCGGCGGGACGGGTCGGCGAGCGGGTGTGGTGCTACCTGGCAGCCTTCCACAACCGCTACGGCACCGCTGCCGAGCGCTCGCTGGTGCCGGCCGAGCGTGCCGTGCGGCTACCGGATGCGGCGACCGACGTGCTCGGCGCCAGCCTGGGCGTGCCGGCCGTCACGGCCGCCCACGCGCTCGGGGGCGACCCGGGCGCCCTCGCCGGCGCCAGCGTGCTCGTCGCCGGCGGCGCCGGGGCCGTCGGCCACTTCGCCATCGAGCTCGCCAAGCACGCCGGCGCCCGGGTGGCGACGACAGTGAGCTCGGAGGCCAAGGCCGAGCTCGCCCGGGCGGCGGGGGCGGACCTGGTCGTGGACTACCGCGCCGCCGGTGCCGCCGCCGAGCTGCGGGCGTTCGCCCCCCGTGTCGAGCGGGTGGTCGAGCTGGCGCTCGGGGCCAACCTCGACCTCGACCTCGCCGTGGCCGGCCCGGGCACGGTCATCGCCGTCTACGCCAACGAGGCCGACGACCCGGTGCTCCCGACGCGCCGGCTCATGGGGGCCAACGCCACCCTCCACTTCCTTCTGCTCTACGGGGTCCCGCCGGCCGAGCTCGCCGCCGCCGTCGACTGGACGAGCACGGCCCTTGCCGCCGGCGCCCTGTCGAGCCTTCCGGTCCACGAGTTCTCCCTCGACGACGTGGCGGCCGCCCAGGACGCCGTCGAGCAGGGCGCCATCGGCAAGGTGGTCGTCCGCCCGGCGTGACCGGCGCGCCCGTGCGCCAGGCGGTCCGGTAGCGTGCGGCCATGGTCGGCTCCATTCTCGGTACCCGCGTCCGTCGCGTCGAAGACCCCGAGCTGCTCACGGGCAACGGGACCTTCATCGCCAACCTGAAGGTCCCGGGCATGCTCCATGCCGTCTTCGTCCGCTCGCCGATGGCGCACGCCCGCATCGAGCGGATCGACACGACCGACGCGGCGACGATGGCCGGCGTCGTCGCCGTGCTGACCGGCGCCGAGCTCGGCCTTGCCCCCTACCACGGGTTCATGGTCCTGAACGACGCCTGCGCCCGGCCGCCGCTCGCCGCCGACAAGGTGCGCTTCGTCGGGGAGGCCGTGGCCGTGGTCCTCGCCGACTCGCAGGCCGCCGCCGAGGACGCCGCGGCGGCCGTCGCCGTCGACTACGACCCGCTCCCCTCCGTCGTCGACCCGGAGGCCGCCCTCGCCCCGGGGGCGCCGTTGCAGTTCGAGGATCTCGGCACCAACCTGGCGTCGGGGACCCGAGACCCCGCCGACCCCGACCCGCTCGCCGGGGCCGCCCACGTGGTGCGGCTGCGGCTCGTCAACCAGCGGGTCGCCGTCCTGCCGATGGAGGGCAATGCCGTCGCCGCCCTGCCCGGCCCGGACGGCCAGGGTCACGACCTGACCGTGTACGTGTCGACCCAGATGCCCCACGGCTTCCACGGCTCGGTCTGCCGGATCCTCGGGCTCGAGCCCGGGACGGTCCGGGTGGTCACCCCGCACGTCGGCGGCGGTTTCGGGGCCAAGGCCGGCGTGGCGGCAGAGCACCTCGTGGTGGTCGCCGCCGCCCTGCGCCTCGGCCGCCCGGTGACCTGGGTCGAGACCCGTTCGGAGAACCTCGTCGCCATGCCCCACGGGCGGGGCCAGGTGGACTACGTCGAGATGGGCTTCGACGGCGACGCCCGGATCACGGGGATGCGCTTGCGCGTCGTCGGCGAGTCCGGCGCCTATGCGGGCTTCGGCGGCGCCCTGCCGATCGGGCCGACGCGCCTCATGGCGCAGGGGGTCTACAAGATCCCGGCCATCGCCTACGACGTGGCCGCCGTGATGACCAACACGACCCCGATGGGCGCCTTCCGCGGGGCCGGGCGCCCGGAGGCGGCCGAGCTGCTCGAGCGCACGATGGACGTCGCCGCCGACGAGCTCGGCATCGACCCGGTCGAGCTGCGCCGGCGCAACCTGCTGCCGGCCGACAGCTTCCCGATGACCTCCCTGATGGGTGCCCGCTACGACAGCGGCGACTACGAGCACGCCCTCGACGAGGCGCTCCGCCTCGCCGACTACGCGGCGCTGCGTGCCGAGCAGGCGCGCCGCCTCGAGGCCGGCGAGCGCCGCGTCCTCGGCGTCGGGGTGTCGGTCTACGTCGAGGTGACCGCCGGCGCGGGCGGCAAGGAGTTCGGCCAGGTCGACGTGCACGAGGACGGCACGGCGACCATCCGGGTGGGCACGTCGGCCCACGGTCAGGGCCACGCCACCGCCTTCGCCATGATCGTGGCCGAGCGCCTCGGCATCCCGCTCGAGGCCATCCGGTTCCTCCAGTCCGACACCGCCGAGGTGCCGCGGGGCGGTGGCACCGGCGGGTCGCGCAGCCTGCAGATCGGCGGCAACGCCGTACGCTCCGCCGCCGACGAGGTGCTGGTGCAGGCGAAGGAGCTGGCGGCCGCCGAGCTCGAGGCGAGCGTCGACGACATCGTCGTCACCGACGACGGGCGCGTCGGCGTCGCCGGCGTCCCGGCCCGCGCCCTCGGCTGGGACCACCTTGCCGGGCTCGCCGTGGCGCAGGGACGATCGCTGTCCGCCGCGGTCGACTTCGCCCAGGAGGGGGCCACGTTCCCCTTCGGGGCGCACGTCGCCGTCGTCGAGGTCGACCTCGACACCGGCCACGTCCGGGCGCTGCGCCACGTCGCCGTCGACGACTGCGGGCGGATCGTCAACCCCCTCCTCGTCGAGGGCCAGCAGCACGGCGGCATCGCCCAGGGGATGGCCCAGGCCCTGTGGGAGCAGATGGTCTACGACCCGGACGGCAACCCGTTGACGGCGACCCTCGCCGACTACGCCATGCCGTCGGCCGCCGAGCTGCCCTCCTTCGAGACGGCCAACACCGAGACCCCGAGCCCGCTCAACCCGCTCGGCGCCAAGGGGATCGGCGAGTCCGGCACGATCGGCGCCCTGCCGGCGGTCCACAACGCCGTCGTCGACGCCGTCAGCCACCTCGGCGTGCGCCACATCGACATGCCCTGCACCCCCGAGCGCGTCTGGCAAGCCGTCCGGGCGGCCACCGACGGCGGCGCGCCCGCCTACTGGCAGGAGCCGCCGGCGGCGCTCGCCGACCTTCCACTGCGCGGTGCGGTCGCCCGTCCCGAGGCGGCCGACGTCGACATCTGAGCCGGCCGGTGCACGCCTGCACCCTCGCCGTCGAGCTCCACGTGCCGGCCGCCGGCTCCCTCAAGGCGAAGCGGGCGGCGATCCGCCCCATCCTCGACGGGGCGCGGGCGCGCTTTCGCGTCGCGGCCGCCGAGGTCGGCTTCCAGGAGCAGTGGCAGCGTGCCCTGCTCGGCTTCGCCACCGTCGCCGGGGAGGCGCACCAGGTGGAGGAGGTGCTCGACAAGCTGGAGCGCTTCGTCTGGTCGCACCCCGACGTCGAGGTGGTCGCCACCACCCGGAGCTGGCTCGAGGACGGCTGAGGCGGGACGGCTGCGGCGGGACGGCTGCGGCGGGACGGTCGGGCCCGGGTCAGGCCAGTCGACGCTCGCTCGCCCAGCGCGTGAGCTGGTGACGGCTCGACAGCTGCAGCTTGCGCAGAACGGCCGACACGTGGCTCTCGACGGTCTTCACCGAGATCGAGAGCTCACGGCCGAGCTCCTTGTAGGTGTAGCCGCGGGCGATCAGCCGCAGCACCTCCCGCTCGCGCGGCGAGAGCTGGTCGAGCTCCGGGTCGAGCGGCGGCACCACCTCGCCCCCCATCGAGGCGAAGGCGTCCAGCACGAACCCGGCGAGGCGCGGCGAGAACACGGCGTCGCCGCCGGCCACCCGCCACACGGCGTCGACGAGCGCCTCGACGCCGATCGTCTTCGTCACGTAGCCGCGTGCGCCGGCCCGGATGACGGCGATCACGTCCTCGGGGGCGTCGGACACGGAGAGGGCGAGGAAGCGGATCTCGGGATGGGTGGCGCGCACCGCCTCGACGACCGCAGCGCCGCTGCCGCTCGGCAGGTGCACGTCCAGCAGCACCACCTCGGGCCGTCGCTCCCCGACGACGACGATGGCCCTCTCGACGTCGTCCGCCTCACCGACCACGTCGACGGCGTCGCGTAGCTCGGCCCGCACGCCGGCACGGAACAGGGCATGGTCGTCCACCAGCACCACCCGGGGCCGCCCCAGGCTGCTCACCGCTCGCCGCCTGCCGCCCCGGCGCCGGCGCGGGCCGGACGGCGCGGCATGGTGAGCGCCACCTCGGTCCCCTCGCCGGGGCGGCTGCGGATCTCGGCGGTGCCGCCGTGGCGCTGCATGCGCGCCCGGATCGACCCGGAAACGCCCCGCCGGTCCTCCGGGACGGTCCCCTCGTCGAAGCCGATGCCGCGGTCACGCACGAAGCAGGCGACGAGCTCGTCCCCGACCTCGACGAACAGCGACACCGACGGCGCCCCGGACCAGCGCGCCGCGTTGACCGTCGCCTCCCGGGCCGCCTCGGCCAGGCTGCGCAGGTCGTCGTCGAGCAGGCAGTCGCCGACCACCACCGCCTCGACCGCCACGCCGTGGCGCGCCTCGACGTCACGCTGGATCCGTTCGATCGCCGCCGACAGCCGATCCTCGTCGATCTCTCCGGGCGCCCGGTTGCCGAACAACCAGGCACGCAGCTCGCGCTCCTGGGCCCGGGCAAGCCCCACCACCTCGTGCGGGTCGCCCGCCCGGCGCTGGATGAGCGCCAGGGTCTGCAGCACCGAGTCGTGCAGGCGGGCGGCCAGCTCGGCGCGCTCCTCGGCGCGCGCCCGGGCCTGCCGCTCGGCGACGAGGTCCCGGGCGATCTGGAGCCACCACGGGCCGAAGGCCACGGCGATCCCGCCGGCCACGAGCACGAGCCCACCGATCGGGGCCAGCACCCCCGGCCCGCCTCGCCGGCCGTGGGTGAGCGTCAGCACCCCCCCGAGCACGAGCAGCCCGCCGGCGGCGACGCGGACGACGAACCGCACCGGCGCTCCCCGCGGCCTGCTGCCCGGCCGGGCAAAGGAGCCGACGAGCTGCTCGAGCAACCCCCGCTCGGTCGGCCCGACGTTGCGCCACACGAGCACGAGCGCGCCCGTCGTGAGGAACAGCGGCCAGGCGATCGCCGACAGCCACGGGGCCCCGAGCGCCGAGGCAGTCACGAGCAGGAGCCCGAGCACCGGCACGAGGGCGACCACGAGGGCAAGGCCGCGGCGGTCGGCCAGCGCCCGGGTCGCCACGCTCGTGTCCTCGCCGTCGGCCGGCACGAGCAGCCAGGCCAGCCCGTAGGCAGCGACCCCCATCCCGCCGGGCACCATGGCGAGGACGAACGCCGCCCGCACGAGGTTCCGGTCGACCCCCAGCCGCCGGGCCACACCGGCGGCCACGCCGGCCACGGCACGTGCCTCGAGGTCTCTGCGGAGCGGCCCGCCCGCACGCGGGCCGGCCCACCGCCGCGGCCGGTCGGTGGAGCGGGGGGTGGCGTCGATGACCGCATCCTCGCGCCCGCGCTCCGGGCGCGCCATCAGGGATGTCCCTGAGTCGCCTTCGCCACGCTCGGGGACGAAGCCGGGATCGCCCCGATGCGCACGGGGGGCCAACCGGCGCACGATGGCGCCATGACCGCTCACCAACCGTCCGCCACCCCCGGTGCCACCGGGTCGCTGGCCACCCTCCGCCGCCGCCGCGACGGCCGGCTCGTCGCCGGCGTCGCCGCCGGTCTCGCCGACTACCTCGGCCTCGACCCCACCGTCGTCCGGCTGGGCCTCGTGGCGCTCACCCTGCTCGGCGGCGCCGGGGTACCGGTGTACGCCGCCGCCTGGGTCCTCGTCCCCGAGGAGGGCGCCACCGAGTCGATCGCCGCCGGGCTCTTGCACGGGCGGGCGCGCTGATGGGGCCGGGGCCGACCGGGGGCGTGCCGCCGTCACAGCTGCGCGTCTCGGACGCCGAGCGCCACGAGGTGGCCGACCTGCTCGCCCGCCACTTCGCCGACGGTCGCCTCGACCAGGTGGAGCTCGACGATCGCGTCGGCAGGGCCATGGCGGCGAGGACCCGTGCCGACCTGGACGGGCTCCTCACCGACCTGCCGCCGCTCGGCGGGCAGGCCCCGGGGGCCGTCACCTCCCCGCCGCCGGCGGGCCCGCCGACCCGGCGGCGGCGGTCGCTCGGTGTCGTGCTCGCCCTCCTGCTGCTGCCCGGTGCCCTCTCCTTCCTCGCCCACACGCTGTTCTGGCGGACCTGGGGTTGGCCCGGCGCGCGCGGCTTCGGGCCGTTCCACCCACACCTCGGCCTGCTGCTGCTCGCGGTCGTCGCCGTCGCCGTCGCCCGCCGGTGGCGCAGGCGGCACGTGCGGTCGTCGTAGCCGCCCGCTGGTACCCTCCGGCGCAGCCGTCGACCGGCCCGGGCGGCGGCGGCCGTCGGAGGCGGCAGGTGATCAAGTACATCGGATCGAAGCGCCGCCTGGCGCCGGTGCTCGCCACCATGGCCGAGCGGCTCGGGGTGCAGCGCGCGCTCGACCTGTTCACCGGGACCACCCGGGTGGCCGCCGCGCTGAAGGCACGCGGCGTCCACGTCACCGCCGTCGACACGGCACGCTACGCGCACGTGTTCGCCCGCGCCCGGATCGAGACCGACGCCGACACCCTCGACGACGGCGCCCTCGACGACGCCCTCGCCTGGCTCCAGCAGCTGCCCGGCCGGCCCGGCTACGTCACCGAGACGTTCTGCCGGCAGGCGCGCTACTTCCAGCCGTTCAACGGCGAGCGCATCGACGCCGTACGCGACGCCCTCGAGCACGAGCTGCGGGGCAGCCCCCTCTTCCCCGTCCTGCTCACCAGCCTGATCGAGGCGGCCGACCGGGTCGACTCGACGACCGGCGTGCAGATGGCGTACGTGAAGCGCTGGTCGGACCGCTCGGCGCGCCCGCTGGAGCTGCGCCGCCCCGAGCTCCTCGCCGGGCCCGGGGTGGCCCTCCGGGGCGACGCCTGCGAGTTGGCCGGCCGCCTCGGCCACTTCGACCTCGCCTACCTCGACCCGCCCTACAACCAGCACCGGTACTACACCAACTACCACGTCTGGGAGACCCTCGTCGCCTGGGACGCCCCCGAGCACTACGGGGTCGCCTGCAAGCGGCTCGACAGCAGGGACGCCGAGCAGAAGAGCGTCTTCAACCGCCGCCGCGAGATGCCCCGGGCGCTCGCCGAGCTCGTCCGGAGCGTCGACGCCAGCCTGGTGGCCCTTTCCTACAACGACGAGGCCTGGCTCGGCCTGGACGAGCTCGTGGCGATGTGCGCCGTCCGCGGCGCCGTCGCCGTCCTCGCCTTCGAGGGCCCCCGCTACGTCGGTGCCCAGATCGGCATCCACAACCCGGCGGGCGCTCGGGTCGGCACGGTAGGGCGGTTGCGCAACGTCGAGTACCTGCTCCTCGCAGGACCGGACCCGCTCGTGCGCGAGGCGGCCGGAGCCGCCCGGGCAGGGGCGGCCCGGACAGGGGCGGCCACCCCGGCCCGGTCCCGGCGCGATGTAGTAGACCTGCACCCGATCAACGTCGCAGGGGGGTTGAGCATATGACCGTGACGTCCGGGCCTTCTTCGGCCACCGCGCTCGAGCGCAACCGGCCGATCGGGGCCGACGAGCTGCGGGCCAAAGCCGACTGGATCCGCCTCGAGACGATCCGCCTGATCGACCAGGCGGGGCTCGGCCATTATTCGAGCACGTTCTCGTGCGCCGAGGCGCTCGCCGTGCTCTATTACCACACGCTGCGCCTCGACCCGGCCGATCCGAGCTGGCCGGACCGGGACCGCTTCCTGCTCGGCAAGGGCCACGTGGCCGTCGGCCAGTGGCCGATCCTGGCCGAGCTCGGCTACTTCCCGACCGCGTGGCTGGACGGCTACGGCCGGCTCGGCTCGCCGCTCACCGACCACCCCGACATGCGGAAGGTGCCCGGCGTCGACTTCAGCTCCGGGTCGCTCGGCCACAACCTCTCGGTCGGCGTCGGCATGGGCCTCGCCCAGCGCCTTCGCCACGGCGACGCCCGGGTCTTCGTGCTGACCGGCGACGGCGAGCTGCAGGAGGGCCAGGTGTGGGAGGCGGCCATGTCGGCCTCCCACTACCGCCTCGGCAACCTCGTCGCCATCCTCGACGCCAACGGCTTCTCCGGAGGCGGGGCCACCTCGGTCACGCTCAACATCGAGCCGCTCGCCGACCGCTTCGCCGCCTTCGGCTGGACCACGGTGGAGGTCGACGGGAACGACGTGGGGGCGCTCGCGCGCGCCTTCGACACCCTTCCGGACCCGTCGGGCGACCGCCCGGTGTGCGTGGTCTCCCGGACGCGCAAGGGTGCTGGCCTCGCCGCCATGGAGGCGGCTCCCCAGGCGTGGCACCTCGGCCACATGACCGAGGACGAGCGGGCGGCCGCCCGTGCCGAGATCGAGGCGAGGATGGCCCGATGAGCAACGTGACCAGCCAGATGGAGGACGTGTTCTCGGAGGAGGCACAGGCACACAGCCCGAACGTCGTCGGCGACGAGCTGGCGCGCCTCGTCGCCGCCCACCCCGAGGTGGTCGTGCTGTCCGCCGACATGGGGGCCGCCCTCGGCAAGGTGCGGGAGGTGGCGCCGGAGCGCTACTTCGACCTCGGGATCGCCGAGACCAACACCATGTCGGTCGCCGCCGGGCTGGCGGCGAGCGGGTTCGTGCCCTACGTCGTGTCGATGGCGCCCTTCGGCATGCTGAAGTGCGCCGAGCAGATCCGCACCGACCTCGCCTCGACGAAGATGCCCGTGCGGATCGTCGCCCGGCTGTCGGGCCTCGCGATGGGGTTCTTCGGCGCCAGCCATCACGCCATCGAGGACCTCGCCATCGCCCGGACGATCACCAACCTCACGGTGTGCGCCCCGAGCGACAGCGCGTCGACGATCGCCCTGCTGCGCTCGACCTACGACGTGGACGGCCCGGTGCTCATCCGCACGAGCGAGGGGATCGCCCGCCAGGTCTACGACGCCGTGCCGACGATCCCCCGCGGCTGCTTCGTCGAGGTGCGCCCGGGCGACGACGCCGCCGTGATCGCCACCGGCGTCGGCGTCTCGATCGCCCTCGAGGCCGCCGAGGTGCTCGCCGGCGAGGGTGTCCAGGTGCGCGTGCTCGATGCCGCCTACCTGAAGCCGCTCGACGAGCGCGCCGTCGTGGCGGCGGCGGGCACCGGCCGCATCCTCACGGTCGAGGAGCACCACGTGATGGGCGGCCTCGGGACGATGGTCGCCGAGGTGCTCGGCCGGCACGGTCTGGGCGCCCGTCTCGAGGTGCACGCCCTGCCCGACGAGGATCTCGAGGTCGGGGTGCCGGCGGCGCTGCTCGAGCGCTACGGGCTGACCCCGGCCGGCGTGACGGCCCAGCTTCGGCACCTGCTGGCCGGCTGACGCGGCCACCACGATGCGCGCGCTCGCCGTCGCCGGCACCTCCGTCGAGGTGGCCGACCTCCCCGATCCCACCCCGGCACCCGGCGAGGTGGTCGTGGCGGTCCACTCATGCGGCATCTGCGGCTCCGACGTGCACGGCGTCGAGCACGGGCGGGCCGCACCGGGTCAGGTGCTCGGCCACGAGCTGTCCGGGACCGTCGTCGCCCTCGGACGGGACGTCGCGGGCTGGCACGTCGACGACCGCGTCGCCGTCAACCCGCTCGGGGCCTGCGGGAGCTGCGAGGAGTGCGCCCGGGGGCTCAGCTTCCGGTGCCGGCACGTCCCGAACCTCGGCCTCAGCGCGCCGGGCGGGTTCGCCGAGTACGTGCGGGCCCCGGTCGGCCAGCTGCACGCCGTGCCCGACGGCACCGAGCTCGAGGACGCGGCCCACGCGGAGCCGCTCGCCGTGGCCCTCCACGCGGCGCACCTCGCCCGCGCCGGCGCCGGGACGCGGGCGGTCGTGTTCGGGGTCGGGACCATCGGCCTGAGCGTCGTCCTCGCCCTGCGCGCCCTCGGGGCCGCCGAGATCGTCGCCATCGGCCGCTCACCGGGACGCCGACGAGCCGCCGAGGCGGTCGGTGCCGACCTCGTCGTCGACTCGTCGGCGGTCGACCTCGACGAGGTGTTCGCCGAGCGGGCCGGCACGTTCGACGCCGCCTTCGAGTGCTCCGGCGCCGAGGAGGCCTTCGGGATGCTGCTCGGCTCGCTCGCCTCCGACGGCACCGTCGTGGAGCTGGCGCTCACCGACCAGGAGGCCCCGGTCCCCCTCGGGCTGCTGCTCCAGGGCAACCTGCACGTGGCCGGGTCGTGCGCCTTCTCGCCGGCCGAGTACGCCGAGTCGCTGCGCCTCATCGCCGAGCGGCGCGCCGACCCCTCGCCGCTCGTCAGCGCCCGGCTCGGGCTCGACGAGGCGCCCCAGGCCTTCGTCGACCTCCGGCGGCCGAGGGACCTCGTCGGCATCCTCGTCCAACCCTGGCGCTGAGCGCCACCACTGCCCGGCCCGCGGCCGGAGGAAGGCAGGCCACGATGGCAACGCGCTTCGAGGGCAAGGTCGCCGTCGTCACCGGTGCCGCCAACGGGATCGGGCGGTCGGCCGCCGCACGTCTCGGCGCCGAGGGGGCCCGCCTGGTGCTCGTCGACCGGGACGCCGAGACCCTGGCCGAGACCGCCAAGCAGCTCGGTGCCGAGGTCCACCTCGAGGCCGACGTCACCGACGAGGGGGCCGTCGACGGGTACGTGCACGAGGCCCAGGCCCGCTGCGGCGGCATCGACCTGTTCGTCAACAACGCCGGCATCGAGGGTCGGGTCGCCCCGATCACCGAGCTCGACCTCGGCGACTGGGACCGCGTCCAGGCGGTCAACGCCCGGGGCGTGTTCCTCGGGCTGCGCGCCGTGCTGCGCTCGATGACCCGTGCCGGCCGGGGCGGTGCCATCGTCAACACCGCCTCGCAGGCCGGCATCAAGGGCGGCCCGCGCTTCAGCCCGTACATCGCCTCCAAGCACGCCGTCGTCGGGCTCACCCGCACCGCCGCCCTCGAGGTGGCCCGCCAGGGGATCCGTGTCAACTGCGTGGCGCCCGGGTTCATCGACACCCGCATGATGAGCGACCTCGACCTCGCCCACACGGCCGGCGACGTCGCCGAGACCCGCCGCCAGCGCGAGGGCGTCGTGCCGCTCGGCCGCTACGGCAGCCCGGACGAGGTGGCGAGCGTCATCGCCTTCCTGCTGAGCGACGACGCCAGCTACGTCACCGGCAACGTCGTCCTCATCGACGGCGGCCTCAACGCCTGAGCGACACGTCCTGCCAGGCGATCGCCGGCCCGTAGCTCCCGGCGCCGGGCAGCGTGGTCGTGAGCCCGGGGCCCCGGACGCCGCCGCAGGCGATGCTCCAGATGGCCGGGGCGTACAGGAACGGCCCGAGTCCGTCCTTCGTGAACTGCTCGGCCGCCGCCGCATAGGCGCGCCCACGCGCCGCCGTGCCCGTCGCCGCCCCGGCCCGCGCCAGCAACCCGCCGAGCACCGGCACCCCTGCGAAGCGCTGCAGGCCCGACGGCCCGGCCGGGTCGAACGAGCCGAGGCTGCCGACGAAGGCGCCCCGGCCGCCGATGAAGCTGGTCGACAGCGTGACGTGCATGCCGGCCTCGTCGTACATCGACTGGAGGGCGGCGCCGAGGGTCCGCCCGATGAAGGGGGAGACGGCGAGCGTGAAGCGGAGCCCGCCGAGGCGGCGGACGAGGCGCCGCGCAGTCGCCAGGTCGTAGGTCGGATAGCCCGGCACCCGGGCCTCGTAGAACCGGCCGGTCGGCCCCGTGAACGACTGGGCGACCGGGACGGCCCCGCCGTTCAGCACCTTGTCGAGCGCGGCGGCGTCGGTGGCGGCGTAGACGGCGCGCCGGGCCGGCGCCCGGTCGAAGGGGGCAGCCGCCACGTCCAGGCCGACGTAAAGCACCGACGTCGACGGCTCGAGCGTGGCCGTGCAGCCCATCGCGGTGAACCCGCGCACGAGCCCTGGCGACCCCATCGCCTCGAGCGCCTGGCCGGCACCGCTCCGCAGGTCCTCGACCGCCTGGGTCGGCAGGGCGATCGTCTGGAACGTCAGCCCCGACAGGTAGGGGCGACCGGCCTGCCAGTAGCGCGGGTTGCGGCGTAGCACCAGCCGGTCGTTCGTGACGTCGCTCACCACCTCGAACGGCCCGGCCCCGACCGGAGCCTGCGCGTAGGCCGACGCCCCCATCGAGCGCAGCGCCCGCGGGTCGACCACCCAGTTGGCGATCGACCCGACCAGCTGGTCGAGGATGGCACCGTCGGGGTGCCCCAGCCGCACGACCACCGTGGCGGTGCCCGGCGTCGAGATCGAGGTGACCGGCCAGCTCGGCCGGCAGGCGCAGGCGGCGCCGAGGTCGGCCCGAAGGTTCGCCGCCACCGCTGCGGCGGTGAACGGTGCGCCGTCGCTGAAGGTCACCCCGCGGCGCACCTCGATCGTGAGCGTCCGGCCGTCGGCGCTCAGCCGGGAGCCGGAGGCCAGGTCGTCGACGATGCGACCGCCGGGCCCCAGCTCGAACAGCTGGCCGAAGATCGCGTCCTCGAGGCTGGCGTCGGCCATCGCCTGCGGGTCGGTCTGGGGGTCGAGCCCGGCCGGCCATTGCAGGAAGCTCTCGAGCACCGTCAGGCTGCCGCCGCCGCGCCCACCGACCGCTGCCGGCCTGCCCGCCCCGATGGCGACCGCCGCCTGCGCCCGCCCCGGTGCTCGCCGACCGCCCACCGCCGTTCCGGGCGACGCCGCCGCCCACGGGGCGAACGCCGCCAGCAGCAGCCCGGTGCCGGCCGCACCGAACGTCACGGCCGACCGCCGCCAGCGACCCCCCTCCGTACCCTGCGGCATGTCCACCCCCTGCGGTCAGCACAGCCGATCCGAGCCGCGCCCGTCAATGCGCGGGTCGGCCCACCCGCCCGCTTGTCGGGCCGCTCCCGAGGCGGCACGCTGGTGGGGTGACCCCTGACCCGGCGAGCTTCGACGAGCTGGTCGCCGACGGGGAGGGCGCGCCGGTCGAGGGGTGGGACTTCTCCTGGTTCGAGGGGCGGGCCCGTGAGGAGCGCACCCCGTGGGGCTACGCCCTGACGGCCGCCGAGCGCCTGGGGACCGCCGAGGCGGCGGTCGACCTCGTCCTCAGCCGGCACCCGGTGGTCACCGCGTGGGACGAGGTCGCCCGCCTGCTGGTGCCGGGAGGGACCTTGCTCACCCAGCAGGTCGGCCCGGGCACCCACCGCGAGCTGATCGACTTCCTGATGGGTCCGCAGCCGGTCAATCCGGCCCGCGACCCGCGCCACGAGGTGGCGGCGGCGACAGCCGCCGGCCTCGACGTGCTCGACCTGCAGGAGGCCCGCTGTCGGGTCGAGCTCGACGACGTCGGCGCCGTCGTCCACTTCCTGCGAAAGGTCCCCTGGACGGTCCCCGGCTTCACGGTGGACGCCTACCGCGACCGCCTGCGCCGCCTGCACGAGCAGATCAGTCGGGACGGACCGTTCGTGAGCACGTCGGTCCGGTACCTGCTCGAAGCCCGCCGGGCCGGCTGAGGCGGCGGCCCGTGTGGTGGATCTGGGCGCCAGTGGGTCTGGCCCTCGGTGTCGCCTACTCGGTGGTGTACGTGCTGCTGCGCACCTCCGGGGACGGTCGCCCGTGGTACGCGCGGCTCCGCCACCCGGGCGGACGTCGCGACGGGCCCCCAAGCTCCAGGTCGGGCGGCGAGCTGCCGTAGACAAGGCCATGACCGAGACGGATCGGCGCGACGTCGGCCGCGCCGCCAAGCTGCTCGCCAAGGCCGAGAGCACCGACTCCCCCGAGGAGGCCGTCGCCTTGGCGCTGCGCGCCTACAGCCTCGTCGCCGACTGGCTCAACACCCGGGAGCCCTCCGGCGCCGGCGCCCGGCGGCGGGAGCGGCGCCTGCTGCGCGACCGGCGCAGCATGTGGCGGGCCATGCGCTCGCATCTCGGCGGGGCGGCCACCCCGGTCGTCCCCGCCAGCCCGTACGCACGGGAGGCGACCGAGGCCAGGGCGTCACACCTCGACCTGCGCGCCTGACCCGCCGCCCGGAGGGGCGGGCGGCGGGCCCGCCTCGACGGCAAGGTGGATCGAGCCGACCGTCACGGCCGATCCCCCGAGCACCACGGTGGACCCGTCGCGTCGCATGCGGACCGTGCCGCCGCGCCGGGACGCCTGCTCGCCGACGAGCTCCGCCCGCCCGAGCCGCTCCCCCCACCACTCGGCCAGCAGGCAGTGGGCCGACCCGGTCACCGGGTCCTCGGGGATCCCGGCGTTCGGGCAGAACACCCGGCTCACCATGTCCACGCCCGGGCGGTCGCCCGGCGCCGTCACGATCACCCCCATCGACCCGATCGCGGCAAGGCGGGCCAGGTCGGGCACGAGATCGCGCACGAGGCCCGCCGCGGCGCACTCGACCAGGGCGAAGTGCCGCCCGACGCCGTAGCCGACGACGCCGTCAACACCGACCTCCGGTGCCGGCGCCGGCCGGGCGCGGTCCGCTGGGAAGGCGAGCTCGATGCCGCCCTCGGCACGGCGGCACTCGAGCAGCCCGCTCCGGGTGTGGAAGCCGGCATCGCCCCCGAGGACGTGGGCCGCCGCCAGGGTGGCGTGGCCGCACAGGTCGACCTCGACGGTCGGCGTGAACCAGCGCAGGTCGAACGCCCCGTCGTGGCGCGCCACCACGAAGGCGGTCTCCGGGAGGTTGAGCTCGGCGGCGACCGCCTGCATCAGCGGCTCCGGGGGGAACGCCGCCATGATCGCCACCGCCGCCGGATTGCCGGCAAAGGGCCGGTCGGTGAAGGCGTCGACGAGGCGCAGATCGAGGACCATCCGGGCAGGCTAGAGGCGTGACGGCCCGGTACGCTTCGGCAATGCCCCTCGTAGAGCGCATCCTCATGGGCCCCGGCCCGTCGAACCCGTACCCGGAGGCCACCGAGGCGCTCGGCCGGCCGATGCTCGGCCACCTCGACCCGGCCTTCCTCGCGGTCCTCGACGAGACCTGCGACCGGCTGCGCACCGTCTACCGCACGGCCAACCAGGTCACC
>JAKBAA010000078.1 GCA_021809425.1 Actinomycetes bacterium | reverse complement strand
GGTTCGAGCCGCAGTTCGGCGGCGTCGCCCGAGTCGCTGGTGTCGCCGGCGCTGTCTGCGGGCTCGCCGGAGTCGCCGCGCGACTCGGCGGCATCGGTGCCGCTTCCGGCCGGCGGGCTCGCGCGCCCGGCCTGCAATATGTCCCGCAAGCCGGCATCGATTTCGCCCAGGTGCCGGAGAAAAGCGGCATCCACGCGCAGCAGCGCGGTGTTCTGGTCGATGAGCTTTTCGCGCACCATTTCCACCGCCACACGCACCGCCGCCGGCGACGGAACGGCGCACCACCACCGCGGCGGCCCCTCCGCTGCCGCCGGGCCCGCCGGCGCCTCGGGCGCCGCCGGCGCCGCCACCCTGGGCGCCCTGGCGCTCGCCGGTGCGGCCGGTCACGGCCCGCACGGAGACGCCGGCGCCACCCCGATCGCGAAGGGCAGGGCGTCCGGCACCACCGCCGCCCCTGTCGCAGCCCCGGCCACCGCCCCCGCCCAAGCCCCGGCCGCAGCCGCAGCCGCAGCCGCAGCCGGGGCCCCCGTCCCACGTACGGCCCACGCCACCGGCGCCGCCACGGGCAGGGGGGCGGCGACCACCACGACGGTCGCCGCGGCGGCCGGCATCGCCGGCGCCCCCGGGCACCCCGGGCTGGCGGCCACCGACTCGTCCGGTGCTGCGCCGGGCGCAGCCCACCAGGTCGCCGCGACCGCCCCGCACGCCGTCGCGGCGGTCGACCACACCATGGTGCCGGCCGGCAACCAGCCAGTCGTCGTGGCGGCAGCCGCCGGCGCCACCCCGTCCGTGGCCCCGTCGTCGGCTGCCCCCGGGAGGCGCGGCGAGGCCGGCACCTTCGCAGGCGCGCTGGCCTCCAGCGGGGCGTCGACGCCCCACGGCGCTCCTGGCGCCGCCGCCGGAGGCCGGGATGCGGCCGCCCCCGCAGCAGGCGCTGCGGGCCGCAGCGGCTCGCAGCTCGCACCCACCACGCCGGTCGGGCCAGAGGGACTGCCGGGATCGCAGGGGCTGCCGGCAACCCCGTCCGCCGGCACCGCAGCCACGGCACCGCTCGCCGGTGGCCACGGCGCCACATTCGCGAGCACGCCGGGCGCCGCGGCGAAGGCACCGGCCCACCGCCCCGTCGCGCCCACCACCGCCGGTCCGGGCGCCCTGCTACCGGAGAGCGCGGCGACCAGCACCGCGGCCGCCGGTGCCCTCGGGGCCCCGGTGGCGGGGGTGAACCCGTCGCACGCGCCGGCCCCCGCGGCGGCGACCGCGGCGAGCGCTCCCCGCAACCTTCCCGGTGTGGCGAGCCAGCTCCTCACGGCGCTGACCCCGCTGCGCACCAGCGCCGACGGCACGCAGCGCCTGACCGTCCTGCTCCACCCCCAGCAGCTGGGCGACGTGCGCGCCACGATCACCTCGAGGAACGGCCAGCTCGTCGTGCACCTCGCCGCCACGACGAGCGACGGCACCGAGGCGCTCCGGAGCGCCCTGCCCAGCCTGCAGCTCGGCCTCGCCGGCTCGGCCCACCGCTCGCTCGTCGTCCTCGCCGACGGCAACGGAGGTCGTCAGGGCGGCGCCGAGGTGCCGCCGCCACCGGCGGGCGCGCCCCGCAGGGGGCCCGACACCAGCTCCGGCACCGCAGCCACGGCGACCTCCGCCGCGCCCGGCCCGACCACCTCCCCTGACCGCCTCCTCGACGTCCGCCTCTAGGAGCAGCCGATGACCGCCATCTCCCCTCTCCTGCTCACCTCCGGCACGACCGGCGTCGGCGCCAGCTCGACCTCGGCCGGCGGCACCGGCGCGGCCAACGCGTCGGCGACCAACCCGTCGGGCACGAACCCGACCTCGAGCACGAGCAGCACCGGCAGCCCGGGCGGGGCGTCGGGCGCCAACGGCGCGTCCGGCACGAGCTCGCGCAGCTCGCTCAGCTCCGGGCAGCTCAGCCAGCTGTCCAACCCGCAGCTGTTCCTGCAGCTGCTCATCGCCGAGCTGCAGAACCAGGACCCGACGAACCCGATGAACCCCTCGTCGATCCTCTCCCAGACCGCCAGCCTCTCCCAGATGGAGGCGGTGTCGAACATGGCGAAGGCCGTGACCGGCGAGCAGACCGCCACGCAGGCCAACGAGGCCACGTCGCTCATCGGCAAGACCGTGACCGCCTCGGTCAACAACGCGACGATCACCGGCACCGTCACCGACATCCGGCTCGCCAACTCGGGTGCCCCGCTGCTCATGATCAACAACACCCCGGTGTCGCTCAACAACGTCACCGACGTCGGCCCGGCGGCCGCCGGCACGAGCGGCGTCGCCGCGTCGGCAGGGTCGACGGCAGCAGGGTCGGCGGCAGCAGGGTCGACGTCGGGTGGCTCCGCCAGCGTCTCGTCTGCGGCCGGACCGACGGGCACCACGAGCGCCTCCACGGCGACCGGAGGGTCCGGCCCGTCCGGCGCCAGCGGGGCGACGGGAGCTGCCGGCGCCAGCGGCCCGACGGGCGTCGGCGCCACGTCGACGACATCGACCTCCTCCACCTCCTCCACCTCCTCGGCTGGCCCGGTCGGCGCGACCGGCGCCGGCGGCACCGGGACGAGCGGCGGCTGAGCCGCGCCCTCGCGCACCCGGGCAACCGACACCGATCCACCCGCTAGCGAACAACCCCAAATCCTCAATCGAGACGACGAAGGAGACGTCATGACGGAGCAGTCAATTCTCGCCGCGGTCTCGGGCATCCAGGCCAATCAGACCTGGCTCGACAGCATCGCCAACAACATCGCCAACGTGAACACCGTGGGATACAAGTCCAGTCAGGTCCAGTTCCAGGACCTCCTTGCGCAGCAGCTCGGCGCCGGGGTCGCCCCGGCGACGGGCAGCGGCGGGGTCAACCCGCTCGCCATCGGGTCGGGCGTGCGAGTGGCAGCCACCCAGCTCAACATGAGCCAGGGCGGCACCGAGTCGACAGGAGTGCCGACCGACGTGGCAATCCAGGGCAACGGCTACCTGGTCGTGCAGAGCGGAGGCCAGCAGCTGTACACGCGCAACGGCGCCCTCTCGACCGACGCCAACGGCAACCTCACCACCTCGACGGGTGGCCAGGTGCTCGGCTGGGCGGCCAGCGCCAACGGCACCATCAACGCGAGCACGCCGCTGTCGGCGATCAAGATCCCCACCGGGGCCACCGTCGGGGCCAACCCGACCACCGAGATCACCCTGGGCGGCAACCTGCCGGCATGGAGCGGCAACGGCACCCCGCCGTCGCCGGTGACGACGACCTACGACGTGTACGACTCTCTCGGCAACGCCGTCCCGGTCACCGTGACCTTCACCCCCTACCAGCCCACCTCGGGCTCGGGCGCCAACACCTGGACGGTCACGGCGACCATGCCGTCGCCGACGGGCGGCGCTCCCGAGTACCTGCTCGGCACAGCCCCGACGGGAACCTCCACGACGCCGACGCCGGGCGCCGTCGTCGTGTTCAGCGCCGGACCGACCGGCTCGGGCACGGGCGCCACCAACCCGCCGGCGGGTGAGGTCCAGTCGGTCGGCACCGGCAGCACGCCACCGGGAACGGCGATCACGGCGCAGCCCGACGGGTCGATCGACGTCCCGCTCACGATCCCCTCGAGCAGCGGGTACAGCTTCCCGGGCACCACCATCAAGCTCGTCGTCCCGCCACCCAGCTCGTCCAACGCCGTCACCCAGTACTCGTCGGCACAGAGCCTCCAGATCCAGAGCGGCGACGGCAACGCCGCCGGCGTGCTGAAGAGCTACAACATCGCCCAGAACGGCACGATCACCGGGACGTTCTCGAACAACCAGACCCAGGTGCTCGGCCAGATCGCCCTCGCCGGGTTCGCCAACCCGGCAGGTCTCGCCGAGCAGGGCAACGGCAACTTCGCCGTGAGCGGCAACTCCGGCCAGGCCCTCGTCGGGGCGGCCGGAACCGGCTCGCTCGGCACGCTCCTCGGCGGGGAGCTCGAGCAGTCGAACGTCAGCCTCGGCACCGAGCTCACCAACCTGATCACGGCCCAGGAGGCCTACACCGCCAACACGAAGGTCCTCACGACCTCGAGCACGGCGCTCCAGGCGCTCGAGCAGGTGCCGTGAGCCCTTCGGACCCAAGCGGCGCGCTCGTCGGGATCGGGTCGCCGGCGAGCGCCATCGTCGCCGACGTCGCCACGAGGGCGCGGCCGTTCGACCTCCGCCGCCAGGAGGCGATCGAGCGGTCGCGCCTTCGCCGGCTGCAGCCGATGTTCGAGACGGTCGCCCACCGCCTCGGCGGGTCGCTCAGCTCGGCGCTGCGCCAACCGGTCCGGGTGGAGCTCGCCGAGCTCGACCAGGCCAACTGGGAGGACTACGCCGGCTCGCTGCCGGACCCGACGTTCGTGTCGAGCACTGCCCTGCTCCCCCACGAGGGTCGCTGCACGCTCCACATCCCATCGCCGCTGGCGCTGCTCCTCGTCGACTACTGCCTCGGAGGGGACGGGGGCAGCCAGCCGGAGCGCAGCCAGCTGACCGACCTCGAGCTCAGCCTGACCGGCGAGCTCGCCGAGGGGATGTGGGGCGAGATCCCGCACCCGTTCGCCAGCTTCGCCTCGATCAACCCGGCGATGACGAGCGCCACGACGAGCGCCCTGCTCGTCCAGGTGGGCCGCCCGGGCACGCTGTGCGTGCTGGCCCGCATGAAGGTGAGCCTGGGCGAGCTGACCGGGTTCGAGATCGGCCTGTGCATGCCGGCGAACATCGTCCGCAGCCTCATCGACCAGCTGGAGCGGCACCACAACCACGGTGCCCTCAGCGGGGTCGACCGCGACGAGGCCCGCCGGCGCCTGCTGGCGGTTCCGGTCGAGCTGCAGCTCGGCTACCCGGCCATCGGCCTCACCCCGGCCGAGCTGCTCGGCCTGCAGGTGGGCGACGTCATCCACCTGGGCAGCTTCGAGCCGGACGCCCTCCGGGCACTGCCGCTCACCGTCGGCGACGTCCCCTTCGGCACCGGGGTGCTCGTCGAGCGGGGCAAGCGGCTGGCCTGCACCATCCTCACGAAGAAGGAGCCACGCGATGACCAGTGACGACATCGTCCCCACGACGGCGCCGCCCACGGCCGAGGTCGTCCCGACCGAGCCCGCCGGGTCACCCGGCCTGCGGGTGGTCGAGCCGGCCGGTGCTCCTGCCGGAGGCGGCCGGGTGGCGCGACTGCCGATCGAGGCCCTGGGGGAGGTCGAGCTGAAGGTCGAGGTCATCCTCGGCCGGGCGCGGCTGCGGCTCCAGGACCTCCTCGACGTCCGTCCCGGCCAGGCCATCGAGCTCGACCGCACGCGCAACAGCCCGGTCGACGTGCTCGTCAACGGGACGCTGTTCGCCCGCGGCGAGATCGTGGTCATCGACGACACCAACCTCGGCGTGCGCGTCAGCGAGGTCGTCGGCGTCGAGCTCAAGGAGGCCGAAGGCTGATGCTGCTCCTGTCCACCACCGCCGGCACCACCGCCTCCCACGCGGCGAGCGCCGTCACCACCGTGCCCGACGTGTCCGTCGGCCACGCCATCCTCCAGATGGTGCTCGCCCTCGCCGTCATCGTCGGCAGCATCCTCGTCCTCACCAAGTTCCTCCGCCGCCTGCGAGGCGGCCCCGGGGCCTCCCGGCCGGGCCGCGGCGGGCGGGGCGCCCGGGGCGGGGCGGACGCGCGCGACCTCGTCGTGCTGAGCCGCCAGTCCCTCGGCAAGGACCTGGCGATCGCCGCGGTCCGCTGGGGCGGGCGCGAGGTGCTCGTGGGGATCGCCGGCTCGACGATCACCTTCCTCGACGACGCCCGCAGCGAGGAGCCGGCCGCGTCGCCCGCTGTCGCCTCACTGACCGCTCCCGTCGCCGGTGCCGCCCCTTCCTTCCCGGACCTGCAGCCGGCACCGGGTCCGATGGCGCCGGCAGCCTTCTCCCCGGCGATGCTCGCCGCTGCCCGCCAGGGCCTGCCGGCGCTCGTCGCGCCGGTCGCCGACGGGCGGCCCTCCCTGCTCGATCAGCTGCGCGCGGCCACCGTGCGCCGCTGAGAAGCTGACCCGGACGACGAGGCGACAGGGCGAGCATGCTCACGAGCGCGCTGGTGGCGGCCAACTCGGTCACCATCAACTTCGGCCACACGCTGGCCAAGCCGACGACGAGCGTCCTCGTCATCCTCACGGCCACGGTGCTCTCGGTGGCGCCGTCGCTGCTCATCATGATGTCCGGCTTCGTCCGGATCATCATCGTCCTCGGTCTCACCCGCCAGGCGCTCGGCCTGTCGACGACCCCGCCCAACCAGGTGCTCGTCGGGATCGCCTTCTTCGTGTCGCTCTTCCTCATGGCGCCGACGCTCGGCCAGATCAACCACGTGGCGCTCCAGCCCTACCTGCACGGAGCGATGTCGGCCACGACCGCCTTCCATGTCGGCGAGGTGCCGCTCAAGACCTGGATGCTGAAGCAGACCGGCACCCAGGAGCTGGCGCTCACGAGCCACATGGCCCACCTGCCGACCATGACGCCGACGGCGACCCCGCTCACGGTGATCATCCCGGCGTTCCTCCTGTCGCAGCTGAAGAGCGCCTTCATCATCGGCTTCGTCGTGTTCGTGCCGTTCATGATCATCGACCTCGTCGTGGCCGCCACCCTCATGTCGATGGGCGTGGTCATGCTGCCGCCGACGCTCGTCTCGCTGCCGTTCAAGATCCTCCTGTTCGTCCTCGTGAACGGCTGGGTCCTCGTGCTCCAAACCCTCGTGACGAGCTTCCGGTGAACGAGCAGGCCATCCTGCAGCTGGCGGCCGGCGCCATGATGACGGCCGCCAAGGTCGCCGCCCCGATCGTGCTGGCGGCGATGGGCGTGGGCCTGATCATCTCGCTGTTCCAGTCGGTCACCCAGATCCAGGAGGCGACGCTCACCTTCGTCCCGAAGGTGATCGTGGTCGGCCTCGTCCTCACGATCGCCGGCCACTGGATGATCGGGACGTTCGTGACCTATACGCACAACCTGTTCGCGATGGTCCCCCAGCTGCTGTCCGGAGGCTAGGACGGCGTGGGGGTCACCTTCGACTTCCGCGACCTCGTCGCCTTCTTCCTGGCGCTCGCCCGGGCGAGTGGCTGGGTCGTCATGGTGCCGCCGTTCACCAACCGCCAGAGCGTGCCACCGGTCGTCACCGTGGCGACCGCCGTCGGCCTCTCGCTCCTCGTCACCCCGCTCGTCCCGGTGGCCACGCTGCCGACCCAGGTGGCCGGCCTGCTCGCCTCGCTCGTGGTGCAGGTCGTGACCGGGGCGGCCATGGGCTTCGTGGTCTCGCTGCTCCTCACCACGGTCTCCGCCGCCGGCAGCTTCGTCGACCTCATGGGCGGGTTCAACCTGCCGCCCTCGATCGACCCGCTCGGACTGGACCAGTCGCCGGCGATGGGCCAGTTCTACGAGCAGGTGGCGATGGTGCTGCTGTTCTCCTCCGGTGGCTACCTCGTGATGGTCGACGGGTTCGCCCGCTCCTTCCAGATGCCCGGGTTCACCCTGGCCTCGACCAGCCTGTTGTCGCGCATCCTGGTCGTCGACCTCGCCACGTTCTTCCTCTCGGCGCTCGAGATGGCGGCCCCGCTCCTCGCCGTGCTGTTCGCCACCCAGATCGTGCTCGCGCTGCTCACCAAGGCGGCGCCGCAGATCAACGTGTGGCTGCTCGGCATGCCGCTGCAGATCTTCATCTCGCTCATCCTCGTCGGCCTCGGCATCGCCGTCGTCCCCGGCTCGCTCGCCACGCTGGTCATGCGCGGGTTCCACGACGCCACCGGCTTCCTCACGGGGCGTTAGCGCGTGCCGGCCCAGGACAAGCACCAACGGACCGAGGCGCCGACGCCGAAGCGTCGGCGCGAGGCCCGCCAGCGGGGCCAGGTGGCCCGCTCGGTCGACGTCGCCGGGTGGGCCGGCGTCGCCGTCAGCTCGTTCCTCGTCCCGTGGTTCCTGCGCCTCGTCACCGGCCAGGTGCTTGCCGTCCTCCACCAGGCCACCGGGGTCTTCGCCCGCCCGACGCCCCAGGCGGCGCTGCGCGTGCTCGAGTCCGGCCTCAAGGTCATCCTCGTGTCGATCGCCCCGCTCGGCGGCATCCTGGCACTCGTCGCCATCGTGGCCAACATCGCCCAGACGGGACGGGCCTTCTCGTTCCAGGCCGCCCGGCCCAAGCTGTCGCGGATCAGCCCGCGGGAGGGCATCCGGCGGCTCGTCTCGCCCCAGAACGGCGTCCAGCTCCTGAAGCAGCTCGTCAAGCTGCTCCTGCTCGTCGGGATCGGCTACCAGGCGATCGCCGGGATCGTCCACGAGATGGTCGACGCCCGGCCGGTCTCGCTGCTGCCGATCCTCGCCGTCACCGGCGCCAACGTCCTCTCGTTCATCCGCATCCTCTCCCTGCTCGGCCTCGCCGTCGGTCTCGTCGACTTCGTCTACCAGCGCCGAAAGCTGAACGACCAGTTGAAGATGACCAAGCAGGAGGTGAAGGAGGAGTCGAAGGCCGCCGAGGGCGACCCGCACCTGAAGGGCATGGTCCGCAAGCGCATGTACCAGATCGCCCGCACCCAGATGCTGGCAGCGGTCCGCACCGCCGACGTCGTCGTGACCAACCCGACCCACTACGCCGTCGCCCTGCGCTACGACGCCACCCGGTCGGCCGCCCCGCGGGTGGTGGCGAAGGGCTCCGACCAGCTGGCCCTGCGCATCCGCGAGGAGGCGGCCACCAGCGAGATCCCCGTCGTCGAGGACCCGCCGCTCGCCCGGTACCTGTATGCCATCTGCGACGTCGACGAGTCGATCCCCGGAGAGATCTTCGTCGCCGTCGCCCGCCTGCTCGCCTTCGTCTACTCGCTCCCGGCCGCCCTGCGCGGCGTCGGGGTGCACCACCTCGGGGCGTCGATCCTGCCCGCCGAGCCGGCGGCGCTCGCCAAGCTACGCGACGGCCAGCGCGCACGGGCCGAGGCCGTGCTGGCCGGTACGGTCGTCACATGACCGCGGCCGCCCCCCACGCCACCGTCGAGGCCGCCGCCCCGGCGCTCGCCCAGCTGCGCGCCGTCGCCGACGAGCTCGGCTACGGCCAGCTCTACGGTGCCCTCGCCGGCGGCGCCCTGTTCCCGGCCGACCATGCCGAGGCGCTGCGCGCCGCCCACGCCTTCGGCGGAGCGGCCGGGGCGACCCTGCGGCTGCTGGCGCTCGGCGACCGCGTCGCGCTCGCCGGCCTCGACGAGCGTCTCGCCTCCCTCGGTGAGGCCCTCGCCGCCGTCGGCCTCGCCGCCCTCGACACCGCCGCCGGCGCGCTCCGACTCGTCGACCTCGTCGCCGTGCCGGTGCTCGGTGGTCTGCTCCTCACGGGCACGCCCCCGACCTTTTCCACCTACGAGCCGAGCGGCGGGCGCGCCTACCTCGGCGAAGACTCCCTCCGCCTCGCCCGGGCCCTCCCGAGGGTGCACGGCCGCCACGTGCTCGACCTCGGGAGCGGCTGCGGCGTCCAGGGCGTGCTCGCCGCGGCCGGCGGCGCGACGTCGGTCGTGTGCACCGACCTCGAGCCGCGCTCGGTCGAGCTGTCGGCGCTCAACGCCGTGCTCAACGGGCACGGCACCGTCGAGGTGCGGGGCGGCGACGCCTACGCCCCGGTCGCCGGTCGCCGGTTCGACCTCGTCGTCACCCTCCCCCCCTACCTTCCCGAACCGCCCGGCGCGCCCGACGCCGTCGTCGCGGCGGGACCGGACGGCCTCGGGCTGCTCCGCCGCATCGTCGCCGGCGCCGCCGACCACCTCCGCCCGGGCGGCGAGCTGGTGGCGTTCGCCCAGCTCCTGTGCGACGACGCCGGCCCGCTGCTCGCGAGGGAGCTGCCAGGGCTCGCTCCGACGCTCACGCCCCGCCTCGTCGCCTTCGACCAACACCCGATCGAGCCGTTCGCCCGAGAGCTCGCCCGCTTCACCGCTCCCGGCGATCCCGACGGCATCGCCACGGCCCTCCTCGACGGCTTCGATGACCTGGGCGTCACCGGCGTGTGCTCGGCCTACCTCCGCCTGCTGCTCCCCGCGTCCGGCCAGGGGGCGCGGTCGGTCGGCAGCCCGGGCGCTTCCGCTCAGCCCCGGCGATCGACGTAGACCGGGGCGGGAGCGAGGCCTCCCGAGAAGCCGCCCGACAGGACGGTGGCGAGGGCGCCGAGGCGCGCCCGCAGCACCCCCTCGAGATCGTGCTGCGCGCTGACGAGGCGGATGGCCCGCCGGCTGAGCGAGGTCGGCATCGGCGTCCCCGGGGCCGGGACGGTGTACGGCCTCGGGAGGATCCCGACCTCGAGGCCCGCCCGGACCTCGTCGAGGTGCAGCTCCATCGCCTCGAGCGCGGCCGCCCAGGCCGACTCGTTCTCGGGCGACTCGGCGAGGGCGAGGGCGTCGGACGGTGCCGCCTCAGGCACTGGCCCGCTCCGGCGACAGCGACGTGGCCGCCGTGGCGTTGGCGTTGGCGAGCTGGTCGACGATGTTCCGGACCGCCGGCAACGCCGTGGGGTCCTTCTCGAGGTTGCAGCGGAGTAGCTCGGTCAGGCAGAAGCTGTAGACGGCATGCAGGCTCCGGCCGAGCTCGCTCTCCTGGTCGAGCGGGTCACGCAGGGCGAAGACGATGTGCTGAGCGTGCACGAGGGCGTCGCTCACGGCCTTCCAGTTCCGGTCGCCGAAGGACTCTGCCGCCTGGGTCAGATCCCGCCGCAGGTAGTCGAACAGCAGTAGCAGGCGCTGCGCCGGCGTCGCCGTGGCGACGAGGTTCTCGAGGTAGCGCTGCAGGCGCTCGTCGGCCTGGGCATCGACGGTCATGCGGGTCTCCCTTTCGTGCGCCGGGACGGCGAGCCCGAGGCGGCGCTCACAGGCCGGGCAGTCCGGCGAGCGAGCTGGACAGCTGGCTCGACTCGTTCTTCAGGCTGCCGAGCGTCGCCTCCATCGTGGCGAACTCGTTCTGGAGCAGCTGCTGCTGGCTGACCTCGAGCTGCTGGTAGTTGGCGATCTGGCCGTTCAGCCCGGTGGCCTGCTGCTGGAGCCCCTGGATGGCCGTCGTGATCGAGCCTGACGTGGCGTTGGTGGCGGCGTCGGCGATCGAGGTCAGCTGCTGGGCCAGGCCGGGGGTATAGGTCAGGCTGCCGAGGTTCGTCGCCGAGGTGATCCCGGTCGCCGTGACGAGCACCGACAGCCCCTGCAGGGTCGGGTCGGTCGTGGGCGCCGCCAGCACCTGGCCGGTCCCGGTGGCCGTCACGCCGTTGATCGTGCCGACGACGTCCGTCCCGGTGAAGCTCGTCGGCGTGTTGGCCGTCGCCCCGCCGAGACCGGTCGGGCCGCTTGCCGTGTTGGAGGCCACCTGGAAGGTGGCGGCGCTGCCGTAGCCGTTGCTCGTCAGCTGGAGCTGCGTGCCGCTGCTCACCACCGAGGCGGTCACGCCGAGACCCTGGGCGGCGAAGGCCGCATTGAGACCGGCGGCGATGCTCGTGAGCGACGCACCGGCGGTCACCGCGTAGGTCGCCGACGCCGAGCCCTGGGTCACCGTCAGCTGCTCGCCCGAGGTCACGGTGCCACCGGCCACCACCGAACCCGTGTCGGTCGCCTGGGTCGCCGAGTGGCTCACCGACACGGCGTAGGTTCCCGGCGCCGTCTGGTTGCCGGCGTAGACGAAGCTCACCTGGCCCGTCAGCGACGTCGACGCCGGCGAGAACGTGCCGCCCTGGGTGAACAGCGAGGCGACCTTCTGCGGGTTGGCGCTGTAGGCCGCCTGGAAGGCCGCCGAGTCGAAGCTGAGCGTGCCGTCCTTGTTGAGGGTGATCCCGACGTTCGACGAGTTGCCGAGCCCGGAGGTGCCGGCCGCCGTGGCGAACACCGAGAGGATGCCCTGCTGCAGGCTCGACAGCACCGAGGACCCCATGAGCGGCCCACCGGTCTTCGTGGCGGAGTCGTAGCCGGCGTAGGTCTGCAGGTCGGACAGCGCCTGGTTGGCCGCCTTCACGAGGTTGCCCACCTGGGTGGCCTCGCCGGCGGCGTCCGGCGACACCGTCACCGTCGCCTGGCCGGTCGCCACCGCAGTGATCGCCGTCCCGGCGAGCAGGCCCGAGAACGTGTCGGTCGACGAGCTCACCGAGTAGCCGGACGTCCCGCCGACCTGGACGACGGCGTCCTGGGCCTGGGTGAGCGTCACCAGCCCGCCGAGCGGGCCTCCGCTGAAGGCGGACGCGTCGACGCTTGCCGCGCCGGACAGGCCGGTGCCGGTCGCCCCGACCTGCAGCAGGTAGCTCCCGTTGCTCTGCTGGACGGCGCTCGCCGAGAGGCCGAGCCCGGCACCGTTGATGGCGCTCACCACCGAGGCGAGGCTGCCGTTGCCGGTCGAGACCACCTGGGCGCTGGCGCTCCCGATCGAGACGAGGGCGCCACTCGGGCCGGCGCTGGCGTTGAGCGTCGCCGTGATCGTGCCGGAGGGCGCGTTCAAGGTGACGCTGCCCCCGGGGTTGAGCGCGCTGAGCGTCGTCGCGGTGCCGTCGACCTGGACGACGGCGTTGGTCCCGGTGCCGGACTGGCCCGCAGTGAGCCCGAGCGCGGCGTTGGTGGTGCTGACCGACAGGGTGGCGGCGCTCCCCTGCTCGGTCGTGGAGAGCTGCAGCGCCCCCGACGAGGTGGCGGCGGCGCTCACGCCGACGCCGGCCCCCGAGGCGGCCGTGTTGATCGCCCCCGCGAGCGCGCTGGCCGAGTTGTACGTGCCGCTCGCCAGGGTCAGGCTCACCGGCGACCCGTTCACGCTCAGCACGAGCGTATCGTTCAACGAGTTGATCGTGACCGGCGTGGTGACCGCCGTCCCGGTGACGCTCGCCGCCGCCGAGGACTGGGTCACCTTCAGGCTGTGCGCGCCGAGGGCCAGCCCGCTGCCGGCGGACAGGCCGGCAAAGCCGAGTGCTTCCCCCCCGGTCGCGAGCAGCAGCGACGGGCTCGACGTCACCACCGTCCCGGTCGAGCTCACCCCGCCGGTCGACGCCAGCAGGTTGGCTTGCGCGAGCTGGCTGACGGCGAAGCTGAGGCTCCCGGTCGCCGCACCCGGCGACGAGGTGGCGGTGGCGACCGCGCCGTTGGAGGTGGTCGCCGAGGCGAGGTTCCACTGGCTCGACGTGTTGAGCGCGTTGGCTGCCGTCATCAGCGACTGCAAGTCGGTGTTGAGCGTCTGGTAGTCGCTCGCCTTCGAGTTGAGGGTCGACTGCTCGCTCTGCAGGTTGTTGATCGGCAGCTGGTAGCTCTGCAGCAGCGCCTGGATCACCGCCTGGGTGTTGATGCCGGAGATCAGGCCGTTCACGACCAGCGGCGAGGCGGTCGTCGACGTTGTCGAGGTGGTCACTCGTCCTCCCGTGGGAACAGCATCGGCGCGCCCGGCGCCGCTACCGGGCGCCGGCCGGTCGTCGCGGCCGGCGCCCGCGCTTCACCCGGGCGCCCCCGGCGGGGGGGACGCCCGGGCGACGCCGGTTGGCTAGATCAGCTTCAGGATCAGCGATGGAGCCTGCTGGGCCTGGGCGAGCATCGCCGTGCCCGTCTGCATCAGGATCTGGTCCGTCGAGAACGAGGTCATCACCTGTGCCATGTTGACGTCGACGAGCTGGCTGTTCGCCGCCGTCAGGTTCTGCTGGCCCACCGTCAGGTTGGCGGCGACGGCCTGCAGCTCGTTCTGGATGGCGCCGACGCCCGCCTCGATCGAGTCGACCGAGCTGATGGCCGCCTGCACCGCCGAGATCGCCGCCTGCGCCGAGGCGGCGCTGTCCACGCCGATGCTGCTCGTGCCGACACCGAGCGCGCTCGCCGCAGCGGAGCTGATGCTGAGCTCGATGGTCTGGCCGGCAAAGGCACCGACCTGGAGCGTCTGGTTCGAGAACGAGCCATCCAGGAGGCTCGTGGTGCCGTAGCTGGTCTGGGAGGCGATCTGGTTGATGTCGTTCTGCAGCGCCGAGAACTCCTGCTGGTTCGCGGCGAGGGACGTCGTGTCCTGTGTCGCGCTGTTCGCCGAGTTCAGGGCGAGCTGGTTCATGGTCTGCAGGATGCTCGAGATCTGGTTGAGAGCACCCGACGCCGTCTGGACGAGCGAGACGCCGTCCTGGGCGTTGGAGATAGCGGCCTGGTAGCCGTTGGCCTGGGACTGGAGCGCCTGGGACTGGACATAGGCGGCAGGGCCGTCGGCGGCGGTCTGGACAGCCAGACCGGTCGACAGCTGCTGGATCGCCTTCGTCATGGCGCTGTCGGTCGTGTTCAGGGCGTTGTTCGCCGCGAGTGCCGACAGGTTCGTGTCCACGACGAGAGAAGACATCCGTTTCCTCGCTTTCGTGCGTCCGAGCCGCTTCCGTGCGGATCGGTGCTTCGGCTGGGCGCTTCGCCCAGGGCGCCGGTTCCGGAGCCACGTCCTCTATCGGCCGGCGAGCGCGGCGACTTTAACGATTTCTCCCGACGTCCGTAAGGGTTGCGGCGCACCGCCGCCACCGCATCCGACGAGAAGGAGCCCTGTGCGCGCCGAACCACGCCGCCCTGCCGTCACCGTCGCCGTGCTCGGCGGCGGCGACAAGCGCCGCTCGCGCGACCTCGTGGGGCGGCTCCTCCCCGAGCTGCGCCGCGGCGACGACGTCGTCCTGCTCGGCCCGCGCGCCGACGGCGCGTCGGGCGCCGCCTGGCGCCACCACGGCGGCAGGCCGGACCTCGTCCGCCCGGCGAGCGTCCCGGCGCTCCACCCGCTCGTCCTCGTGCTCGACGACCGCGTGCAGCCACGCGACGGGCTCGTCGGTGCGCTCGTCGCCCACGCCGCCGACGCCGAGGTCGGTGCCGTCGGGGCGCGCTCGAACGTGGCAGACGGCCCGGAGCTCTACGTCGGGGTCCCCTACCAGCCCGGCGACGTCGGTGCGCGCCGCGCCTTCCTTCGCGCCGGGGCAGGTGGCACCGGCGCCACGGCAGTTGCCCACCTCGGCGGGCCGGCCGTCCTGCTGCGTCGCGACCACCTCGAGGCAGCCGGTGGGCTCGCCGCCCTCGCCGCCGGGACGGGCCTCGCCGCAGCCGTCGCCGACGTCGTCGAGCGCGACCGGCGCCTGCTCGTCGCCGAGGACGCCTACGTCCACCACCCTGGCGGCCCCCCCATAGCCGAGCGCGGCCGGTGGCCGCTCGTGTCGGCCTGCCTCATCGTGAAGGACGAGGAAGAGCAGCTCGCCGGCAGCCTGGCGGCGGCTGCCGCGCTCGCCGACGAGCTCGTCGTCTACGACACCGGCTCGACCGACGGCACCGTCGAGCTGGCCCGCCGCGCCGGCGCCGCCGTGCTCGAGGGCTACTGGGACGGCGACTTCGGCCGCGCCCGCAACGCCGCTCTGGCGGCCTGCCGGGGG
>JAKBAA010000007.1 GCA_021809425.1 Actinomycetes bacterium | reverse complement strand
CTCGCCCGCGCCCGGCAACGCCTCGTCGACGGTGCCAACCGGCTCCGCCGCGGCCGCACCGGCCACCGGACCCGCGGCGGCGACGCAGACCGGCTCGAGCACGGCGGGCGGCGGGGGTGCGGGCGGCGCGGATGCGGGCGGGGCGGCCTCGAGTGGCGGCGCGGCCGGCGTTAGCGCAGGCGGCGGCAGCGCAGGCGGCGGGAGCGCGGCGGGCGGGAGCGTCGGCACGGCGGGCAGCCTCGGGGGGAACGCAGGCACGGCGGGCGGCGAGCCGGCGGCGCCCGCCGGCTTCACCAGCAGCCAGCTCGTGTTCAACGACACGTTCTCGAGCGGGGCGCTCGATGGATCCAAGTGGACGAATTTCATGACGTCGCGCGCCGCCGGCGGGAGTCCGTGGAACGCCGCCGGGGGCGGGTCGTCGCTCGGCAGCACCTATCTCGACTACGACCTGCCGAGCGCCGTCTCGGTGGGGCCGGGTGGCCTCGACCTGCACGCCTCGGCCGGATCCAGCCAGCCCGGCTTCGGCTGGACCTCCGGTGTGGTGACCACCTACGGGCACTTCCAGTTCGACGGCGGCTACGTGCAGGTGCGGGCCAAGATGCCGACGGCGAACGGCAACTGGCCGGCGATCTGGATGCTGCCGGGACCGGGTGCCAATACCTCGACGGACAACTTCGAGATCGACCTGTTCGAGGGCGGGTCCACCTACCCCGGGGCGGCGTCGGGCACCTACGCGTTCCACGTCCACATGAACAACACGACCCAGTGGGGGAGCGCCGTCCAGACGGGTGTCAACCTCGCCGACGGCTACCACACCTACGGGCTCGACTGGGTCCCCGGCCAGTCGATCACCTGGTACTTCGACGGTCGCCAGGTCGCGCAGGTGACGAGCGCCCAGTTCACGATCCCGAACGAGCCGATGGAGCTGATCCTGAACAACGGCATCGCCAACAGCTCGACGTCCGCCTGGCACACGACGGTCGACGGCTCGACCGGTTCGAGCAGCGACATGCTGGTGAGCAGCGTCCAGATCTACCAGTAGGTCCGGTCGCGCCCGTGGGGCCGGACGTGCGACCCGACGCGGTCGCGCCGTCCGGCTGGATAGATTCGGGTGCGAGAGGTGGCCGTGCGGGGGCGCGGTGCGCAGCGGCCGTTCGGGGGGCGGGGGATGCCAGCAGCGATCGTCACGGCCGAGATGGCTGGCCAGGACCTGTTCGAGTGGGCTCGGTCGCTGAGCGAGGAGAGCTACCGGCTGGTGCTGGCCGACATGACGGCAGAGCACCGTGTCATCTCCCTCGGGGCGCTCCAGCGCGCCATCACCACCTCGTCGCGCAGCCTGGTCGAGGTGCTCCAAGGCAAGCAGGCCACGTTCGCGCTCACGAACGACCAGCTGACGGTGGTGCGCGACACGGCGCGGCGCCAGTTCCCGCTGCGCGACATCGTCCGCGGCCTGCGGATCGTGCACCGCCACTGGACCGAGGTGCTGCTCGACCTCGCCGAGGACCGGCTGCCGCCGGCCGAGCGGGCCGGGTGCGTGCGGCGCCTCGTCGAGGTGCTCACCCGCTTCTTCGACGACACCGTCGACGCCGTGATGGTGGAGTACCTCTCCGAGCGCCAGCGGCTGATCGGCTGCACCCTGAGCGCCCGCCGCGCGACGGTCGTCCGGCTGCTCGCCGGCGGGGCGGCCGACGACGCGGACGAGGTGCTCGGGTTGCCGCTCGGGCAGCACCACGTGGCGATCGCCCTCGCCGGCTGCGGCGACCAGCTCGAGCGGCTGCAGGGCCGAGCAGGATCGTCGCTGCCGCTGCTCGACGAGCTGGCGGCCGCGGTGCAGGTGTTCACCCACCTCGTCGTCCCGGGCGACGACCACGAGGCATGGGCATGGCTGAGCGCGCCGCGGCCGTTCGGCGACGAGCAGCTCGAGGTCCTGACGGCGTGCCTCGCCGGCAACGGGGCGCAGACGGCCGTCGGGGTCGGACGGCCGCGTCAGGGGCGGGACGGGTTCTGCCAGAGCCTGGCCGACGCGCGCGACGCGCTGCACATCGCCGCGCTCCAGCCGCCTGGCCGGCGCGTCGTCACCTTCCAGCGCGTCCGCCTTGCCGCCCTGCTCGCCGGTGACGTCGAGCGGGCCCGCCGCTTCGTGCACGACGAGCTCGGCGAGCTGGCCGGGCCCCAACCGGCCACCGCCGAGCTCCGGGCGACGCTGCGCGCCTACTACGAGTGCGAGCAGAGCCTGGTGCGCACGGCCGCCCGGCTGTACCTGCACCGCAACACCGTGGTGTACCGGTTGCGCCGGATCGAGCAGCTGCTCGGGCGCCCGGTCGGGGCGGACGCCCTCGAGCTGCACGCCGCACTGGACCTCGCCGCCAACCTGGGGCTCGACGGGCGCGGCTGAGCGGCCCCCGCGGCGCGCCGGGTAGCCCGGACGGCGCGCCCGTGCAGGCCGGGACCGGTGGTCCCTTGTACGGCTGACCCAGACGGGCCGGGACTTTTCGTCGGCGGCGCCAATGACAGGGTTCCAAGGCGCGGTTAGCTTCGCCGGATGGTCCGGTTCCCCGACGCCCCGGTGTTCGCCGGCTTCAACCGCCCGATGCGGTTCGAGGGGGACCTCTACGACGTCGAGGTCGTCCAGGGGGAGGTGCCCCGCCAGCTCGACGGCACCTTCTACCGGGTCCAGCTCGACCCGCAGTACCCGGCGAAGGCCGGCGACGACATGCCGTTCAACTGGGACGGCATGGTGACGAGCTTCCGCTTCGAGGACGGCCACGTCGACTTCCGGTCGCGCTACGTGCGCACACCTCGCTTCGTCGCCGAGCGGGCCGCCCGGCGGGCGCTGTTCGGGTCCTACCGCAACCCGTTCACCGACGACCCGAGCGTGGCCGGGATGGTGCGTGGTCTCGCCAACACCAACGTCTACTTCCACGGTGGCCGCCTCCTCGCGGCGAAGGAGGACAGCCCGCCGATCGAGCTCGACCCGGAGACCCTCGACACGATCGGCCCGTTCGACTGGGGCGGCGCCCTGACGAGCGTCACGGCGACGGCGCACCCGAAGGTCGACCCGGTCACCGGCGAGCTCGTCTTCTTCGGCTACGCCGCCACGGGCGAGGCGACGCCGGACGTCGCCTACTACGAGGCGGACGCCACCGGCAAGGTGGTCCACGAGGCGTGGTTCCAGGTGCCGTACCCGGCGATGATCCACGACTTCGCCGTGAGCGAGCACTTCGTCGTGTTCCCGATCATCCCGCTCGTGATGGACCTCGACCGCCTGCGCGCCGGTGGCGCCGCCTTCGCCTGGGACCCCGAGCGCGAGATCTACCTCGGCGTGCTGCCGCGAAAGGGGGGCGGCGACGAGGTGGTGTGGCACCGGGCGAGCAACCGGTTCGCGAGCCACATCATGAACGCCTTCGACGACGGCCGCCACGTCCACGTCGACACGCCGGTCGGCCGGACCAGCGCCTTCCCGTTCTTCCCCGACCTCTCCGGCAAGCCGTTCGACCCGCTCGCCACCTCGGCCTACCTGTCGCGCTGGACGGTCGACACCGAGGGGGCCCCGGGGATCGGCGAGCGGCGCCTCCTCGAGGCGCCGGGGGAGTTCCCGAGGATGGACGACCGGTTCGCCACGCGCCCCTACCGCTTCGGCGCCATGGCGCTCACCGACGTTCCCGGGGACAGCCGCTTCGGGCCCCCGACGGGCGCCTACCGCATCGTCGCCGCCGTCGATCCCGAGTCCGGACGCGTCGACGCCTACAGCCCCGGGCCGCGCAGCACGCCACAAGAGCCGTGCTTCGTCCCCCGCGCCCCCGATGCCCCCGAGGGCGACGGCTACCTGCTCGTCGTCGTCGGGCGGCTCGACGAGGTCCGCAGCGACCTCGTGGTGCTCGACGCACGAGACGTGGCGGCCGGTCCGCTGGCCACGGTGGCGCTACCGTTCCGGCTGCGCTACGGGCTGCACGGCAATTGGGTCGATCGGGCGGTGCTCGACGGGCGGAGCCGCTCCGGAGCTGCGCCAGGGACAGGAGGAGGCGGACGATGACCGACGGGACCGGGACGGCAGCCGAGGTGGCTGCGCTGCGCGACGAGGTGGCCGGCCTGTCGCACCGGCTTGCCGTGATGGAGGACGTCAACGCCATCCGCGACCTGCAGTACGCCTACGGCTACTTCATCGACAAGTGCCTCTACGACGAGGCGGTCGACCTGTTCGCCGACGACGGCGAGGTCGTGTTCCTCGGCGGCCGGTACAAGGGCAAGGCCGGTGCCGCCCGCCTCTACTGCGGACGGTTCCGGGAGCGGTTCGCCAACGGCAAGAACGGCCCGATGTACGGCCAGCTGCTCGATCACCCCCAGCTCCAGGGGATCGTCCATGTCGACGACGACCGCCGGCACGCAAAGGGGCGCTTCCGGTCGGTGATGCAGGCGGGCCGCCACGAGCTCATCGGCAACCCCCGCCAGTGGTTCGAGGGGGGCATCTACGAGAACGAGTACGTCCGCGACGGCGACGTCTGGAAGCTCAAGCTCCTCTACTACCGCGCGTTCTGGCACGGCGAGTTCAATAAGGGTTGGGCATACACGCCGCCGAGCTACGTCGACAACGCCTCGGTGACCTACCCGGAGGACCCACAAGGGCCGGACGAGCTCGTCGACGAGCCGTTCCAGCTGTGGCCGGTGACGACCACCGTGCCGTTCCACTACGTCCACCCGGTGACCGGTCGGCCCATCGAGACCGACGCCTCGGGGTCGGCACCGGGCCGTTAGCGGCGGTCGCCGCCCCCCGGCAGCCGGTCGCCGCCCCCCGGCAGCCGGTCGCCGCCCCCCGGCAGCCGGTCGCCGCGCAGCGAGGCGTCGAGCACCTCGGCGAGGTGCAACCCCACGAGCGGCGTTCCGGCCTCCCGGGCCGCCGCCGTCAGCTGGAGCAGGCAGCCCGGGTTGGACGTCACGACCGTCGCCGCCCCCGTGGCGCGCACGGCAGCAGCCTTGCGCTCGCCGAGCTGGCGCGCCGGTTCGGGCTCGAGCAGGTTGTAGACGCCGGCGGACCCGCAGCACAGCGAACCGCCGGGGATCTCCCGCACCTCGAGGCCGGGGATGGCGGCGAGCAGCGCCCGCGGCTCGGCGTGGATGCCCTGGGCGTGGGCGGCGTGGCAGGCGTCGTGGTAGGCGACGACGCCGGGGAGCGGGTGGCGCACGGCTCTCGGCGGGGTCGCCGCCAGCAGCTCGGCGAGGTCGACGGTGGCGGCGGCGAAGCGGGCCGCACGGTCGGCGTCGCCCGGCTCGTCGGCGAGCAGCCGGCCGTACGCCTTCATCGCCGAGCCGCAGCCCGCCGCGTTGACGACCACGCGGTCCACGCCGGCCCGCGCGAAGCAGTCGATGGTCGCCCGTGCCGCCGCCTTGGCCTCGTCCTCGCGCCCGACGTGGCCCGCCAGGGCGCCGCAGCACGGCTGGCCCGGCGGGGTGACCACCTCGTAGCCCTCCGCCTGGAGGACGCGGGCAGTGGCGGCGTTGACGTGCGAGAAGAAGGCGTCCTGGACACAACCGGTCAGGAGGCCGACCGTGGCGCGGCGCTCGCCGGAGGCGGGGAGCCGGGCCGGGACGGCCTCGACCGGCCGGACCGGCGGCGCGAGCGCCACGAGGCTGCGGAGCCGGCCCGGGAGGTGCCGGGCGACCGCCGGCCGGCGGGCGAGGCCGAGAAGGCCGGTGCGCTCGGCGGCGGCGACCGCCCGGCGGGCGCCGCGCAGCCGTCGGGGGTGGGGGAACAGGGCGAAGATTGCCGCCCGCAGCGCCCGCTCGCCGAGCGGGCGGGCGACGTTGCGCTCGATCTGCGCCCGGGTCGCCTCGACGAGCTCGTCGTAGCGGACACCGGACGGGCAGGCCGTGACGCAGGCCAGGCACGACAGGCACCGGTCGAGGTGCTTCGCCACCGGCCCTTCGAGGGCGGCGCCGTCGAGCACCTGTCCCATCAGGTGGATGCGCCCGCGCGGCGAGTCGGCCTCCTCGCCCCACAGTACGTAGGTGGGGCAGCTCGGCAGGCAGAAGCCGCAGTGGACGCACTCGTCGACGAGGGCGCGGCTCGGCGGACGGTGGCCGTCGAGGCCGGTCACGCCGCCACCACGAACCGCCCCGGGGCGAGCCGCCCGTCGGGGTCGAGCTGCGCCTTCACCCGCGCCATCAGCGCGAGCCCCGGGGTCGGCCCGAACACGTCCAGCGTCGACCGCACCTCACGCGGGCCGCGCAGCACCGTCGCCCACCCGGTGCCGCCGAGGAAGCGGCGCAGCGCGCCGAGCACCTCGCCGACCGCCACGACGTCGTCGGGGAGGCCGACCAGGCAGGTGCCGACGCCGGGATGGGCGCGCAGGTCGGCAGCCACGCCGGCGGCCACGGCGGCCCGCCCGGCGACGTCGAGCAGGCCGGGGAGGGCAGCGAGCGGGGCGGTCACCTTGAGGGTGCAGGCACCGGGCAGCGCCCCCCAGGTCGGCGGGGCCACCTCGTCGGAGCGCTCGGGACGCCCGAGCTGGCCGGCCAGCTCGGCGGCGCGCGCCTCGAGCGGCCCCGGACGCCCCTCGAGGAGCACGGTGAGCACGTACGGCCCGTCCCCGCGCCGGGCGAGCTCCAACGCCGTCGGCGCCGCGGGGGCGCGGCGGAGCGCACCCAGCGCCGCCGACAGCTCGGCCGGCGGCACGACGTGCTGGACGAAGCGGCGGGCCACCGGGAGCGGGCGAAGCCGGAACACGAGCTCGCCGAGGACCGCCAGGGTGCCGTAGGAGCCGGTGAACAGCTTGGCGAGGTCGTAGCCGGCGACGTTCTTCACGACCCTGCCGCCGGCATGTGCCACGACGCCGTCGGCCCGCACCGCCGTGACGCCGATGAGCAGGTCGCGCACGCCGCCGTAGGTGTGTCGCCCCGGCCCGGACAGGGCGGTGGCGACGACGCCGCCGAGGGTCGACCCGGGGACGACCTCGTCGAGCGGTAGCCACTGCCGGTGGGAGGCGAGGAGCGACTGGACCTCGGCGAGGGTCGTGCCGGCGAGCGCCCGGAGGACGAGGTCGCCCGAGGTGTGCTCGACCACCCCGGCCATCGCCGTCGTGTCGACGACGAGGTCGAGCGTCGTCGGCGGGAGCCCCCAGTCGAGCTTCGTCCCGTTGCCCCTCGCCACGACGGCAAGGCCGGCGTCGGCCGCCGCCGACAGCACCGAGGACAGCTCCGGGATGCCGGCCGGGCGGGCGACGACGCGCGGCACGACGCCGTCGACGGCGTCGCCGGGCTCCGCCCGACGGGCACCGCCGGCCGGGCAGGCGGCGGCGAGGGCGTCGAGGACGTCCATCAGCCGCCTCGCCGGTCACCCGGCGTCGTCGAGGGTCCCATCCTCAGTAGAGCTCGGCGAGACCCTGCTCGACGAGCGGGTGGACCCCGCGGCGCCGGCCGGGCGCCTCGCCGCAGAGCCGGGGGGTCGGGAAGATCTTGCCCGGGTTGCACACCTGGTCGGGATCGAAGGCACAGCGCAGCATCTGCATCGTGTCGAGGTCGTCGGCGCTGAACATGGAGGGCATCGCCGTCGCCTTGTCGACCCCGACACCGTGCTCACCGGTGATCGACCCGCCGTGGGCCAGGCACAACGCGAGGATCTGGTGCGACACCTCCTCGGCGGCCTCCAGCTCGCCGGGGCGGTCGGCGTCGAAGAGGACGAGCGGGTGCAGGTTGCCGTCGCCGGCGTGGAACACGTTGGCCACCCGGATGCCGTGCTCGGCACCGAGCCGGGTGATCCCGGCCAGCACCTCGGGCAGGGCCGTGCGCGGCACCACGCCGTCCTGGACGAGATAGTCCGGGCTGATGCGCCCGACGGCGGCGAAGGCCGACTTCCGGCCCTTCCAGACCTGGGCGCGGTCCGCTTCGCGCTCGGCGCGGCGCAGCTCGAATGCGCCGGCCGCCAGGCAGTGGGACTCCACCTCGGCCACGTCGGCGGCCACCTCACCGGCCGGGCCGTCGACCTCCACGATGAGCACGGCCCCGGCCCCGCTCGGGTACCCGCAGGCGACGGCCGCCTCGGCGGCGGTGACGGCGAGCGCGTCCATCATCTCGATCGCCGCCGGCAGCAGGCCGTCGGCCACGATCGCCGCGACCGCCCGGCCGGCGGCGTCGGTGTCGGCGAAGCCGGCGAGCACCGTCTGGACCGCCTCGGGGGAGCGCACCAGCCGCACGGTCACCTCGGTGGCGATCCCGAGCGTCCCCTCCGAGCCGACGAACGCCCCGAGCAGGTCGTAGCCGGGCGGGTCGACCGCCTTGCCGCCGAGCCGGACGGTGCCGCCGTCCGGCGTGACGATCTCGAGGCCGGTGACATGGTTGGCCGTGAACCCGTGCTTCAGGCAGTGGGCCCCGCCGGAATTCTCGGCGACGTTGCCGCCGATCGAGCACACCTGCTGGCTGGACGGGTCCGGGGCGTAGCGGTAGCCGTCCGCCGCCACCGCCTGGGTGATCGCCAGGTTGGCGACCCCCGGCTCGAGCACGGCCCGCTCGCTGTCGAGGTCGATCTCGACGACCCGGCGCAGCTTGGCGAGCACGATGAGCACCCCGTCGGCACGCGGCAGGGCCCCGCCCGACAGCCCGGTGCCGGCGCCCCGGGCGACGAACGGCACCCCGGCGCGGGCGCACTCGGTGACCGCCGCCGCCACGTCCGTCCGGTCGCGCGCCAGCACCACCAGCCCGGGCTGGGCCCGGAGGTGACCGAGCCCGTCGCACTCGTAGGTGGCGAGCTCGACCGGGTCGCGCACGAGCACCTCCGGGCCGAGCCGGGCGCGCAGACGGTCGGCGACCGCCCCGACACCGCCACCATCCATGGCGCCTCCCTTTCCCGCGCGGCCCGGACGCGCGATGCTAGGCGCTCGGCCGACGACGCCGCCCTGTTGCGCATGAGGGAATCCTTGTACGCAACGACGCGCCTTACCGAACGGCGCGTTGTCACACGTGCCGCGACGGTGCTAGAACGTCGCGCAGCCGGATCGGCGTGGCCTCGGGGGCGCCCACGGCGACAATCCAGAGGGGGGAACACCGATGCGCAACTGGACGTCCAGGGTCGCCGGCGGCCTGGCAGCATCGCTGGCCGTCGCAGGCGCCGCTGCGGGGATGGCCGGTGCGGCGAGCCCGCGACGGGCCGTCGCCCACCGATCGCTCACCACGCTCAACCTGAGCTACGTGCCCTTCGCCAACGACGCGGCGCTGTTCCTCGGCATGAAGCAGGGCTTCTTTGCCAAGCAGGGCCTCAAGCTCAACCTGAGCACCGCCGCCAACCCGGGCGTCGTCATTGCCGGCATGGAGAGCGGCGAGTACCAGCTCGGCTTCTCCGCCATCGTGGAGGTCATCTCGGCGACGGCGCACGGCACCGACATCAAGTGCGTCTCCAACGTCGAGGGCAACCAGAGCGCCAACACGTCCCAAGACGGCACGATGATCCTGGCCAACCCGAAGAGCGGGATCAGCTCGGTGAAGGACCTCGTCGGGAAGACCGTGGCCACCGTGCAGACGGCGTCGCTCAACTCGATGACCACCGACGAGATGGTGTACGAGGCGGGGGGCAACCCGGGCCAGATCCACTACGTGACGATGGGCTTCGCCCAGATGCCCCAGGCGCTCGCCCAGGGGACCGTGCAGGCCGCGGTCGCCACCTCGCCGTTCGCCCAGACGGCCGTGGCCGAGGGCGCCAAGGTGATCGGCCACCCCAACGTGGCGATCATGGCGAACCAGTCCACCACGTGCTTCGCCGCCACGGACAGCTGGGTCAACCACCACCTGAAGCTCGCCCACGAGTTCCAGACGGCGATGACCGAGTCGGTGGCGTACGCGAAGACGCACGCCAAGGCGGCCGCCGCCACCCTCGTGTCGGCGGGGCTGGCGACGAGCGTGCAGCAGGCGCTCGGGTTCAAGCTCGGGACCAACTGGGACCCGCAGATCCTGCCCAGCTCGGTCGTGAAGACGGAGCACCTCATGGAGCGCTTCGGGTTCATCCAGGCCGCCCAGGCGCCGAAGCCGGACGTCCTCATCCTCCCGGGCACCTGATGCCGTGCAGCTCGGGGCCGGGTCCCGCGCCGCGCCGGGCACGCCACGCGCGGTGACGTCGTGGCGTCCCGGCCGGCGGGCGGCCTCGCTGAGCGCGAAGGTGCTGGTCGTCCTGGCCGCCCTCGGCCTGTGGCAGCTGCTGACGGCGACCGGCGCGCTCAACCGGGCGAGCTTCCCGACGATGTGGAGCACCCTCCGGGCACTCGGTGACCAGCTCACCACGTCCGGCTTCTGGACGACCATCGGCCAGACCGTCGAGGGATGGGCGCTCGGCCTCGCCCTCGGCGGCACCGCCGCCGTCCTCGTCGGCTCTGCGATCGGCCTGTCGCGGCTGGCGAGCCGGAGCACCGCACCGGTGATCGAGTTCCTGAAGGCGGTGCCGTCGATCGCGATCCTGCCGCTCGCGATCGTGGTGCTCGGGACGCATCTCCAGATGAAGCTGACGCTCGTCGGCTACGCCGTGTTCTTCCCGCTCGTGATCCAGGTGGTGTACGGGGTGCGCGCCCTCGACCCGACCGTCGCCGACACGGCGACGACCCTCCAGGTGCGCGGGCTGCGCCGCTTCCTCGTGGTCGTGCTGCCGAGCGCCGCACCGTTCATCGCCACCGGCCTGCGGATCAGCGCGGCGACGGCGCTCATCCTCGAGATCGTCGCCGAGCTGATCGGCGGGGCACCCGGCCTGGGCCAGCGCATCCTGCTGGCCGAGAACGCCGGGCCGACGATGTTCCCGCTGATGTACGCCTTCGTGCTCGTCACCGGCATCCTCGGCATCGTCCTCACCGGGATGTTCACGCTCGGCGAGCGGCGCGTGCTGCACTGGCACGAGAGCCAGCGCAACCTGCGCGGAGCGACCCGTTGACACGGTCGGGAGTGCTACGCCGGGTAGCCGTCCTCGCCGGGAGCCTGTGGCTGTTCGCCGGACTCGTCGCCTTGTGGTGGGTCCTCTCGGACCACAGCAGGTCCCCCTACTTCCCGCCGCTCCGGGTCATCCTGCACCGCTTCGACCAGCTGTGGCTCTTCTCGGGGGAGTCGACCGGTCTCGACCCGAGCCTCGTGCACCTCGCCATCGGCTACGCCATCGCAGCGGTCGCCGGCGTCGCCGTGGCGACGGTGCTCTACGCGGTGCCGTTGCTGCGCGAGGCGACGTCGCCGGTGGTCTACTTCCTGTACGTCCTCCCCGCGCCCGTCCTCATCCCGGCGGCGCTCGCCCTGTTCGGGATCGGCGCCACGATGAGCACGGCCATCATCGCCTTCGGCTGCTTCTGGCCGATCCTCCTCAACGCCGTCGACGGCCTGCGGGCCACCGACACCCTGAAGCTCGACACGGCCCGCACGCTCGGGCTGTCCTACCCGCGCACCCTGTGGTCGGTCGTGCTGCCGGGCGCGTCGCCCCAGATGGTGGCCGGGCTCCGCGCCGGCCTGCAGGTGGGGATCGTCCTCATGGTGGTGAGCGAGGAGGTCGGCGCCACCAACGGGATCGGCAACTTCATCATCCAGGCGCAGAACAACTTCGCCTTCACGGACATGTGGACGGGCATCCTCGTCCTGGCCATCGTCGGCACGGCCTTGAACGTGCTGTTCGTCGGGGCGGAGCGACTGGCCCTCCGCTGGTACTACGGTGCGCGCTCGGTGGCGAGGGCGCGGTGAGCAAGGAGGAGCCGATGGGGGAGGCGACCGCCCCGGCGCGCGACCGCCCGGGCGAGGTGGCGGGCGGCCAGGCCGTTCCGGTCCTCGAGGTCCGGCACCTCCGCAAGGCCTACCCGCTGCGCGAGGGGGAGCGGCTCGCCATCGAGGACGTCACCTTCGAGGTGGCAAGGGGTGAGCTCGTGTGCGTCGTCGGCCCGAGCGGTGCCGGCAAGACCACGCTGCTGCGGTGCCTCTCCGGGCTGATGGCCCCGACGAGCGGCGAGGCGCGCTTCGAGGGCGAGCCGATCCGGTCGGTCCCGCAAGGCGTCGGCGTCGTGTTCCAGGACTACTCGCGCTCGCTCTTCCCGTGGTTCACCGTCGAGAAGAACCTCGAGCTGGCGCTCAAGGTACGCAGCATGGGCAAGGAGGCACGGGGCGAGCGCATCGCCCAGGTGCTGGCGGCGGTCGGCCTGCCCGAGGTCGGTCGGCGCTACCCGTGGCAGCTGTCAGGCGGCATGCAGCAGCGCGTGGCCATCGCCCGGGCGCTGTCGTACCAGCCGGAGCTGCTGTTCATGGACGAGCCGTTCGCCTCGGTCGACGCACAGACGCGCTTCGAGCTCGAGGACCTCGTGCTGCGGATCCAGGGAGCGATGCCGGACGTCACCGTCGTGTTCGTCACCCACGACGTCGACGAGTCGGTCTACCTGGCGGATCGTGTCGTGGCGCTCTCCCGGCCCCCGGCCACGGTCGAGGCGATCGTCGAGATCGACCTGCCGAAGCCGAGGGACCAGATCGAGACCCGCGCCGACCCCCGCTTCGCCGCGCTGCGCGGCGAGGTGCTCGAGCTCGTCACCGGGCGCACCCGGAGGGCCTGACGGCGCCTAGAGCCCGAACACCTTCTCGGCGATCGACTGGAAGAACTGGCGCTTCTCGCCCTCGTCGAGGGGGAGGGCGTCGCTGAGGGCGACCTCTTCGGCCACGAACTCGTAGGGGTAGTCCATCGCGTACATCACCCGGTCGGCGCCGAGCACGGCACGGGTGTGCATGATCGACGGCTCCCACGGCATACCGCTCGTCGTGTAGTAGAAGTTCTGCTGCAGGTACTCCGACACCTTCCGCTGGAGCGGCGGCATCGACTCGTAGCGGTGGGCGGCGACAGACACGGCGTGCATGTAGTCGAGCCGGTAGAGCCAGAACGGCAGGCCCTCTCCGAGGTGGCCGACCACGATCTGCAGGTCGGGGAACCGGTCGAACACGCCGCCGACGATGAGCCGGAGCATGTGCAGGCTGGTCTCGACGGCGAACCCGTAGATGGCACCCTCGAGGCCCCGCTCGAGGAACGGCATGATCATGTTCGCCGGTGGCGTGGTCGGGTGGATGTAGATGGGCACCCCGAGCGACTGGGCCGCCTCGAAGATGTCCCAGAACTTCGGGTCGTCGAGGTACTCGCCGTTCGTGTGGGAGCTGATGATCCCGCCCTTCAGGCCGAGCTCGTTGACCGCGCGGGACAGCTCGGCAGCGGCCTTCGCCGGCGCCTGGGGCGCGATCGCCGCCAGCCCGGCGAAACGGTCCGGGTGGCGGCGGCACGCGGCCGCGAGCTGGTCGTTGGTCGACACGGCCAGCGACACGGCGAGATCCGGCGTGAACATCTGCACGCCCGGGGCGGTGAGCCCGAGGACCTGCATCGAGATCCCGGTGGCATCCATGTCGGCGAGGCGCTCCTCGCCCAGGTCCTGCAGGCGGCGGGCGATGCTCGTCGCCCGGTCGCTCGTGCTCGTCAGGTAGTGGCCCTGGAGGACGTAGAAGCCCGGGTCGTCGATCGAGTGATCCTCGATGGCACGCCTCGTCGCAGCGTGGACCTCGGGCGTCATGAACGCCTCCTCGGTCGCGATGCGCGCGTACGGCGGGGCAACGCCGTTGTCATGCGGTGCGGGAACGGGAGTGGGCATGTCGGTTCGTCCTTTCGTCGCAGAGCCGGCGCCCCCCAATGGGCGTGGCATCACCCCGACGGGACCCGGCGACGAGCCGAGTCTAGGCGTCGGTCGCCGGTCGCGACGAGGCCGGCGGCCGGGTGCCGCGGTCAGGGGACGACGTCGACGAGGGTGCCGTAGGCGAGGTAGGACCAGGCGGTGGCGGCGTCCGACAGCGACAGCTCGACGCAGCCGAGGCTCTGGGGGATGCCGTAGTTGGCCCGGGGGATGTAGTGGACGGCCTCGCTGCCGTAGAAGTAGGCGACGTACTGGACCGGGTCGGCGTACGGCGTGCCGTTCGGGTTCGTCCCGTGCATCACCTGGTTGCGGAGCCGCTCGTACACCGGGAACACCCCGTTCGTCGTGGCGTAGCCGGGGATCCCGGTGTTCGCCGGGGCATGCAGGACGACGGCCCCGTCGTGCCACACCGTGAGGGACTCCGGCAGCACCTTGGAGGCGAGGGCGAAGTTGTAGCCGCCCGTGTTCACGTCGTGCTGGGCCACGGCCCCGAGCAGGTCGTTCCACAGCCCTGCCGACATCGACCCGTTCGGGGTCAGCCCGTGGTCGGCCTGGAACGACATGACGAGGCCGCGCAGCATGACGTTGTACTGGCCCGGCAGCCACAGCGCCGTCAGGTTGGGAGGCCAGCCGGCCTGGCGCCAGGCGAACGTGCCGAGCGGGGCGTGGTACATCGCCCGGATCTGGGCCGCCCGGTCGGTCGGCGCGATGGCCGGACCGGTCGGCGCCCAGGCGAGGGGCGAGTAGTCGAGCGCCGAGAGCAGCTGGTCCAGCCGGAAGATCGAGCCGTTCTGGACCTGGAACGTGGCCGAGTAGGCCTGGGCGACGCGGCCCCCGGCGCTGCCCTGCGGGCCCTTCGCGCCCGCCGGCACCGTCAGGGTGACCTGCGACAGCGGGATGAACGGGACGGTCGGGGTGAACGTCATCATCGAGCCGTGGACTCGCCAGCTGCCCGGCGTGGACGGCGACAGCGTCGGCACCGGTGCGCTCGACGAGAGGGGTGCCGAGAACTCGACGGTGATCGGCGCGTCGCCGGCCACTGCGGTGGCCTTCGTGGCCGGCGTCGAGGTGAGCACGCGCAGCGGGACGACCTTGACGTGGTGGGTGCGGTGCGACGTCGTCGCCCGGCGGGACCTGCCGGCGGCGGTGGGGGAGGGCGAGGTGCTGCCGGCCGCCGTGCCGGACGGTACGGCGGGGGCCGAGGACGAGGTGCTGGTCCGGGCAGCGGCGAGGGCCGAGCGGGGCGGGCTGTGGCGCCGGCTGATCACCACGCCAGCCGCCACCCCGCCGCCGACCGCGACCGCGGCGATCGGGACCACCCACCACAGCGAGATGCGGGCTCGTGCCATTGGCTCCATCCTGGCGGCTCGAGGGCGTCGCCGTGGCGCGGCCCGGCCCGCCGACCTTGCCGGCAATCGTACCGGCCGGCCCCCGCCGCGCCGTCGCGCCGTCGCGCCCGGCGGAGGCGCGCACCGAACCGGCCCCCGTGCCCCATCCCTAGGCTCGGCCGGTGTCCGGCCCCCGCTACGGGTGGAGCGCACGGCGCCGGTGGCACGGCTCGAGCGGAGGGAGCGTCATGGACAAGCGGTGGTGGACCCTCGTGGCCGTCTGCCTCGGCACGTTCATGCTGCTGCTCGACATCACGATCGTGAACGTGGCGCTGCCGCAGGTCGAGCAGAGCCTCCACGCCTCGTTCTCGGACCTGCAGTGGGTCGTCGACGCCTACGCGCTCACGCTCGCGGCGCTGCTCCTCACCGCGGGAAGCCTCGCCGACCGCTACGGGCGGCGGCTCGTGTTCGTGGCGGGTGTCGCCTTGTTCAGCGCCGGGTCGCTGCTGTGCGGGTTCGCCACGAGCCCGCTGTTCCTGATCCTCTCCCGGGGGGGCCAGGGCGTCGGCGGGGCAGCCATGTTCGCAACCGCCCTTGCACTGCTCGCCAACGCCTTCCACGGTCGTGAGCGCGGCGTCGCCCTCGCTGCCTGGGGGGCGGTCACCGGCATCGCCGTGGCCATCGGCCCGGTGGCGGGCGGCCTCATCACGAGCTCGCTCAGCTGGCGCTGGATCTTCTTCGTCAACGTGCCGATCGGGGCGGTGGCCGTCGTCGTGGCGGTGGCGCAGGTGGTCGAGTCACGCGCCGCCGGCGCCGAGGGTGCAGACGTGGTGGGCCTCGTCCTGTTCACCGCTGCGCTCGGCTCGCTCGTGTACGGCCTCATCCGGGCGAGCGAGACCGCCTGGACGGACACGGGGGTGCTCGCCTGCTTCGCCCTCGCCGCCCTCCTCCTCGCCGGCTTCGTGCTCGCCGAGCGGCACCGCCCCCATCCGATGTTCGATCTCTCGCTGTTCCGGGTGCCCACCTTCGTGGGCGGCCTCGTCGCCGCCTTCGGGATCGCCGGGTCGGTGTTCGCCCTGCTGCTCTACCTCGTGCTCTACCTGCAGGACATCCTCGGCTACGACGCCCTGCAGGCGGGCGTCCGCCTCATCGTCATCTCCGGCGGCGTGCTCGCCACCTCGGCGATCGCCGGCCGCCTGACGGCGCGGGTGCCGCTGCGGTACCTCGTCGGGACGGGCCTGCTCGTGAGCGCCGCCGGGCTCGGCCTCATGACCGGGACCGGCGCCAGCTCGGGCTGGACGCACCTGATCCCGGGCTTCCTCGTCGCGGGGCTCGGCACGGGCATCGTCAACCCACCGCTCGCCTCGACGGCCGTCGGGGTGGTCGAGCCGGCTCGTGCCGGCATGGCCTCGGGGATCAACAGCACGCTTCGCCAGGTGGGCATCGCCACGGGCATCGCCGCCCTCGGGTCGCTGCTTGCGACGAAGGAGCGGTCGACGATCGCGGCGGGGCTCTCGGCGCTCCCCCGGCTGCGCCCCGCGGCCGGGCAGATCGAGGCAGCGGCCCACGGCGGCGCGCTCGGCGCCCAGCTGGCGGCGGTGCCCCCGGCGCTCCGTCCCGCCGTCGTCCACCTCGTCCGGGCGGGGTTCACCGCGGGCCTGAACGAGATCCTCGCCGTCGGCGCCGTGCTCGCCGCCGCCGCCGGGGTCGCCTCGCTCGCGCTCATCCGCAACCGCGACCTCGTCGGCGCCGGCCGCCCGACGGCGCCGGCAGCCGGTGACGGCGCCGCCGGCCGCCCATCCGCCGCGGCCGCGGGCAAGGGGCGGACGGGGCACTAGGTTGCGGCCGGTTCGGAGACGCAGGGAGGACGCGATGGAGCAGCGCACGCTCGGACAGGGGCTCACGGTGTCGGCGGTCGGGCTCGGGTGCATGGGGATGAGCCAGACCTACGGACCGGTCGACGAGGCGGAGGCGAGGGCGACGCTCCTGCGGGCGATCGACCTCGGGGTGACGTTCCTCGACACCGCCGACATGTACGGCCCGTTCACCAACGAGCGGCTGGTCGGTGACGCGATCAAGGGACGACGCGACGAGGTGGTGCTCGCCACCAAGTTCGGCCAGGAGCGGCGCGAGGACGGCAGCTTCGTCGGCATCAACGGCCGGCCCGACTACGTGCGCCGTGCCTGTGACGCCTCCCTGCACCGCCTCGGGGTCGACCACGTCGACCTCTACTACCAGCACCGGATCGACACCACGGTGCCGATCGAGGAGACCTGGGGCGCGATGTCCGAGCTGGTGGCGGCCGGCAAGGCCCGCTACCTCGGCATCTCCGAGGCGGCTCCGGCGACGGTCCGGCGCGCCCACGCCGTCCACCCGATGGCAGCCTCGCAGAACGAGTACTCGCTGTTCAGCCGGGACCCGGAGGCGGAGCTCCTGCCGACGCTACGCGAGCTCGGCATCGGGCTCGTGGCCTACAGCCCGCTCGGGCGCGGCTTCCTCACGGGCGCCATCACGAGCACCGACCAGCTCGGCGAGGGCGACGGGCGCCGCCGGATGCCCCGCTTCGACGGCGACAACTTCGCGCGCAACCTGACGCTCGTCGGGAAGGTCCGTGAGCTCGCCGAGGCCCGGGGCGTCACGGCCGGCCAGCTCGCGCTCGCCTGGGTGCTCGCCCAGGGCGCCGACGTCGTCCCCATCCCGGGGACCAAGCGTCGCGCCTACCTCGAGCAGAACGCCGCCGCCGCCGAGGTCGAGCTGCGTCCCGACGACCTGGCCGAGCTCGACGACCTCACCCCGTCCGGGGCGGTGGCCGGGGAACGGTACACCCCGGAAGGAATGGCAAGGGTCAACCTCTAGTCGAGGTTTCGACCCGGGATGAGAGGCTAAGGCTTCGGTCGAGGTAGAGGCTCGTGAGCGGCTCCCGGCTGCTCCGGCGCGGCGAGCGCCGCCCGGCTCTCGGCGAGCGCCGCGGCGACCGTTGCTCGGGCGGGCAGCTCGCCGAGGTGGCGGCAGGCCCGCTCGAGCGCCGGCAGCCAGGGCGAAGGGTCCCGCCGGACGCGCCGCCCGCCGAAGGTCCGCTCGGCCGCCCACGAGCAGTGGAGGCGGTCGGTGGCACGGGTGAGGGCGACGTAGAGGAGGCGGCGCTCCTCGGCGAGGGCGTCGTCGTCACGGGCGTGGGCGATCGGCACGAACCCGTGCTCGAGCCCGGTGACGCAGACGACCTCCCACTCGAGCCCCTTCGCCCGGTGGAAGGTCACGAGCTCCACCCCGTCGCGGCCGCGGGCGTCCAGCCCGTCGGCAGCGCTCGCCCGCACGAAGGCGCGGAAGGCGACCGCCGACGGCGCCGGGTCGAGGGCGACGTACTCCTCGGCGAGCGAGGCGAGCGCCCGCAGGGCAGCGGCGTCGTCGGGGACGACCGCCCCGCTCCCCGGTGGCGCGAGGCGCAGGCCCACCTCCTCGACACGTTCGGCCACGAGCGACAGGAGCCGGTTCCCGGCCAGCGCTGCCGGCAGGTCCTCGAGCGTGGCCTGCACCGCCGGGTGGTCGGCGAGCACGCCTGCCCCGGCGCGCACGACCGGGATCCCGGCGTCCGTGAGCGCCTCGGCGAGGCGTTCGAGCTGGGCGTTCGTGCGGGCGAGCACGGCGCACGACGACCAGGCCCGGCCCGGTGGCCGAGCCCGCCGGAGGAAGTAGGCCACGGCCAGCGCCTCGCTGCGCTCGTCGGGACAGGCGCGCACCTCCGGTGGCTGGCCGTCCGGCCGGCCGGAGCGCGCGAGGCGCTGGTCGCCGGGGGCGCCGAGGGCGGCGCTCGCCACCGAGACGACCTGGGGGGAGGAGCGGTAGTTGGTGGCCAGCTCGAGCACGGTGGCGCCCGGGTGGCGGCGGGCGAAGCCCGTGATCGCCTCCGGGTCGGCCCCGTTGAAGGCGTACACCGACTGACGCGGGTCGCCGACGGCGAACAGGTCGGCGCGCCCGCCCAGCCAGGCGTCGACGAGGCGCAGCTGCAGGGTCGTGGCGTCCTGCAGCTCGTCGACGAAGAGGTGGGCGAACTGCCAGCGCTGTGCCGCAGCGAAGGCGGCGTCGGTCTCGAGGGCGCGCACGAGCTCCCAGAGGAGGTCGTCGAAGTCGAGCAGGCCCCGGCGGCGCCGCTCGAGCTCGTAGGTCGCATAGTGGTCGGCGATCTCGTCGACCCCGAGCGGCACCGCCCGCCCCGCGGCGGTGGCAGCCGCCGGGTAGCCGTCCGGGGCGATGCAGCGGGCCTTGGCCCACTCGATCTCGCCGGCGAGCACCGACAGGAGCTCGTGCCGGGCGGGCGGCGCCGCCGGCGGCGGGCGGCGGCCCCCCCGCCTGCCCGTCGCACCGCCGGCACCGCCGGCACCGCCGGCACTGCCGGCACCGCCGGCGAGGAGGCGCCCGAGCAGGCGACCCTTCGCGTCGAGCACCGCCGGCGGTTGGCGGCCCTGCTCGAGGGCGCGCCGGCGGAGCTGGGCGAGGGCGACGGCGTGGAAGGTGCCGGCGGTGACCGGTGCCGGCAGGCCGAGGGCGGCGAGGCGGCCGCGCAGCTCCCCGGCCGCCTTGCGGGTGAAGGTGAGCGCGAGGACACGCCCGGCGACGGCCTGCTCCTGGGCGATCCGCCAGGCGATGCGCCGGGTCAGCACCCGCGTCTTGCCCGACCCGGCGCCCGCCACGACGAGCAGCGGGGCAGCCGGGGAGGTGATCGCCTCGACCTGGACCGGGTCGCAGCCGGCGAGGAGATGCTGCCAGCCGCCGGGGAGCGCCACGGACGGCGAACCTACACCGGCGCTGGTCGGTCCCCGGAGCCGGCGCGCGGGCGCGTTATCGTCGGCGCCGTGCTGAGGGCCTACGCCGCCGGCCGGCTCTTCGGCGAGACCTCGGGCGAGGGCCCGCTTGCCGTGCTGGCCCTGCACGGCTGGCGCCGGACGCACGCCGACTTCACACCCGTGCTCGCCCCCGGGCTCGTCGGCCCGGGCGGTCCCGTGTCGTCGCTGGCGCTCGACCTGCCCGGGTTCGGGGCGTCCCCCGAGCCACCGGCGGCGTGGGGGTCGCCCGAGTACGCCGCCGCCCTCGAGCCGGTGCTCGAGGCGATGTCCGGTCCGGTCGTCGTCCTCGGCCACTCCTTCGGCGGCCGCGTCGCCGTGCACCTGGCGGCCCGGCGCCCGGATGCCGTCCGCGCGCTCGTGCTGACCGGGGTGCCCTTGGTGCGCCTCGGACAGCCCCCACACCCGGCGCTCGCCTACCGGCTCGTGCGGCGGCTCGCCAGGGCCCACCTCGTCCCGGCCAGCCGGCTCGAGGCGGCCCGGGAGCGGCACGGCTCCGAGGACTACCGGGTCGCCCGCGGGGTGATGCGCGAGGTGCTCGTCCGCACCCTCGCCGAGCGCTACGAGGAGCCCCTCGGTCGCCTCTCGTGCCCGGTGGAGCTCATCGTCGGCGCCGGCGACCGCGCCACACCGCCGGCGGTCGCCGAGGCGGCGGCCGCGCTCGTCGCCTCGGCGTCCTGCCAGCTGCTCGAGGGCGTCGGCCACCTCACCCCGCTCGAGGCGCCGAGCGCCCTGCGGGCGGCCGTCGCCCGGCACCTGCCGTGAACGGGCTGGACGCGGCCGGCTACGCCTGCCTCGCGCCGGCCGCCGGCCTCGGAGGGCTGCGCTGGCTACGGGTCGCCCAGCGCGAGCACTACGTGGCCGGCAGCGTGACGCGCTTCGCCTGGCGCTGGTGGGGCCGGGTGCCCGGGAATGCCGCGTTGGGCGTCGCCGGGGTGGCCGGCGCGGCGGCGACCGGCACCTGGCGCTGGCCGGCGCTCGTGACGGCGGCCGCCGTGGCGGTCGGGCCGCTCGGCCTCGGCCTGCGCGGGCGGACGGGCCGCCTGCGCTGGACCCGGCGCTGTGGCGTGCTGGCGGTGGCGTCCGCCGTGCTCGCCGCCACCGTGGTCGTCGCCGTGGCGCTCGGGGTGGGGGAGGGCGCCGGCCTCGTGGCGGCCGCCACCCTGGCCGCCGCCGTCCCGCTCGTGGTCGACGCCGGGCTGCTCGCCCTGGAGCCGGTCGAGGACCGGGTGGCTGGCCGGTACGTGGAGCGGGCGCGTGCGCGCCTCCAGCGGGTCCGGCCGAGCGTGGTGGCGATCACCGGCTCGTACGGCAAGACGACGACGAAGGGCTACGTCGCCCACCTGCTGGACGCCCGGTTCCAGGTGCTGGCCAGCCCGCGCAGCTTCAACAACCGCGGCGGGCTGAGCCGCACGGTCAACGAGCTGCTCGTGCCGGGCACCGAGGTGCTCGTGGCGGAGATGGGGACCTACGGGCCGGGGGAGATCCGGGCGCTGTGCAGCTGGATGCCCCCCCGGGTCGCCGTGCTCACGGCGGTCGGCCCGGTGCACCTCGAGCGGTTCCGGCGGATCGAGGCCATCCTCGAGGCGAAGGCGGAGATCACCGAGCGGGCCGAGGTGGTGGTCTGCAACGTCGACGACGAGCGGCTTGCCGGTCTCGCCGACCGGCTGGAGGCGGACGGTCGCGCCGTCGTGCGCTGCTCGGCCGGTGGGCCGGGCCGGGCCGGGGCCGAGGTGCTCGTCGAGGAGGGCACCACAGCGGGCACCGTGGCGGTGACGGTGCGCTCGGTGCGCAGCGGCGAGGTGCCACTGGCGGCAGGCGTGACCCCGGGGACCCGCTCCAACGTCGCCTGCGCCCTCGGGGCGGTGCTCGCCCTCGGTGTCGACCCGGCGGCGGTGCTCGATCGGCTCGCCGACCTGCCCGGAGCCGACAACCGCCTCGAGGCCGGCCGCAGCGAGCGTGGCGTGGCGGTGCTCGACGACACCTTCAACTCGAACCCGGCCGGCGCCCGGGTCGCCCTCGCGGCGCTCGCCGCCGCCGGCGGGGGCGGTCGCCGGGTGGTGGTGACGCCCGGGATGATCGAGCTCGGCCCGCTGCAGGCGCGCGAGAACGCCGCCTTCGGCCGGGCGGCGGGGGAGGTGGCGAGCGACGTGGTCGTCGTGGGCCGCACCAACCGCCGGGCGCTGCTCGAGGGCCTGTCGGCGGCGCAGGCGGCCGGTGAGGGGGCCGCGCAGGCACGCGTGGTCCGCCGCCGCGAGGAGGCGGTCGCGTGGGTGCGCGCCACCCTCGGCCCGGGGGACGCCGTCCTGTACGAGAACGACCTTCCCGACCACTTCCCCTGACCCGTCGGCCGTCGGCCGTCCCCGGTCGGCGCAGCGCCGCCGCCTAGCATGCACCGGTCGGGGTCGGGCAGGGAGGGTCGATGCGCAGGTTGCCGGGGCAGGTCGGAGTGCTGTTCGGAGGGCCGTCTCCCGAGCACGACGTCTCGATCCTCACCGGCCTCCAGGCAGCGCGCGAGCTGGCCCGCGCGGCGACCTCGGTCACGGCGCTGTACTGGGCGAAGGACGGCTCCTGGCACGAGGTGCCGGCGGAGGCGGAGGCGAAGGCCTTCGTCGGCGGTCCACCGGAGGGGAGCCAGCCGGTGCAGCTGGCGCTCGGCCCCGAGGGCGGGTTCGTGCGCGCCCGCCGGGGCCGGCTGTCGGGCCGGCAGGAGCCGGTGACGCTCGAGGCCGCCCTCGTGTGCTGCCACGGCGGGCCCGGGGAGGACGGCACGCTGCAGGGCTGCCTCGACCTGGCCGGCGTGCCCTACACCGGTCCCGGGCCCTTCGGGGCGGCGCTCGGGATGGACAAGCTGGCCACCTACGCGCTGTTCGCCACCGGCGGCCTCCCGGTGCTCGAGCGGCGGGTGCTCACGCCGACCTCGCCGCTGGCGACGGACGGGCCGCTCATCGTGAAGCCGCGCTACGGGGGCTCGTCGATCGGCATCGAGGTCGTCGCCGATCCGGACACCGCTCGCGCCCGGCTCGGGGCGAACGTGCACCTTCGGGCCGGCGCCGTCGTCGAGCCGTACCGGCCGGAGCTGTACGACCTGCAGATCGCCGTGCGCACCTACCCCGAGCTCGAGCTGTCGGCGGTCGAGCGGCCCCTGCGGTCCTCCACGACGGGGGAGATCCTCGACTACCGCGACAAGTACGTCGGCGGCCAGGGCATGGCGGCCGCACCACGCGAGCTCCCCGCCGCCATCGACCCGAAGGTCGAGGGCCGACTGCGCGAGGCGGCGGCGAGCGCTGCGGCGCTCGTCGGGGTGCGGGGCGTGGCCCGCATCGACTTCCTGAGCGACGGCGACGAGCTGTTCGTGAACGAGGTCAACACGATCCCCGGCTCGCTCGGTCGCCACCTGTTCGTCGCCCCGGCGGTCCCCTTCGCCGACCTGCTCGCCGACCTGCTCGCCGAGGCGGTGGAGCGGCCGGCCACGCGGCTGTCGTCTGCGGGGGCGGACGGCACCGTGCTGCGCGACGCCGGGAGCATCGCCGCCAAGCTCGCCTAGGCGGGGCGGTGAGCCGGGGGGGCCCGGGGGCGGTTGCTACGCTGGCGGCGTGGCCGGGCGTTACTGGATCGAGACGCTGGGCTGCCCGAAGAACCAGGTCGACTCGGACAAGATCGCCGGCTCGCTCGCCGGGGACGGCCTCGAGGCGGCCGGCTCGGCGGACGAGGCAGACGTGGTCGTCGTGAACACCTGCGGGTTCATCGAGGCGGCCCGAGCCGAGTCGATCGAGACCATCCTCGAGCTCGACGAGCGGCGCGCACCTGGGGCGCGCCTCGTCGTGACCGGCTGCCTGGCCGCCCGGTCGCCCGAGGAGCTGAAGGCGGCGCTCCCCGAGGTCGAGGTGGTCGCCGGCTACGGCGTGCCGGTGGCGCTCCGGCGGCGCGGGGCGGTCGCGGCGGCGCCAGTCGGGGGGATGGACCTGCTCGAGCTCGCCCGCCCGGCACCGGGTGCGCCGTGGGCCTACGTGAAGGTCGCCGAGGGGTGCGACCGGCGGTGCGGCTTCTGCGCCATCCCGTCCTTCCGCGGCCGGCAACGGTCGCGGCCGATGGCGGCGGTGCTCGGGGAGGTGGCGTCGCTCGCCGGCGCCGGCGTCATCGAGGTGGTGCTCGTCGCCCAGGACCTCGCCTCGTACGGGCGTGACCTCGGCGAAGGGCGCAAGCTCGTCGAGCTGTTCGGCCGGGTCGCCGGGCTGGTGCCCCGGGTCCGCCTGCTGTACCTGTACCCGTCGTCGCTCGACGACCGCCTGCTCGAGACGATCGCCGGCAGCGCCGTGCCGTACTTCGACCTGTCGCTCCAGCACGTCGCCCCGGCACTGCTCAAGCGGATGCGACGACCCGGCGGGGCCGGGCGCTTCCTGGAGCGGGTCGAGCGGATCCGACAGCTGGCGCCCGAGGCGGCGCTGCGGTCCTCGTTCATCCTCGGCTACCCGGGCGAGACCGAGGAGGACCACGACGCGCTGCTCGCCTTCCTCGCCGCCGCCGAGCTCGACTGGGCGGGGTTCTTCACCTTCTCGCGCGAGGAGGGGACCCACGCCGCGGCGCTCGGCGACCAGGTCGCCCCCGGGCTCGCCGCCGAACGGATGGCGGAGTGCGCGGCCCTCCAGGACGCCATCACCGCACGGCGCCGTGCCGGGCTCGTCGGCACGCGCTGTCGCGTCCTCGTCGACGCCCCCGGTCGTGCCCGCTCGCACCGCGAGGCGCCCGAGATCGACGGCCTGGTCCGGGTGCCGTCGCGGCTCCCCGCAGGCAGCGTGGTCGAGGTGGAGCTGGTGGCGAGCGAGGGGGTCGACCTCGTCGGCGAGCCGGTCGAGCAGGCCGGCGGCGGCCGCTCGCCAGACCGGGCGGCCGTGGCATGACCGAGGCGACGGGCACCCGCTTCGGGCCCTCGGCGCTCGCGACCCCGGCGAACGCCCTCAGCCTCGTCCGGGTCCTCGCCGCGCCGGCGTACGGGGTGCTGCTGGCCCGGTACGGGCCGGACGGGTGGCTGCTGTGGGGCGCCTGGGTGGTGCTCGCCTTCTCGGACCGCCTCGACGGGACGCTCGCCCGGCGGCACGGGACGACGCGCTCGGGCGCCTTCCTCGACCCGCTCGCCGACAAGGCGCTCGTGCTCGCCGCCCTCGCCGCCCTCGCGGAGCTGCGGGTGTTCCCGTGGTGGGCCGTGGCGGTGATCGCCGTGCGTGAGGCGGCGATGAGCGCCTTCCGCACCTATGCCGGCCGGCGCGGCGTCTCGATCCCGGCCCGGCCGGCGGCCAAGGTGAAGACGCTCGTGCAGACCATGGCCGTCGGCGCCGCCGTCTGGCCGCTGACCGCTGGCGTGCACGACCTCGGCCTCGGCGTGCTCTACCTTGCCGTCGCCCTCACCCTCGCCACCGGGGTCGAGTACGTGCTCGACGGCCGGCGCGTGCTCGACGGCCACGGCGGCCCGGCGGCGCGCGTGGCCGACCGGCACGCCGCCTGAGCCGGCGATGCGCGCCGAGGTCGTCGCCGTCGGCACCGAGCTGCTGATCGGCCAGATCGTCGACACCAACTCCGCCTGGATCGGCGAGCAGCTGGCGCTCGCCGGCATCGACTCGACCCACCAGGTCAAGGTCGGCGACAACGTCGGCCGGATCGTCGGCGTGCTCCGGGCCGCGCTCGAGCGGGCCGACGCCGTCGTCGTCTGCGGCGGGCTCGGCCCGACCCACGACGACGTGACCCGGGACGCCCTCGCCGAGGTGATGGGCGTGCCGCTGCGCCGCGACCCGGAGGCGCTGGCCCTTCTCGAGAGCGTGTTCGCCGGCCGCAACAGGGAGATGCCGCGCAACAACCTCCGCCAGGCCGACGTCCCCGAGGGAGCCACCATCATCCCCCAGCGCCTCGGGACGGCACCCGGTCTCGTCTGCCCGGTCGGCGAGAAGGTCGTGTTCGCCGTGCCGGGCGTGCCGTTCGAGATGAAGGAGATGGTCGAGCGGGTGGTGCTTCCCGAGCTGCGGCGACGCTCGGGCGAGACGTCGGTGATCCGCTCGAGGACGCTGCGCACGTGGGGCTTCGGCGAGTCACGCCTGGCCGAGATCCTGGCGCCGCGCCTCGAGGCGCTCGAGGCCGTGGGCGCCGGGGTGCCGACGATGGCCTTCCTCGCGAGCGGCATCGAGGGCATCAAGGTGCGCCTCACCGTCAAGGCGCCCGACGAGGCGGCGGCGCTCGACGCCCTCGACGCCGAGGAGGCGCAGGTGCGGGCGCTCACCGGCCCGGCCGTGTTCGGGGTGGACGACGAGACGATGGAGCACGCCATCGGCGAGCTGCTCGTCGGCGCCGGCCTGCGCCTCGCCGTGGCCGAGTCGTTCACCGGCGGGCTCATCGCGTCGCGCGTCGTCGCCGTGCCCGGCGCGAGCCGGTGGTTCGCCGGCGGCGTCGTCGCCTACGCCACCGAGGTGAAGCACCGCCTGCTCGAGGTCCCGGCCGGCGACGTCGTGAGCGAGGTGGCGGCAGCCGCCATGGCCGAGGGCGTGCGGCGCCTGCTCGGGGCGGACGTCGGGCTCGCCACCACAGGCGTCGCCGGGCCCGAGCCGCAGGAGGGCAAGCCACCGGGAACCGCCTTCGCCGGCATCGCCCTCCCGGGAGAGGCCGGGACCGCCCGGGCGCTCGAGCTCGTCGGCGGCCGGGCTCGGGTACGCGAGATCGGCACCATCACCGCCCTCGACGCCCTCCGCCGCCGGCTGCTCGCCCGCGGCTGACCGCGGGGCCGGGCGGGTTGACGCTTCCAGGTGCGGCCGTTAGCGTCGGGCGGGGGCCTGTCACGCCGGGCGCGAATGGGGGTCATCGGTGGCGCAGATCGTGCTCGGCATCGCTTCGTCGCACACCCCGCAGGTGAGCTCGTCGGCGGAAGGCTGGAGCGGCCACGCGGACCGCGATCGGGCCAACCCGGCCCTGCTCGCTGGCGACGGCGAGCTGTACAGCTACGACGAGCTGCTCGCCGCCGGTCCGCCTCCCGGCATCGAGGCCGAGCTGGCCCCGGCGGTGTGGAGCGCGAAGTTCGAGCGTGCCCAGCAGGCGATCGCCCTCCTGGCGAAGCGGCTCGCGGCGTGCGACCCCGACGTGGTCGTGGTGGTGGGCGACGACCAGCAGGAGATGTTCGGCCCGACCGGCAACCCGGCGATCGGCCTGTTCCTGGGCGACGAGCTGTGGGACCTGCCGCCCGGTCCGGAGCGCATGGCCCGGATGCCGGCGGACATCCGCCCGGCGGCATGGGCCGCGCACGCCGAGGCGCCCGAGCCGTACCCGGTGGCGGCCGACCGGTCGCGGGCGCTGGCGGAGGCGATCACCGGGGACGGCTTCGACGTGACCGTGCTGAGCGAGCAGCCGGAGGGACGCAGCCTCGGCCACGCCTTCACCTTCGCCCGGCGCCGCCTCGACCTCGCGCGCTCGACGCCGATCGTGCCGGTGTTCCTCAACACCTACTACCCGCCGAACGTGCCGTCGGCCGGTCGCGCCTACGCGCTCGGCGAGGCCATCGCCCGGGCCGTCGCCGACTGGCCGGGCGACGACCGGGTGGCGGTCGTCGCGAGCGGCGGGCTGTCGCACTTCGTCGTGCTCGAGGACCTCGACCGCCAGGTGCTGGACGGTCTCGCCCGCAACGACGGGGCGTCGCTCGGCGCCATCCCGCGCAAGCTGCTGCGCACGGGCACCTCGGAGATCCTCAACTGGATCGTGGCTGGCGGGGCCCTCGGCGGTCTCGGGTTCGAGCTCGTCGACTACGTGGCCGGCTACCGCTCGCCGGCGGGCACCGGGTGCGGGATGGCCTTCGCCGCCTGGAGCTGACGCCGCACCACCACGAGGCCGGCACCCGTCCGTCCCGTCCGCACGAACGAAAGGGAGCGCCCGTGTACGGTGCAACCAAGGTCCTCGACGTCCACGGCCACGTATCGGTGCCGGCAGCCGCCAACGCCTATCTGGCCCTCCTCCTCGCCTCGAACACGGCGATGCCGAGCCCCCTGTCGAGCGGACGGGGCGGTGCCTCCGAGGAGGAGTACCGCCAGGCGGCGGCACGGCATGTGGCGTACCTGGACGAGCGCAACATCGACGTCCAGCTGATCGGCCCGCGACCGTTCATGGAGCTGGGCTGGATGGAGCCGCACCTGTTCCGCGCCTGGACGCACCACGTCAACGAGACGATCGCACAGCAGGTGCGCTTCCACCCCGACCGCTTCGTCGGCGCCGCCCAGCTCCCGATCGACTCGGACGCGCCCGACACCGCCCACGTGCTCGCCGAGCTCGACCGCTGCGTCGACCAGCTGGGATTCGCCGCCGCCTACCTGGCACCCGACCCGAAGGGGGAGCGGACCACGCCCGGGGTGCACGAGGCGTACTGGTACCCGCTCTACGAGCGTTGCGAGGACGGGCAGATCCCGCTGATCGTCCACGGCACGAACACGAAGGACCGGCGCATGGCGGTGGTGCCGCACAACTACCAGCTCGGGTTCGTGCTGGAGCAGTACCTCGCCACGCAGTTCTTCATGCACAGCGACGTGTTCGACCGCTTCCCCCGGCTCAAGGTGATCGTCTGCCACTGCGGCGGCGCCCTCGACCGCTTCATGCGCAGCGACCCCCACGTCGGCCAGCGCGACCTGGCGGACAACCTGTTCTTCGACACCTGCGCCCACGACATCGACTACCTGACAGCGGCGATCAAGCAGCGGACGGTCCCCCAGGTCGTGTTCGGGACCGAGGCGCCGGGCTCGGGTGCCGCGCCGCGCCCGGCGGGGGAGCCGGGCATCTCGGGCGACGACCTCGTGCCGGTGATCGGATCGCTCGACTTCCTGAGCGACGAGGAGAAGGTGCGCATCTTCTACGACAATCCCGCGCGGGTCGTCCCGCAGCTGGCCAAGGTGTGATCGCCTCCGGCGCCGTCGCGAGCGGCGCGGCCGGTCCGGTGGACGCCGGGCCGGGCGCGTTGCGGGCGCTGCGGGCGCTCGCGCGCTCCGCCACGGCGCGGGTGGTGGCGATCCGGCTGCTGTCCGCCGTCCCGGTGCTGTGGGGCGTGAGCTTCCTGACGTTCATCCTGCTCAACCTGCTGCCGGGCGACGCGGCGAGCTCGATCCTCGGCCTCAACGCCACGCCGCAGGAGCTGGCGGCGCTGCGGGCGAAGCTCGGCCTCAACGAGCCGTTCTTCACCCGCTACGGCCACTGGCTCGGCGGCGTCCTCTCCGGCCACCTCGGGGCGTCGCTGATCTCGGGGCAGTCGGTCTCCTCGATCCTCTCCCAGCGCATCCCGGTGACGCTCGAGCTGATCGGCTATGCCTTCGTCCTGTCGGTTGCCTTCGCCGTGCCGGTCGCCGTGCTGTCGGCACGCCGGCCGCGGGGCATCTTCGACCGGATCAGCATCTGGCTGTCCATGCTCGGCCTCGCGACGCCCAACTTCGTGCTGGCGATCGTGCTCATCCTCGTCCTGTCGGTCCACCTGAACCTGCTGCCGCCGATCGGCTACACCTCCCCGTCGGCAGACCTGGCCGGCAACCTCAAGTTCCTGCTGATGCCGGCCATCTCGATCGCCTTCGGGCTGTTCTGCGCGTACAACCGGCTGCTGCGGGCGGACATCGTCGAGCAGCTCCAGCGCGAGGACTACGTGGTGTTCGCCCGCGCAAAGGGGATCGCCCCGCGTCGGGTGCTGGTGCGCCATGCCACCCGCAACTCGCTGTTCGGGCTCATCACCATCGTGGCGGTCAACGCCGGCACGCTGATCGGGGCGACGGTGATCATCGAGCAGATCTTCGCCCTGCCGGGCATCGGCCAGGAGCTGATCAGCGCGATCAGCCAGAAGGACGTCCCGCTCGTCGAGGGGATCGTCGTCGTCTTCGCCGTCGTCGTCGTGCTGGCCAACCTCGTCGCCGACCTGCTCTACGCCGTGCTCGACCCGAGGATCCGCTATGGCGGCCGGGGCGCCTGAGCTCGCCGTCCCGGTGGCGGCCAGGGAGCGGGCGGTGCGCCGCCACCGCCGCGTGCCGCTCGAGCTTGTGCTGCCCGGCGGCTTCCTCGTCGTGCTGACGGCCGCCTGCTTCCTGTGGCCCCTCGTCCGGTCGATGCCCGGGCCGATCAACGGCAACTTCATCCCCGACCTCCCGGCGCTGTCGCCCGGTCACCTGTTCGGCACGGACCCGATCGGCAACGACGTGTTCGCCCGCATCCTCTACGGCGGGCGCGTGTCGCTCGAGGTCGGGCTCGGGGTCAGCTTCCTCGGCACGGTCGTGGGCGGGGCCATCGGGGCGTACGCCGCCTTCAAGGGCGGCATCGTCCAGGCGGTCATCATGCGGGTGCTCGACGTGTTCCTGGCCTTCCCCGCCCTCGTGATCGCCCTCGTCGTCGCCGACAACCTCGGCAAGAACGAGCTCGACGTGATCTGGGCGATCTCGTTCTTCAGCATCCCCGCCAACGCCCGGATCGCCCGGGCGGCAACGCTGCGCCAGATCAACCAGCCGTTCATGGTCGCCGCCCGCCTCGGCGGGGCACGCGACGGCTGGATGCTCGCCCGCCACGTGGCGCCGAACATCGGGCCGCAGCTCCTCACCTTCAGCCTGCTCGGGGTGCCCGTCGTGATCCTCATCGAGGCCGCCCTGGACTTCTTGAGCCTCGGCGTGCCGCCCCCCAACCCGAGCTGGGGCAACATGATCTCGACCGGCTACCAGTACCTCTCGAGCGACCCGGCCCTCGTGATCATCCCGGGCGCCTTCCTGCTGGTCACGGTCATGTGCTTCAACCTGGTCGGCGATGCCCTGCGGGCGCGCTGGGACCTGCAGTGAGCGCCGCCGACGCGCCCGGCCCGGTCCTCGCGCCGCCGCCGGCGGGGGAGCGGTCGGCGGGCGCGCCGTTGCTCGAGGTCGACGGGCTGCGCGTGACGCTCGTGGCCCGCGGGCGGCAGGTGCACGCCGTCGACGGGCTCAGCTACCGCGTCGCAGCCGGGCAGACCGTCGCCATCATCGGCGAGTCCGGATCGGGCAAGACGGTGAGCTCGCGGGCCGTCATGGGGCTGCTGCCGCCCTCGGCCCGGGTGGAGGGTCACGTCCGTTTCGCCGGGGTCGACCTGGTCGGGCTCCCCGAGCGCGAGCTGCGGCGGCGGCGCGCCGTCGACCTGGCCATCGTGCTGCAGGACCCGGCACGCTCGCTCGACCCGACGATGCGGATCGGCCCGCAGATCACCGAGGCCATCCGCGCCCACCTGCCGCTGTCCCGGCGGGCGGCCCGCGAGCGGGCGATCGAGCTGCTCGGGCGGGTGCGCATCCCCGAGCCGCGCCGGCGCTACGACGACTATCCGCACCAGCTCTCGGGCGGGATGCGCCAGCGGGTCGTCATCGCCGCCGCCCTCTCGTGCAACCCGAAGCTGCTCATCGCCGACGAGGCGACCACGGCGCTCGACGTGACGACCCAGGCCCAGATCATGCACCTGCTGGTCGAGCTGCAGGCCGAGCTCGGCATGGCCCTCGTGCTCATCAGCCACGACCTGGGGCTGGCCGCCACCTACACCGACGAGGTCGTCGTCATGTACGCCGGACGCACCATGGAGCACGCGCCGACACGCGAGCTGTTCCACAACGTCCGCTCGCCTTACACGAAGGCGCTCCTCGGCGCCATCCCCCGCCTCGATCGACCGCCCCACGACCGCCTTCCGGTCGTCCAGGGGCGCCCGCCCGACCTCACCCGCCGGATGCAGGGCTGCCCGTTCCACCTCCGCTGCCCGTCGGCGGCCGAGCGCTGCGCCGCCGAGCGCCCGCCCGAGGTGGTGGATCCGCCAGGGCACCGCTTCGCCTGCTTCTTCCCGCACGGCGAGGGCAACCTGCCATGACCGTCACCGGCCCCGCCCCGGCACGCTCGCCGGTCGCCACGGCTCCCGGCGAGGTCCTGCTCGCCGCCCGCCACCTCGTCCAGGAGTTCCCCGTGCGCGATCGCTCGGGGCTTCGCTCGGCGGTCGTCCACGCCGTCTCGGACGTCTCCTTCGAGGTGCGCGCCGGGGAGACGCTCGGCATCGTGGGCGAGACCGGCTCGGGCAAGTCGACGCTCGCCCGGGCACTCTTCCAGGCCCCGAGACCGAAGTCGGGCGAGGTGTTGCTGGCCGGCCAGGACCTGGTGCGCCTCCGCGGCAAGGCTCTCCTCGGTGCCCGCCGGCACCTCCAGATGGTGTTCCAGGACCCGTTCGGCTCGCTCGATCCGCGTTGGCGGGTGAGCGACCTCGTCGAGGAGCCCCTCGCCTGCTACCGGGTCGGCTCGAAGGGGGAGCGCCGGCGGCGCGTGGCCGAGGTGCTGGAGCTCGTCGGGCTGGACCCCGGCGTGTTCGGCGGCCGCAAGCCCCGCCAGCTCTCCGGTGGCCAGGCGCAGCGGGTGGCGATCGCCCGTGCCCTCGCCCTCGAGCCCGCGCTCGTCGTGTGCGACGAGGCGGTCTCCTCGCTCGACGTGCTCGTCCAGGCGCAGGTGCTCAACCTGTTCGAGGACCTGCGCGAGCGGCTCGGTCTCTCGTACCTGTTCATCGCCCACGACCTGTCGCTCGTGAAGCAGGTGAGCGACCGCGTCGCCGTCCTGTACCTCGGGCGGCTCTGCGAGGTGGGGCCGGCCGCCGCCGTCTACGGCCGCCCCGCCCATCCCTACACCGAGGGGCTGCTCGCCTCCATCCCGCCACCCGACCCCGACGCCGGCCGGTCGCGCACCGTCGTCGGGGTCCAGGGCGAGCCACCCTCGCCGATCGACCCACCGAGCGGCTGCCGGTTCCGCACCCGGTGCCCCCGCGCCGAGGCGCGCTGCGCGGCCGAGCCTCCAGAGCTTGCGGCGGTGGACGGCGATCCCGACCACCAGGTGGCCTGCCACTTCCCGCTGCCGGCCGTTCCGCCGCCCTCGACGCCGGTCCCTTCCGGGCCCTGAGCGGCGACGGCCCCGGCGCTTCGGCGGCCTGGCGGCCCGGCGCAGCGGCGCCCCGGAGGTGCCGCGGCGACGCGGGTGACGCGGCGACGCCCACCGGCGGCTGCTTGCCGTCCGGTGGGCGTCGCCTCGACGTCGGCGCGGCTGGCTCGGCCGCGTCCGGCCTACCGGCCGAGCGTCACGTCCTCCCAGAAGATGTCGCTCTGCTGGTTGGAGATGCCCTGCACCTTGTTGGCGTAGAGCACGAAGAACGGCTTCGAGTAGAGGAAGTCGGCGTAGGCGTGGCTCGCCATGTCGGCGTACACCTTGCCGTAGAGCTTCGCCCGGGCGTTCGGGTTGGAGACGGCGACGCCGGCGTTGATCAGGGCGTCGAGGCCCGGGTCGTGGACCCCGCTGAACGGCCCGTTCGACGCGAAGTACGTCGGCAGCGCCACACCGGGGTCGAGCGCGCCCCAGTTGGACAGGAGCGCCGACCAGTTGCCGGACTGCAGCTGGACGAGCGTCTCGCTGAGCGAGTTCGGCTCCACCGTGGCGTTGATGCCCGCCTTCGACCACATCCCGGTCAGGTACGACGCCTCGGTCGTCCAGAAGGTCGTGTTGAAGGTCGTCGCCAGCTTGAAGCTGAGGCCTCCGAGCTGCTTGACCAGCGCCTTCGCCTTGCTCAGGTTGTAGCTCGGGTAGCCGGGCACCTTGGGCTGGTAGAACGGCTCACCGGGCGCCGTGGGTCCCTGCGAGACGGTGAACAGGCCGCCGTACAGGTTCTTCACGAGCGCCGGGGCATCCGTCGCGTACAGGAGGGCCTGGCGGGCCTTCTCGTTGTTGAACGGCGGCACCTTCGTGTTGAACGAGACGAACTCGTAGAAGGTGGCCGGCAGGGCCGCCACCTTGACGGTGCGCGACTGCATCGCCGACTTGATGACCGGCACGGTCGAGACCAGGTAGGCGATCTGCGACTGGCCCGTCTGGAGCGAGGCGAAGGCGCTCTGGTCGTCGCCCACCGAGGTGTAGTTGAGCTTCGCCATGGCTGGCTTGCCCTTTTCCCAGTAGTACGGGTTGGCCGCCAGCGACACCTCGGCGCTCGCCGTGTTGTGGAGCACCTTGCCGAACGGGCCGGCCCCGACCGGGAGCTGCTCGAATTTGGCCGTCGCCGACTTCGTCCCCACGAGGGACATGGGGATCGGCCAGTTGGGCGCCGTGTCGTCGAAGGCCCGCACGACGGCGCTGTAGGGCGCCTTCATGTGCAGGACGACGTCGCTGCCCGACGACGTGATGCTCGACACGAGGCCGAAGTCGGCGGCGCAGATGCACCCGTTCGCTGGCAGCAGGTCGCGCTTCATGCTCGCCGCCACGTCGGCGGCCGTGAGCGCCATGCCGTTGGCGAAGCGCAGGTGGGGCCGCATGGTGATGACCAGCGTCTTGTTGCCATCGGTGAGCCGGTACCCGCTCGCCAGGTCAGGGATGACCTTGCCGTGCGGCCCGAACTCGAACAGGCCGCCGTAGATGGCGTTCATGAGCTGGCTGTCCGCGGCGTCCTGGTTGTTCGTGGCCGGATCGAGCGTCGGCCATGCGGCAGCGGCCTGCAGGACGTTGAGCGTCCCGCTCGGTCGCCCGCTCGACCGGCTCGCCGGGCTCCGCCCGCTGGCCGCCGACGCCGCCGACAAGGCGGTCACCGACAAGAGCCCGGCGCAGAGCACCACCACGCCCGCTCGGAAAGGTCGTCTCCTGACGCGTGACACCTAGAACCCCCCCTTCCCAGGGCACCCGCCTCACATCGAGGTTCCCCCGGGCCCCTGCTAAGGTCGCATCCTACTTGGGAGGTCAAGGCACCGACGGCTGCACCGCCCGGTCCCAGGCGGCGCGAGCGGCCAGGGGAGGCGGGGAGATGGACGTGAGGAAGCCGGCGCGGGCCGAGACGGTGGGGAGCCTCCTCACGCCGAAGCGCCTGCTCGACGCCCGCGAGGCGGCCAAGCGGGGCGAGCTCGACCAGGACGCCCTCGTCGCCGTGGAGGACGAGTGCGTGCGCGACGCCATCGCCCTCCAGGAGGAGGTCGGCCTCGACGTCATCACCGACGGCGAGCAGCGGCGCCCGGCATGGTCCGACACGGTGCGCCACCTCGACGGCCTGGAGCGTCGCAGTGGCGCCCAGTCGTACCCGGCCCACGTCGACCCCACCGGGACCGGCGCGGCTGCGGTGTTCCGGGACTTCCCGATCGTGCTCCGGCCCGTGTCACCCCACGGCGAGCCGCTCGGCGCCGAGTACCCGTTCCTCCAGGCACATGCCCACACGCGCACGAAGTACACCATGGCGGCGCCGAGCTACCACCGCCGGTACTGGTCCGACGAGCTCTCGACCGCGGCGTACCCCAGCTGCGAGGACTTCCTCGTGGCGGTGCGCGACTGGCTCCGCGACGTCGCCGGCCGGCTGGTTGCCGAAGGGTGCACCTACCTCCAGCTCGACGCCCCCAACTACGGCTCGCTGTGCGACCCGGACAACCGGGCGTTCCACGCCGCCCGAGGTCACGACCTCGACGCCCAGCTGGAGTTCGACGCCCGCCTCGACAGCTCGGTGTTCGAGGGGCTCGACGTCACCCGCGCCCTCCACGTCTGCCGCGGCAACCTGCCGGGCGGCGCCTGGCACTCGAGCGGTGGCTACGCCGCCATCGCCGACCGGCTCTTCCCGAACCTCGACCTCGACGTGGTCCTGCTCGAGTACGACTCCGAGCGCGCCGGCGACCTCTCGCCGATCGAGCTCGTCCCCGACGGCACGACGGTGGTGCTGGGCCTGCTCACGACGAAGGACGGGCAGCTCGAGCGTGCCGGCGACCTCCGCAGCCGCATCGACGAGGCGGCGGCGCACCGCCCCCTCGACCAGCTCGCGCTCAGCACCCAGTGCGGGTTCGCCTCGGCTGCCAACGCCCCGATGACCGGCGAGGAGCAGCGGGCGAAGCTGCAGATGGTCGCCGACATCGCCCACGACGTCTGGCACTGACCGGCGGGGCCCGCCGGCGGCCGGCGGCCCGCGGGGGCGGGGGCGTTCTCGGGGGCGGTGGGCCCGCTCGCGGCGCGATCAGCAACCGCCGGGCGGCGCCGGGACACCGGCACCGACGGCCGGGCTGTCGACGAGCCCCACCGTGCTCGAGCGGTACACGCCGCCGAGGTGCACCACGTACCACACACCGTGCCACGAGATGAGCGACGCGATGCCGATCGAGTGGACCGCACCGCCCTCGTAGTAGAGGAGGCGGGCACCCGGGTTGTGCCAGTAGCCGATCGAGTTGTAGCAGCCGCCCGGCGAGATCCATGCCGCCTCGGGGGCGACCGTCACCGTGTCGAATCGGGCGCTGGAGGCGTCGGGACCGAGGAGGGCGTGGGCGGCGGCGATGTCGAGGCGGTACTCGGCCATGAGCCGGTCCTGGAAGTCCGCTGCCGGGTTCGAGATCGCCTTCAGCTCGAGGTAGGCGCGCTCGGGGAAGAACGCTCGGGCCGCCACTGCGACGTTCCCGGAACGGATCCCCTCGAACAGCGCCAGCATCTCGGAGTGGAACACCGGCGTCGTCACCGACGGGAGCGTCGTCGTCTGGGTCGCCGGCACCGTCGTCGTCGTGGGGGTGGTCGGGCGGGTCGCGGCGGTGGTCGGCGTCCGGGTCGGCGCGCCGGTGGCCCGTGGCGGCGCGGCCCCGCCCCGGCGGGGCGCCCCTGCTGTTGCCGCGAGCCCGGCGCTGGCCGCAAGGGCGAGGCCGAAGAGCACCAGCAGCGATCGTCGCTGCCGGCCGCGCCGCAGCGACCGCCGTCGCGCCTGCATCGCGTCCTCCCGAGCGGCCCGCACCCCCGGCAGGCTACCTGCGCCGATCCCCCGGAAGCTCGGGCATGTCACCACCGAACGCATGTTCGGAACTACACTCCTGGAAGTCGCCGGACGGCGCGGCGCGCCAGCCGGCCGGCCGGTGTGACAGCCGGGTCGTAGGGTGCCGGACCAGCTCGATGAGGACGGAGACGGGCCGGGTGGCCCGGGAGGGAGCAGGGGAGCGATGGAGCGGGACAAGGCACTCGAGGCGGCGCTCGGGCAGATCGAGAAGCAGTACGGCAAGGGCTCGGTCATGCGGATGGGGGAGAACCTCGCGATGACCGTCGAGGCGATCTCGACGGGGGCCATGTCGCTCGACCTGGCCCTCGGCGTCGGGGGCCTGCCGCGGGGCCGGATCGTCGAGCTCTACGGCCCCGAGTCGTCGGGCAAGTCGACCCTCGCCATGCACGTCGTCGCCGAGGCGCAGCGCAACGGGGGCATCTGCGCCTACATCGACGCCGAGCACGCCATGGACCCGGTCTACGCCCGGGCGATCGGTGTCGACATCGACGAGCTGCTCATCTCCCAGCCGGACACCGGCGAGCAGGCGCTCGAGATCGCCGACATGCTGATCCGCTCCGGCGCCATCGACGTGCTCGTCATCGACTCCGTCGCCGCCCTGACGCCCCGCGCAGAGATCGAGGGGGAGATGGGCGACAGCCACGTGGGCCTGCAGGCACGGCTCATGTCCCAGGCGCTGCGCAAGCTGACCGGCACGCTCAGCAAGTCGCGCACGATCGCCCTGTTCATCAACCAGCTCCGGGAGAAGATCGGCGTCATCTACGGCTCGCCCGAGGTCACCCCCGGGGGTCGGGCGCTCAAGTTCTACTCGTCGGTCCGTCTCGACATCCGCCGCGTCGAGTCGATCAAGGACGGTGCCGAGGTGATCGGCAACCGGACGCGGGTGAAGGTCGTGAAGAACAAGGTGGCGCCGCCGTTCCGCCAAGCCGAGTTCGACATCATGTACAGCAAGGGGATCAGCCGTGAGGGGTCGGTGCTCGACGTCGCGGTGGACCTCGGGATCGTGAAGAAGTCGGGCGCCTGGTACACCTACGAGGGCGAGCAGCTCGGGCAGGGCAGGGAGAACGCGAAGGGCCTCCTGCGGGAGACCCCGGAGCTCATGGTCGAGCTGGACGAGCGGATCCGCCAGCAGGTGCTCGCCAACGCCGAGGCGACCCTCGGGTCGACGCCCGAGGACAACGAGCCGATCAGCCTCGAGGGCTGAGCCGCCGGCCGGCGGCCGCCGGCCGGCGGCCTCGGGGGCGGGCGGCGGGCGGGCACGTCCGCCGCCGTCAGCGGGCGATCGTGGTGTGCTTGTACTCGTTGAGCTCGGGGTGGCGCTCGAGCAGCTCGAGGACGCGCTCGATGGTCGCCGTGGCCGTCGCACCGTCGTCGCCCGGACGGGTCATCAGGCGCACGAACACGGCGTCTCGGCCGTTCGAGAAGGTGGGCACCCCGAAGACCTGGTGGCCGGCGACCGCCGCTTCGTGCTCCTGCTGAAGGGTGGCGAAGGGACGGCCGGTCTCGAGCTCGGCGGCGACGGCGTCGGGATCGACCCCACCAGTGGCGAGGGCCTTGTGGACCACCTCGACGTCCCGTAGGTCCTCGCCATGGTCGTGGCGGGCGGCGAACAGGGCGCGATGGACGGTGCGGAAGTGCTCGGGGAAGGCGTCCCGGACGGCGAGGCCGGCGGCGAGCGCGTACAGGTCCGGCCGCTGGGCGGGATCGGACCAGGCGAACGGCTCGTCGGGCTCGGCATGGGCGGCCGTGAGGGAGAACCCACGGAACGACACCTCCCAGTCGGCGCCGGCGGCCAGCGCTGCGAGGACGTGCTCGTTGGCATTGCGGGCGAAGGGGCAGCGGTAGTCGAAGTTGAGCGAGAAGGCCGTCATGGTCGTGCCAACCCGCCGGCGAGCGAGCGCATTCCCGCCCGCCCGGCACCGGGGCGGTAGCCTCCTCGCCGTGCACGAGGTGCGCTGCGCCCGGCCCACGGATGCTGCATCGCTCGCCGGCATGCTCGCCCGGGCGTTCGAGGCCGACCCGGTGTCGGGCTACCTGTTCCCCGATGCCGGGGCACGGCGGGCTGCCCTGCAGCGGTTCTTCCGGATCCAGCTGCGGCGCAACTACCTCGCCCGGGGGGAGGTCTGGGTGGAGGCGTCGTTGCGCGGCGCCGCCCTTTGGATGCCGCCGCGCCCGGACCCACCGTCGGCGGCGAGCGAGCTCGCCATGCACCTCGGGCTGCTCGGGGTGTTCGGCAGCCGGATCGGGACCGCCCGGCGCCTTGCCCGCCTGCTGGCCGAGCGGCACCCGCAGGTGGCCCACTACTACCTCGGCACCCTCGGGACCGAGCCGGCGCACCAGCGTCAGGGCATCGCCTCGGCCCTGCTCGCCCCGGTGCTCGCACGCTGCGATGCCGACCGCCTGCCGGCCTACCTGGAGTCGTCGAGGGTGGAGAACATCCGCTTCTACGAGGCGCGCGGCTTCGCCGTGGTCGACGACGTCGCGGTCGCCGACGGTCCCCGCCTGTGGCTCATGTGGCGCTGGCCGGCAGGCGGTGGGGCGGGCTCCGCCGGCGGCAGTGCGGGCGGCTCAGCCGGCCGCCGGTGACGCCCCCGGTGACGCCCCCGGCGCGGCGGGCCGGGCGGGCGGGGCGGCGGGTGACGGCAGCGGCGCCCGCCCCCGATCGGGCGGGACCGGGCGGACGCCGTCGGGGGTGCGGCTCGGGTCGAAGACGATCTCGGTGAGGATCTCGACGAGCGCCCGCACCGGTGCCCCGGGCAGCCCACGGCGGCGCTGGGCGACGCCGACGAGGCGGGGGGCAAGGCCCTCGACGGGCACGGTGACGACGTCCTCCTTGAGGTTGTTCGGGACCGCTCCGGCCGGAAGGATGGCGAGCCCGCAGCCCTCGAAGCTGAGCGAGGCGATCAGCCGCAGGCTGTCCATCTCGGCCTTCGCCTGCAGCTCCACCCCGACCGCCCTCGTTGCCTGGTCGAGCTCGTCGCGGTAGGCGGTGCCGGGGAGCGGCAGGAACAGGGGCTCGCGGGCGAGGTCGGCGAGGCTCACGAGGGCGCGGCTTGCCAGCGGGTGGTCGCGGGGGACGACGAGCGCCAGGTCCTCCTCGAACAGCGCCATCGTGCGGACCTCGCTGCCCGAGGCGGGGAGGGCGAGCACGCCGACGTCGACCTGCCCGCTCGCCAGCTGGTCGCCGAGTCCGAGCGTGGTCGCCTCGACGAAGATCAGCCGGAGGTGACGGTGGCGCTCGGGGGTGATCTCGACCAGGGCCGGGACGAGCCAGCGGGCCGTGGTCCCGATGGCCCCGACACGGACCGTGCCGACGATCTCGTGGCTGAGCGCCGTGACGTCCGAGCTCATGGCATCGAGCTCACGGATGACCCGCTTGGCCCGGGCGACGACGAGCGACCCGGCGTCGGTCAGCTCGCCGGTTCCCCGCTCGACCAGCTGGGCGCCGAGCTCGCGCTCGAGCTTCTTCACGTGGGTCGACACGTTGGACTGCACCGTCGACAGGGCATCGGCGGCCGCCGAGAACGAGCCGTGCTCGGCGATCGCCACCAGGGCGTTCAGCTGGCGCAGATCCATCGGATCAGACGATAGCGGATATCTGTATGAGCTGTTTGACCGATGTTCGCAGGAGCCGCATACTGGTCCACGAGACCTCGGGCGTAACGGATCCCCCCTCCGTGCCCGACGGGTCGGGAGAGAAGGGCCGGTCCCCCACCGGCCCTTCTCCGCGTCTGCGCACGGGGCGTCCGGGCCGGTCGAGTAGCGCCGCCGTCCGGTGGCAGCTGGGGAGCGGCACCAGGGGCCGCCCCCGCCCGTCACCGCCGTGCGGTCACCAGGGAGCGGCGCGCCCGAGGCGGCGGCGGCGCACGTCGGTGCGGGCGTGCTCGGGGAGGTCCCACGCCCGGCGCCAGGGCGACGACGCCGGGCCGCGGACGTCCGGGGTGACCCCTTCGGCGGCCCGGCGGCGGGCCTGCCACCAGTCGGTGGCCGCCTCGTCGGCGAGCACGGCCACTGCCTCCTCGATGCGGGCGGCGAAGCGCCGGGCGTCCTCGGGGCGTGCCCCGGCCTGGGCGGCCGCGAGCGGGCGGAGCGGCGTGCCGAAGCGGACGTCGACGCTCCCCGGGCGGAGGCGGTTGCCCCCCTTCGGGAGCAGCGGTCGCACGCCGTGCAGGTGGACCGGAACGACCGGGACGGCGGCTCGCTTGGCGAGGTAGGCGGCGCCACCACGGAAGCGCTGGCCCCAGCCGTCCGGGCTGCGGCCACCCTCGTCGAAGATGACCACGCTCCAGCCCTGGTCGAGCAGCTCGGCGGCGAGGTCGGTGCCCTGCCGGCTCACCCGGCCCCGCTCGAAGGGGATGGTGGCGAGCGCCAGCGACGAGGCGACGGCCTTCCAGTGCCGGTCGAAGAAGTAGTCGGCGGCGGCCGCCACGACGCAGCGGTGGCGGAAGCGGACCGGCAGGGCGGCGAGCACGAGCGCCGTGTCGAGGTGGCTCGAGTGGTTGGCGGCGAAGACGACCGGACCGTCGAGCGCCTCGAGGCGCTCGAGCCCCGACACGTGCGGGGCGGCCAGCAGGCGCAGCGCCGGGCGGGTGAGGTTGTCGAGCACGAGCGCCCGGCCGAAGCGGGCGGCGGGCGTGCGTGACCAGGCGGTGTCGTAGCCGGCCCCGAGCCGGCGCTCGGCCGGCGGCCGCTCGACGGTTCCCGGCCAGGTCGGCGCCGCCAGCACCTCCCGCAAGGGGCGCAGCGGGCCCCGGCCGGTGGAGGCCTGCCCGGTCACCGCACGTCCGCGAGGAACAGCGGCGGGGTGTGCAGGTGGGTGATGGTCGGCGACCGACCGACGACGTCCTCGGCCATCTCGAGGGCGTCGGCGAGCGTGGTCGCCGGCTTGAAGCCCAGCCGGCGCACCGCCGCCCGGTCGCCGCCGACGACGATCACCTGGCCGAGGTGGTCGAGGGCGTGGGCGCACCAGTACCACATGTAGAAGGGGTGGACCCCGTGGTAGGCGTTGGAGGTCCGGTAGAGGTGGATGTACCACGGGTCGCGGGCGTACTGCTCCTCGTAGCGCTTCTCGACCTCGATCGGGTCGGTCGTGTCGGCCAGCACCTGCTCGAAGAAGTCGATGTAGCTCGGGTGGTGGACCGGGTGGAAGGCCCACGGGGTGGGGTGGGACAGGATGGCGACGCCGCCCTCGCGCACGACCGGCTTGCCGCGGTAGAGGTTGAACAGGTAGCCGAGCCCGAGGCAGGCGACGAGGATCGGGTTCATGATCGAGTTGACGTTGTACGGGCTGATGTAGGGGAGGCCCATCGTCACGACGTCGGTCTGGCCGTGCACCTCGACGAGCTGCTGGCGGTGGACGTTGGCGAGCGTCTCCTCGTGGACCGCCTCGACCTCGCCCGCCTGGATGGAGGCGAGGGCGTGCGGGGCGCGCACCGAGTGGAAGATCTGCCGGGCGAGGCGGGCCGGCGTGCGCTCGAGCGCCGACCGGGTGGCCTCGAAGCCGACCCGGTCGCGCAGGGTCCACTCCCACTCGCGCCGCTGGAGGAAGCCGAAGGACGAGGGGAACGTGTCGGTGTTGAGGGTGGTCTCGATCTGGAAGATCTTGACGTGCTCGGCCACGAGGTGGCCCATGCGCCAGTTGGAGGTGTGCAGCGCCGAGTGGTGGCGGTCCATGAACGAGCGGCTGTGCTGCATCGTCCGGACGTTGTGGTGGTGCTTGATGGAGTCGTAGCTCGCCAGGCCGGTCGCCACCGACTTGTGACCGCCGTCCATCGCCACGAGGTTGATGTTGACGTAGACGAGCAGGTCGCTCTCGGCGGCGCGCCGGTTGAGGGCGACGAGCTCGCCCTCCTCGGTCTCGCCGAGGCGGGCGATGTTGTCGGGGTCCTCGGCGTCGTGCTGGACCAGCAGGCCGTTCGGGGCGAAGGCGTCGAAGACGCGCTGGCCGAGCGCGTGGCGCAGCTCGTCGTCGGTCATCCGGCGGTGCAGGGCGAGCGCAGCGATCAGGACGACGTCGTCGACGCCGGCCGCGGCGGCGGCGTCGAGCACCGCCTCGATCACCCGACCGCGCACGTCCGGGGCGCGCATCGGCGGGAGCGGCAGCGACACGTCGTCGAAGGCGATGGTGAGGCGCATCCCGGGGAACAGGAGCGCCGAGAGGGGCGCCGAGTCGCCAAAGGGGTGCTCGAGGGCGTGGGCGATGGCGGCATCAGGGTCGTCGAGCGCCGGGAGCGGCTCGGGTGGGTAGATCACCCGGCTGCCCTCGGGCAGTCGCTCGAGGCGGAACCCCTCGCCGTGCCAGAACAGGGTCGGCGGGGTCGAACGGTCCACCTCGAGGACGAAGCCGGGCCTCGGACTCACGCGCGCTCCTTGTCGTTCACCGTCGCTCCTCGTCTTCCCGGCGATCCGGCACGCCCGGCCTCCGGCGCACCGGGACCGGCACCATCCGTCGCCTCGTCGCCGTCGCCGTCGCCCGTGCCGTCGCCCGTCGGCCCTGCCGGCAGGGGTCGCCGGCGCCACGCCTCGTCGGGGCGGCGGAGGTCGAAGACGACCTTCACGGCGCCGCGCCGCCCGGCGGCCGCTGCGTGGCGCAGGGCCTCCTCGTGGCGGTCGAGAGCGTAGCGGGCCGACACCAGCCGGCCGAGGTCCGCCGCCGCGACGAGCTCGAAGGCGAGGTCGAAGGTCGTACGGGGCGACGGCGTGGTCGCCTCGGTCCCGTAGGCGTAGCTGCCGACGAGGCGGATCTCCCGCTGCCACAGCGGGGCGAGGTCGACGCTCACCTTGCCGGGCATCCCGACGAGCACGACGCGGCCGCCGGCCCGCACGATCCGGAGGCTCTCGGCGAGCGAGTCGGCAGAGCCGACGCAGTCGAGCACGACGTCGGCCCCGCCGGCGAGGCGCGCCGGCCGGTCGCCGTCGGTGCCGACGCCGAGGGCGCCCGTCAGCCGGCGCACGGCGCGACGGGTCTCGTCGGGGCCGGCAACGGTGTCGGCGCCGAGCTCGCCGGCGAGGCGCCGCTGGTGGGGGTGCTTGGCGACGGCGAGAAGGCGGGCCGGGGCGGCGTGCCGGCGCAGCGCCGCCACGGCGAGCAGCCCGAGGGTGCCGGCGCCGAGCACCACGGCCGTGTCGCCGGGCGTGACCCGGGCGGCAAGGACGGCGTGGAGCGCGCAGGCGGTCGGCTCGACCAGGACGGCCGCCTCGTCGGACAGCTCGTCGGGGACGGCGTGGAGCTGGCTCTCGTGGGTGACGAGCTGCTCGGACCAGCCGCCGCCGGTGTCCCGGCAGAAGCCGGTCTGCAGGCCGGGGGCGAGGCTGCCGAGGTGGAGACGCTCGCAGGCCCCCTTGTTGCCGGCGGCGCAGGCCGGGCAGGGCGGGTCGATGCCACGGGCGAGGCAGCCGAGGACCGGCTCGACCACGGCCCGGCGGCCGGCGAGCGGTCCGTCGAGGACGTCGGCGACGATCTCGTGGCCGAGCACGAACGGGAAGCTGACGAGCTCCTCGAAGTAGCGCGAGCTCGCCCCGTCGACGGTGTGCAGGTCGGAGCCGCAGATGCCGGACAGGCGCGGCGTGATCCGGTGCCAGCCCCGCCCGGGGAGCCGCGGCGACTCGACGTCGGCCAGGCGGGTCGGCCCGACTCGGACGCCGGTGCCCGACCCGGCGACGAGCGAGGCGGCGCGGGCGGCGGCGAAGCGGTGGGGGAGGCGCTCGACGAGGACGGCCTTCATCGGGGGCTCCCGAGGCGGCCCGTGTCGGCCGTCCACCGGCCAAGTCGCCCGGGCGGCGCCGTGCGCGGGCCGAGGGGGCGCGTGGCCACCGACAGCAGCTGGCGGGGACCGCCGGGCGCCCGGCCCCACAGCTCGATGGACCAGCCGCGGCGGCGGGCGATGGCCGACAGCTTGGCCTCGGGGTTGACGGCCACCGGGAACCCGGCCGCCTCGAGCATCGGCAGGTCGCTCGTCGAGTCGGCGTAGGCGACGGTCGAGGCGAGGGTCTGGCCGTGGCGGGCGGCCCAGCGCTCCATGAGCAGGGCCCGTGCCTCGCCGGTCGGTGGCGTCTCGACCATCTCGCCGGTGAAGCGCCCGTCGCGCTCGCCGAGGCGGGCGCAGACGACCTCGTCGAACAGCGGGGCCAGCGGGGCGACCACGAAGTCGAGGGCGCCGGTGATGAGCAGCGTCTTGTGGCCGAGCGCCCGGTGGGCGCGGATGCGCTGGATGGCTCCGGGGAAGGACCGGACGAGGAGGAGGTCGCTGAACAGCTCCTCGGCGTCGTCCCGCACCCGCTCGACCGGGGCACCCTCGTAGCGGCGGTAGAACGAGCGGAGGAAGTCGCCCCGGTCGCGCCGGTCGACGGCGAGCAGGCGGGGGCCTTCGAAGAGCAGGCCGGCGGCCAGCTGGGCGCGCCGGATCGGCTGCAGGTGCCGGGTGGCGAGCCAGGCGTAGGACTCGACCACGTTCGAGTTGACGATCGTCTGCTCGAGATCGAACACGGCCACGCGTGGCTCGCTCGCCAGGATGGCGCGCCGGGCCCGCTCCTCCCGGCTCGCCCCGGTCCGCCGTCCCGGAGACGTCCGGACCCTGGCGTGCTCGACGACCGACGGGAGGTGGATCTCGGTGAGGTACTGCTCCCAGTCGATGACGCCCGGGTCGAACCCGAAACGGTCCCGGTCGCCTTCGTCGAGGCCGGCGAACAGCTCGAGGGTGCGGTCGATGCGAAAGCGCGCCTCGGTCTCGGTGTAGGCGCCGTACAGCTCCACGTAGCCGAGCGCCCGCTCGGCCAGCTGGCGACGCTCCTCGACCCCGGCGACACGCTCGGCCGCCTCGCCGCGCACCGGAAGGGTGGCGACGAGCCGCTCGACGAGGCCGAGCACCCGTGCCGCACGGCGCAGCTCCCCCTGGACCTTGCCGCGGCCGGGGAACGACCAGGTGGGCACGGCGATCGGCTCGCCACGGCTGTCGTAGAGGGGGTGGGCGGTGAACCACTCCTCGCAGAGCGCCACCAGGGTGCCGTAGCGGAACGGGTTCCGCACGCCCGAGGCGACCTGGTAGACGGGCGGGGCGGCGTCCGGGTCGACCACCGGCGCCCCGGAGGCGGCGACGGCGATGAGCGCGGCCACGACCAGGTCGACCGGGATGACGTCGACGACCCCCTCGGGCACGCCCGGGAACTGCTCGAGCAGCCCGCGGGCGTACGAGATGATCACCGGCTCTGCCATCCGGAAGCCCCGGATCCAGCCGGGTCGGGGCTCGGCGAGGGCGGACTCGACGATGGACGGCCGCACGATGGTCGTCGGGAGGGCACCCCGGGTCTCGGCGAGGGCGGCCTCGCCGAGCGACTTCGTGTAGGCGTAGGCATCCGGCCAGCCGAGCGCCTGGGCGCGGGCACGGCCGAGCTCGACGAGGTGGTCGTCGACCCACTCGCGGCGCAGCCGCTCGGTCCGTTCGGCGAGCAGCGCCCGGCCGGCCGCCCCGAGCTCGCGGCGGGCCGCCTTGGCGAGATCGGCGAGCCGCGCGGGCTGGCGGCTGTCGGTCTCGGCGTCGGCCCGGGCACGCCGCGCGGCGTCGACCTCTCCGCGCCAGTCGGGCAGGACCAGATAGGTGCTGTCGACCACCGCCTGCTCGGCGGCGTCGCCGTGGTAGCCGCTCTGGACGTAGGCCGTCGACACGGCGACGAGGTGGGGGAGCGGGGTGCCGGCGGGCCGCAGCGAGGCCAGCTCGAGCAGCGTGGCGGCCACGCGGGAAGGCCCGAGCAGGTTGACCTCGACGGCGGCGTCGAGGGGGGCGTCGAAGCTGACGGTCGCTGCCGAGTGCACGACGACGTCGCAGCTGGCAAGGAGCGCCCGACCGTCGTCGTCGAGACCGAGCCCGTCGGTTCCGACGTCGCCGGCGATCGCCGTCAGCCGCCGAGCGGTGACGGCGCCGAACTGGTCACCGAGCTCGGCCCGCAAGCGGTCGAAGCAGTCGTTGCGGAGGATCTCCCGGGCCGTGCGCTCGGCGGCGGTCGCCCGGCGCCCCGGCCGGACGAGCACGACGACCTCGCAGTCGGGGACGCAGCGCAGCAGCCGCTCGACGAGCGCCGTGCCGAGGAACCCGGTGGCCCCTGTCACCGCGATGCGCTTGCCGGCGAGGGCTGCCTCGATCACCTCCGGGGGCCGGTGGACGCCCGGCCCTTCGTCGTGGCCCGCTTCGGCGGCGTGTAGCGCTTGGAGGCCTTCGGCACGGCCGGCGCCTTGGGCGCGGCGGTCCGGCGGGGCCCGCCGAAGGCACCCGTGGCCGGCTTGCCGGCGGCGCGGTCCTGCTTCTGCTTGCGCATCACCCGCAGGATGAGCCAGCCACCGAAGACGAGGAAGAGCACGGAGAAGTACAGGCTCCCGTAGGTGAGCCAGGCCATGCCCGTCATGAAGGCGGCGAAGCCCACGAGGGCGCGCCGCTTGAGCACCGTGCCGAGCAGCAGCACGACCGTCGTGATGATCCCGGTGATCAGGAACTCGGAGGCGGCGTGGCGCACGGCGAGGCTGCCGTGGGTGCGGAAGTACCAGTAGAAGAGGGGCGTCAGCGCGCCTTCGACCACCGTGGCGGCCACCGAGAACCGCAGCTCCCAGACGTCGAGGCCGTCGACGATCTGCTTCTCGGTCTTGTCGACCACGACCGGCCGCTCGGCACGCGGGCCCGGCTGCTGGCGCCACAGGGCACCCGCCCACGCCGCGAGGCGCCGGGGCGCGCCGCTCGCAGGCCGGTCGCCGGCCGTGTCGGCGGCCGTGTCGTGGTGGCGGCCCGGTTCGGTCATCGGCATCCAGGCTACCCGCCGCCGGAGAGGGGCGGTGGTGCCGGGGTTAGCATCGCCGCCGTGCGCGTCGTCGCCACCGCCGGCCATGTCGACCACGGCAAGTCGACGTTGCTCCGCCACCTCACCGGGACCGACCCGGACCGGTTGGAGGAGGAGCAGCGGCGCGGCCTCACGATCGACCTCGGCTTCGTCGCGGCCGTGCTGCCGTCCGGTGCGGAGGTCGGCTTCGTCGACGTTCCCGGCCACGTGCGCTTCGTGAAGAACATGCTGGCCGGGGTGGGTGCCGTCGACGCCTGCCTGTTCGTGGTGGCCGCCACCGAAGGGTGGATGCCGCAGTCCGAGGAGCACCTGCGGATCCTCGAGCTGCTCGGGGTCGCCCACGGGGTGGTTGCCCTGACGAAGGTCGGGCTGGTCGACGACGAGTGGCTCGAGATCGCCGAGATGGAGCTCGAGGAGCACCTCGCCGGGACCTTCCTCGCCGGGGCCCCGGTGGTGCGCGTCGACGCGCCCGCCGGGCTCGGCCTCGAGGGTGCGGACGGGCTCGTGGCCGCCCTGGAGCGCCTGGTCGCCGACACGCCCGCCGCCGCCGACCGGGGGCGGCCGCGGCTATGGGTGGACCGGTCGTTCGCCCTGTCGGGGTCGGGGACGGTGGTGACGGGCACGTTGACCGGCGGCTCCGTGGCCGTCGAGGACCGCCTCGCCGTGCTACCCGGGCGGGAGGTGGCCCGTGTGCGCAGCCTGCAGAGCCACGGCACCCGCCTCGAGGTGGCAGCGCCCGGGCGGCGGCTCGCGCTCAACCTGGGCGGGGTCGCCCACCAGGACGTGCACCGCGGCCAGGCGCTCGTGCGGCCGGGCCAGTGGCACGAGACCCGCACGGTGGACGCCCGCCTGGAGGTGCTCGCCGGGCTCGACCACGAGGTGACCCGGCGCGGCGCCTACGCCGTGTACCTGGGCTCGGGCGAGTACCCGGTGCGGCTCGCCGTGCTCGGGCGGCGGCGGGCCATCGAGCCGGGCGAGGCGGCCCCGGTCCGGCTACGGCTGCCGCTCGCCCTGCCGCTGCTGCCGGGCGACCGGTTCGTGCTGCGCGAGGTCGGTCGCTCCGAGACGGTCGGGGGTGGCGTCCTGCTCGACGTGGCGCCGGTCGTCCCGGTGTCGCGTGCCGCCCCCACCGGGACGGTCGACCAGGTCGTCGCCGAGCGCGGCTTCGTCGAGCCGGACGAGCTCGAGCGGCTGACCGGCGAGCGCCGCCCGGCCGACGTCGGCCGCTTCGTGGTCGATCCGGCCGTGCGCGCCCAGGTGGCCGACGGACTCCGCGACGAGGTCGGCGCGGCAGGGCCCAACGGGCTCGACGTCGCCGGTCTTGACGAGCGGCGGCGCGCCGTCCTCGCCGCGCTCGACGACCTCGTCGTACGCGCCGGGCGGGTGTTCCCGTCCGGTGACGATGCCCTCGCCGAGCGGCTGGCGGAGCACCCGTACCTGCACGCCCTGGAGGCGGCACCGTACACGCCGCCGCCGCCCGACGGGGTCGACCGGGTCGAGCTGCGCCTGCTCGTCCAGCGCGGCCTCGTCGCCGACTGCGGCGGTGGCATCTTCTTCGCCGCCAGCGCCGTCGAGCGCGCCGGCGAGGTGGTGGCCGGCCTGCTGGTGGCCGAGCCCGAGGGGGTCACCGCCTCGGCCATCCGGGAGGCGCTCGGGACGAGCCGCCGGTTCGCCCTGCCGCTGCTCGCCCGCCTCGACGCCGCCGGCGTGACCCGCCGACGCGGCGACCTGCGCGTCGGCGGGGCACGCCTCCCGGTCGCCCCGGGAGCGGCGGCCGAGACCACCTAGCGGGGCTGCCGGGCCTCGACGAGGGCGCGCCCGGGGATCTTCTTCGCGAAGCCGAGCGGGTGGCACACCGTCGAGACGCCGGCGTTGCGGGCGCCGGCGACGACGACGAGCAGGTCGTCGGGGGAGCGGACCATCGGGACGAAGGCATCCCCTGCGGCCGCGGCCTCCTCGTCGGTGGCCGGTCGGGACATCCCCTGCCAGCTGCCGTCGGTGCCGATGTCGCCGGCGCCGGCGTGGACCGTCACGCCGTCCTTGCCGGCCGGGCGCAGGTCCGAGGCCCGGCGGCCGGCGTGCTCGGCGAGGTACGCCTTGACGTCGGCCTTGGAGAAGCCCTGCCCGGCGATCGCCTGGGCGTGCTCGGGCCCGAGCAGGACGAGGCAGCGCTTGGTCCTGCGCAGCACCGTCCCGGTGCGGGCGATCGTGTCGGCGATGTCGGACAGCACGTGCTCGGCCTTCGCCGTGTGGCGGTTGTCGACGAACTCGCAGCTACGAACGTGCATGGCCGAGACGGCGCTCTCGTCCGGGCGGAAGCCGAGCTCGACGTGGAGCGGCTCCCACGGGCTCTCCTCCTCGTTCTCGGCGATGCACAGGCTGTACTTGCCCGGGGTCCCCTGGGTGGACTGGTCGAGCTCGTGCGGGCGGATGCCGTAGACGTTCATGATGATCAGCCGGATGGCCCTCCCGACGGTGGCGTTCGGGCGGAAGCCCGGGCCGAGGACGTTGCCGGCCGAGTTGAACCCGAGCTCGGACCGCACCGGCCCGTTGACGATCTGGATCGGGCCGCCACCGGTCGTCGACTGCCAGCCACCAGAGCCCGGCCACCCCTCGTCGATCGTCGCCTCGAGCGCGGCGAGGACCACCGGGAAGTACTCCGGGCGGCAGCCGGCCATGACGGCGTTGACGGCGGCGAGCTGCACGGTGCACGACCGGTACAGCTGAGGCATCCGCCAGATGACCTCGCCGGGGTCACGCCCGGTGGTCGCCAGGAAGGCGTCGACGAGCGCCGGCGTGGGCGGCACCACGGGGAGCCCGTCGGTCCAGCCCTGCGCGTAGCAGTGCTCGATCGCCTCGACGAGCGGGGTGACGTCGACCGGGCCCGCCCCCGTGGCAGGTGGCGTGGCGAGCTCGGTCACGGCTGGGCTGTCCCGGCGACGCCCCGGAGGATCTCGAGGACCTGGGGGGCCGCCAGCTTGGCGTGGGCCGCGACGCCGTCGGCGTCGAGGCTGCTCACCGGGTGGGGGACGACGGCGTAGCGGTAGCCGGGCGCGCCCTGGACGGCGGCCATGGCGTCAGCGCTCGCCTTCAGCGCCTCGGTGCAGATCGCCGCACCCGGCACGCCGCGCTTCTCGAGGAGGATGAGGTCGGCCACACTGGCCGCAGAGCAACTGCCTCAATCTCCCACCGCTTCGATGACGAGGTCGCACTCGCGGGCGATCTCGTCGAGCAGCGCGTCGTCGGCCGGCAGCGTGGCCGGCACGCGCCGGCGGATCACCTCGACGGGCTGCAGCTCGTCCTCGAGAAGGGCAGCCACCGCTTCCAACAGGGCCGCCGCATTGGCCTTCGTGTTGTCGATCAGCCCGAGCCGCTTGTGGCGCAGGTCCGACGGGCGTGGGGCCAGCGCCACTGACGTGGTCGCCGGCTGCGCCGTCGGGTCGAGCAGCAGGAACTCCATGGTCACCTCCGACCGGTCCGTCGCGCGACGCCGAGGTGGCCCCGCGCGTGGCTGGCCGGAGCGTAGCGCCAGCGGTCGCCGGGGGCCCGGCCCGACCGTCAGCGCGCCGAGGGCGGCCTCAGAACGTGAGGACCGCCTTGACGGTCGTGCCGGCGAGCCCGTCCCCGATCGCCTCGTTGACGGCGGCGAACGGGTAGGTGCGCACCAGCGCCTCGAACGGGAAGCGGCCGGCGGCGTGCAGGCGCAGCAGCGCCTCGAGCCCGAGCGTGCCAGTGGCGTCCCCCTGGATGATGCCGCGCACCGACTTGCCCCCGGTCATGAGCCGGGCGAGCACCACCCCGTCGCCGTCCCCCCCGCCGACGATGCCGAGGGTGCCGCGCACCGCGAGCGCCTCGACGGCTGCCTGCTGCAGCCGACCGATCCCGGTCGTGTCGAGCACGGCGTCGCAACCTCCGGTGCGCTCCAACAGGGCCGTCGCCAGGTCGCCGTGGCGCCCGGTGTCGACGACGTCGGTGGCACCGAGCCGGCGCGCCAGGTCGAGGCGCGACGGGATGCGGTCGACGGCGACGACGGCCTCGGCCCCCGCCGCCGCGGCCGCCATGACGGCCGCCAGCCCGACCGTGCCGGCGCCGAGCACGGCGAGGCGGGTCCCGGGCGTCACCGTGAGCACGTCGAGCACGGCGCCGGCACCGGTGACCATGCCGCAGGTGGTGGCGGCGAGCAGCGACAGGTCGGCGTACGGGGCCACCTTGAGGGCGTTGCGCTCGCTCGCCAGCGCGTGGGTGGCGAAGGCCGACTGCCCGAAGAAGGACGCCCGGATGGCTTCGTCGCCGCGTCGCGCCCGGGACGTCCCGTCGGGGCGGACCGCGCCGAAGGTGCGCAGCGGCCCCTCGTCGCAGTAGGCCGTGTCACCGGCCCGGCAGCGCGGGCAGCGACCGCAGAAGTCGGAGACGAGCAGGACGCGGTCACCCGGCACGAGCGAACGGACCGACGAGCCGACCTCGACCACGGTGCCGGCGCCCTCGTGGCCGAGCACGACCGGGAAGCGCACCCCGCCGTAGCCGTCGCGCGCCTTCGCGTCGGTGTGGCAGACCCCGCATGCGGCGATCGCGACGAGGATCTCGTCGTCACGCGGATCGTCCAGCTCGATCTCCTCGAGCACGAGCGGGGCGCCGGCGGCGCGGGCGACGGCAGCGACGGCTCTCATGGCGGTGGGGTCGCTCCCTCCTGTCCGGCGCACGGTGGGCGCCCGGGGACGGGCCGATCCTAGGCGCCATCGGCGGTTCACGCCGCGTCCACCGGTGCGAAACAAACCGCCCGTAGGTTGCGCCTGCATGGTCACGGCCGTTCCCTCCCGACCCGGCTCCCGGACGCCGGCGGCGCCGGCGGCGCCCCACCCGGCGGCGGTGGCGCCGCCACCGGGGGCGCTCGAGCTCGTGGGGGTCGCGAAGACGTACGCGAACGGGTTCGTGGCGCTCGAGGACGTCGACCTGCGCGTCGGGCGCGGGGAGCTCGTCGCGATCGTCGGTCCGTCGGGATGCGGCAAGTCGACCGTGCTGCGCCTGGCCGCAGGGCTCATCGCGCCGTCCAAGGGCCGCATCAGCAAGTCGGCGGGGGACCTGGCCTACGTGTTCCAGGACCCGACGCTGCTCGCCTGGCGGAGCGTGCGGGCGAACGTGGAGCTGGTCTGCAGGATCCGGGGCATCCCGAAGCAGGAGCGGGCCGAGCGCAGCGCGCGCGCCCTCGAGCTCGTCGGGCTGTCCGAGGTCGCGGGCCACCTGAGCCACGAGCTGTCGGGCGGTATGAAGATGCGCGTGTCCATCGCCCGGGCGCTCGCCACGCAGCCCGACCTCTTGCTGCTCGACGAGCCGTTCGGGGCGCTCGACGAGTTCACCCGGCAGCGGCTCAACGACGAGCTGCACCGGATCTGGGCCGTCGAGGGCTTCGCTGCCGTGCTCGTCACCCACTCGCTCCGCGAGGCGGTGTTCCTCGGGCATCGCATCGTCGTCATGGCGCCGGGGCCGGGGCGGGTGCTGTCGACGTACGCCTCGCCGGCGCCGCCGACCGGGGCGCTCGACCACCAGGCGCGGCGCGAGTCGCCCGAGCTCGAGCGCCTGGCGCTCGAGATCGGCCGCGAGCTCGCCTTCGTGAGCTGACGATGGCGATCAGCCTTCTCGGGAGCGGGACCCGCCGCGCCGGTCGGGGCGCCCACGGCGATGCCGAGGCCATGATCGAGGTCGTCGCCACCGAGGTGGCGGCGCGCCGCGGTCGGACCGTCGCCCGCCTGCTCGCCCCGGTGGTGGTGCTCGTCGCCGGCCTGGCGCTCTGGTCGGGGGTCGTCTCGGCCTTCCACGTCCCGGCGTACCTGATGCCGGAGCAGTGGACGCTCGCCCGGACGGCGGTCGACGAGGCCGGCCAGTTCGTCACCCCGGTCCTCGTGACGATGCGGGAGGCCTACCTGGGCTTCCTCCTGAGCGCCGTGCTGGGCGTCGCGGTGGCCATGGCGATGGCCCGATGGACGGTGCTCGAGGTCGGCGTCTACCCCTACCTGCTCCTCCTGCAGACCCTGCCGATCATCGCCGTTGCACCCCTGCTCGTCGTCTGGCTCGGCGCCGGGACCGCCACCAACACGACGGTCGCCACGGTCATCTCCTTCTTCCCGGTGGTGACGAACACGCTGACCGGACTCAAGGCGACCGAGGCCAACCTGGTCGACCTGTACCGGATGGCCGGCGCGGGCCGGCTCGACGAGCTGCTCACCCTGCGGCTTCCGTACGCCATGCCCTACCTGTTCGCCGGCCTGCGCATCGCCGCCGGTGCCTCGGTCATCGGGGCCATCGTCGGCGAGTTCGTCGCTGGCGAGGGTGGTGGGGCCGGTGGGCTCGGCTACGTGATCACCGAGGACGCCATCCAGCTGCGCACGCCCGAGCTGTTCGTCGGGGTGGCGCTGTCGTGCGCCGTGGCGGTGGTCCTCTTCGGCGGCGTCTCGTTTGTCGGCAACCGCCTGCTGCGGCGCTGGCACGATTCGGCCCGTCGCCGCGGCGAGTGAACGTGCGCCTCGGCACCAGAGCGGGGGACCGTCATGACCGGCCGCGGGGGTGGCCGGCTCGTTCGAAGGGACGTGGTGGAGTGCAGCGAAGGACGACGGAGCCCAGCGGTCGGAAGGGTTGGCGACGGCGAGGACTCGCCGCCGTCGGGGCAGCGATGGCGCTCACCGGCTCGCTCGCCGGCTGGGCGGCCGCCGGGGCGTCACCGGCGACCACGCCGGTCAGCCTCGTGCTCGGCTGGGTCCCCGACGCCGAGTCCGGCGGGTGGTACGCAGCGCAGCTCGAGGGTCTCTACGCCCGGCACGGGCTCGACGTCAGCCTCGTGCCCGGCGGGCCACAGGTGTCGGCCACCCAGCTCGTCGCCTCCGGGCGGGCGCAGTTCGGGATCACCGACGCCGAGGGGGTCATCGAGGCGCGCGAGCAGGGCATCCCGCTCGTGGCCATCGCCGCCATGTACCAGGTCAACCCGGTCGGGGTGATGGTGCACAAGAGCGAGCCGTGGACCTCGTGGAAGGACCTGAGCGGCAAGACCTGGGTGGTCCAGACCGGCGAGCTCGGTCAGCGATGGGTGGCCATCCACCAGCACCTCAAGATCAGCACGATCGCCTACCAGGGATCGATCGCCGACTTCCTGCACAACCCGAGCCTGGTCCAGCAGGGCTGGCCGACGAACGAGGCGTACACGGCGGCCACCGAGGGTGTGAAGGTGCGGTTCTTCTCGTATGCGAGCGGCGGCTACGACCCCTACAACGACGTGGTCGTGACCACCAAGTCCTACCTGGCAGCGCACCCGAACGTGGCAAAGGACCTGCTCGCTGCCGGGCTCACCGGTTGGCGCTCCTACATGGGCGACGTGGCGGTGGCCTCGAGGACGAACGCCTACCTCGTCAGGACCAACCCGCAGGACCCGGCAGCGGCCGAGTGGTACGCCTGGGACCGCCAGCGCCAGTTCGTCACAGCGGACGCAGCCGGGAAGGACGGCATCGGGTGGATGACGCTGGGCCGCTGGAAGGAGCTGGTCAACCAGATGGCCTTCCTCGGAGCGATCACCTCCAAGCCGTCGGCCGCCAGCCTGTTCACGAATGCCGCGAACCCTGGCGTCCGACCGACCGCGGCCATGCCGCCGGCGCCGAAGGGCGCCTACAAGGTGCCGTCCGGCTCGTACGTGGTCGCCGGCTGACCACCCGCCGAGGCCCGGGCCGGGACGTCCTGGTCCGGCCCCGGCCGGGCGGGGAGGGTGCCCCCGGCGAGGAAGGGCACGCCGGCGGACGGCCCGGGGCGGCAGCCGTCCGGATCCGAGCGCCCGGCGACGGCGTCGTGGACAATGACGTCGGCGCCACGAGGTGCCGACGGCGAAGGGGTGACCATGGGCCGCGTCAACACCTACCTCAACTTCCAGGGACAGACGGAAGCAGCGTTCACGTTCTACGCCAGCGTGTTCGGCACCGAGCCGACCGCCCTTACCCGCTTCGCCGACATGCCGGCGATCGGCCCTTCCGAGCTGCCGGCCGACGAGCGCCAGCTCGTGCTGCACGCCGAGCTGCCGATCCTCGGTGGCCACCTGCTCATGGCGAGCGACATGCTGCGCTCGCTCGGGCACGAGACGAGGATCGGCAACAACACGACGCTCTGCCTCGACGCGGACACCCGGGGGGAGGCCGACCGTCTGTACGGGGCGCTCAGCGAGGGCGGCTCGGAGGGATCGCCGATGGCGGACATGCCCTGGGGCGCCTACTGGGGGGTCGTGCTCGACCGGTTCGGCATCCGCTGGATGGTCAACCACACGCCGGCGGGGTGAGACCGGCCGGTCCGACGCGCCGGGTGGGCCTACCGGAGATGCCCCTCGAGCAGCGACCGGTCGGCGGCGCCGAGGCGGTCGGCCGCCGTCTTTGCCTGGTGCCAGTACGGGTAGAGCAGCGGCGGCGCGCTCACCTCGTCGAGGCGCTCCCGCTCACCCGCCGACAGCTGCAGGTCGGCGGCGGCAAGGTTGTCGGCCAGCTGCTCGTCGGTCCGGGCACCGATGACCACCGAGGTGATGGCGGGGCGCCCGAGCAGCCAGGCGAGGGCGACCTGCGCAGCGGATACGCCGTGGGCCTCACCGATCTCGACGAGCACGTCGACGGTGTCGTGCAGGGCGTCGGGGTCGCGCACCGGGGGCTCGTTCCAGTCGGTGAGCTGGCGAGCGCCCTCCGGTCCCTGCACGCCACGGCGGTACTTGCCCGAGAGCAGGCCACCGGCGAGCGGGCTCCACACGAGGATGCCGAGCCCCTGGTCGATCGCCGCAGGGACGAGCTCGTACTCGGCGTCTCGGGCTTGCAGCGAGTAGTAGATCTGCTGGCTGACGAAGCGCTGGAAGCCGTGCCGCTCGCTCACCCCGAGCGCCTTCACCAGCTGCCAGCCGGCGTAGTTCGAGCAGCCGACGTAGCGGACCTTGCCGCTGCGAACGAGCGTGTCGAGCGCCTCGAGCGTCTCCTCGAGCGGCGTCTGCCCGTCCCACTCGTGCACCTGGTACAGGTCGATGTGGTCGGTCCGCAGCCGGCGCAGGCTGGCCTCGCAGGCCTCGATCAGGTGGTGCCGGGAGAGCCCAGCGTCGTTCGGTCCGTCGCCCATCGCCATCCGGGCCTTGGTGGCGAGCAGCACCCGGTCGCGGCGCCCCTCGAGGGCCTCGCCGACGATCTCCTCGGACAGCCCGGCCGAGTAGACGTCGGCGGTGTCGACCAGGTTGACGCCGGCCTCGAAGCAGCGGTCGAGCTGGCGCCGGGCACCGGCGAGGTCGGTGCTGCCCGTGTTGGCGAACGCGCCACGCCCGCCGAAGGTCATCGTCCCGATGGTCAACGCCGACACACGCAGGCCGCTCCGGCCCAGCTGGCGGTAGTCCATGGCATCCACCCCTTCGTGCTCGCGAGCGCGTGCGCCGGCCCGTGCCGCGCCGGCGCGGGCCGCCGCTCGTAGTCTGACGCACGGGAGCGCAGGCGGTCACCCGCCGGGCCCGCGGCGCCCGCGGGTCAGCCAGCGCGTCCCAGCCGTCGCCGGAGCGCCCGCAGCGCTGCCGAGCGGGTAGCCGGCAGCTGGCCTGTCTCCCCGCCGGGCCGGTCGGGCGACCTCCCGGGGTGCGACCCGAGAGGTCGCGGCGGGCCAAGTGGCACTGGCTCGCCAAAGACGTCTCGGAGCCACAACGTGCGCTCGCTCGCCCAGTAGCGAAGCATTGTCACGCCGCCTCGACCGAGGTCGCTCACGAACCCCTCGGTGGTGATGAACCCCGCCCAGCTGAGGTGGACGCCGTCCAGCTCGGCGGCGACCGCCGTCCAGTCGGGGAGGACGTGGCGACCGATCGTGCGGCGCACGCCGTGCTGGCGCTCGAGCGACGCCAGGCGGTCGACGTCGCCTCGGCGCTGGTTGGGCCCGGGAAGCTCCCAGCCGGCATGGCGCACCGTCGCTAGCCTCGGGAACCGCTCGACGAGCGCCACCCAATCCTCGGGCCGGTCGATGTTCCAGACCCGGGCTCCGGGGTCCACCGGAAGGCGCCACCGCGAGATCGGCGAGCCGTCGAAGTCCCATCCGAAGGGGAGCTCGTCGTGGAGCTCGCTCGGCGGCGCGCCGATCGTCCAGAGCCCGGCCCAGGTGAACTCGCCGTTGCCGTACACCCGTGCATAGTCCGTGAAGGCCGGCTCGATGCGTCGTTCGGCCAGGGCCTCGCTGTCCCAGTGCTCCTGAGCCTCGAGGTCGGGCGGGCCCGCCAGCCCGTCGCCGAAGCGCCGCCAGAGGGAAGTGGCGAGCTCCTCACGTGCGGACGCCTGGCGGTAGGCGAGCGCCAGCGCCTCGGGCGCTCGAGCGGTCCACGGCCCTCCAAGGTGCGCCGCCTCGAGCACGAGGCGGAGCAACCGGCCACGCGGCAAGGAGGTGACGCCGGCGATCGCCTGCGCGACCGCCTCGGGGTCGCTGTCGTCGAGCGCGTCGAACGGGTGGCGCAGGGCCCTCCGGTGGGCCGCCTCGAGCCGGTCGAGCAGCGCCACCCCGATCGGTGCGGCGAGGAGGTCGTCGACCGGTGAGCTCATGTTGGACATCTTGCCGTCCCGGCGGAATGCGACCGGTCGGCGGCGTCCAGCACGCCCCGTCGGATCCCACGAGGACGAGGGTCGCCGAGCGCGAGGCGGTCGACGATCGCTCGATCGAGCGCGCAGCAGGCATGCACGGCGCTCCTCCGACGCGGTGCGGATCAGCTCCAAGGGTGGGGACGCCGTGCTCATGTCGGCTGCGGACTTCGACGCTTGGCAGGAGACGATCTACTTGCTGCGGTCTCCCGCAAACGCTCGACGACTCATGGAAGCCGTCGAGCGGGACAGGTCCGGCCACGGCACCGTGGTGAAGACCATGGAGGAGCTCCAGGATCTGGCCGGCGAGCAATGCGAAGCATCCACTTCACCCCGACGCATGGGACGACTTGTCGTACTGGCTCGGCGCCGACCGGAAGATGGCGACGAGGATCGCCCGCTTGATCGGAGACATCCAGCGTGATCCGTTCACGGGCATCGGCAAGCCGGAGCCACTCAAGGGCGACCTGTCGGGGTACTGGTCCCGCCGGATCGACGACGAGCACCGTCTCGTCTACCGGGCCGACGACGCAGAGGTGAAGATCCTCACGGCGCGCTACCACTACCGTCAGTAAGGGGAGGGGAGCGGTCTCTCGCTGCCGACCACGGCCGGCGGACCCCCGGGCGGCCGATCTCGTCGGCGACTCCCTCCGCCCGTCGTGCGCGATCTCCGGTTCCGTTCGCGCACGTAGCGCACACGGCGCCCCAAGGGCGCGCGAAGGGCCGGCTCGCAAACCGGCCCTGAACTGCTCTTCTGCTGGTGGTCCCTGCTTCCAACAATACGAACCGCGGCCCGTTCATCGTGGGGCCAGTCATCGCCCTGGGTTGCCGACTGCGCAGAGCGAGTTCTGGGGCCGTCCGAGGCCGAAGCTCAGAAGGTTGACCGTCCTCGCGTTGCCATCGCCCGGGCCCGGGCGTTTTCCCGGGGAGAGCTGAAGACTGCCGACGAGATCCGCCGTCGGTTCGTCGGTGGTGTTCCTGCCAGCGATGTAAAAGATCCCACCGCGGCGGCTGCTGTTAGAGCTGCCGGCCAAGCCGTAGCCGTCTGCCACATGGGGGCGCACGCACTGGGCGCCGCCGCCTACGCCATCAAAGCGGTCGGACTGGCGGCTCCCGACCGGCCAGAAGCCGCCGAGGACGAGCTCCGATGGCAGCTCACCCACATGTCGACCGAGGTCCGGACGGCCCTGCGAACCCTTCCGCCTGTCGGCCAGAATCGTTCAGGCCCTCTCGGACCCGGACTCCTCTCATCTGGACAACTCGGCACGATCATCCGCGACCTCCAGGCCGGTGTCATTCTCCCCGACCAGGACGACCAGGGTGATCGGACATCGACATCGTAGCACTCCGTGCTACGATGTCGACATGGCCAGAGACATCACCCAACGGCAGCTTCGGAACGACAGCGGCGAGATCATGAGGGGATTGGACCAGGGCGAGAGCTTCGTCGTCACCCGAAACGGCGTACCCGTCGGTGAGCTGACTCCACTCCGGCGGCACCGGTTCGTGAGCGCCGACAGCGCCATCGCCCTGTTCCGTGGTGCGCCAAGCGTCGACCTGGCCCAACTTCGCTCCGACCTCGACGGCGTTGCATCCCAGGACCCCAGCCCTCGTGCCTGATCCCAAGCGCGTTCCCCGGGGGATCATCGATACCTCCGTCGTCATCG
>JAKBAA010000077.1 GCA_021809425.1 Actinomycetes bacterium | reverse complement strand
ACGCCGACCCCGACGTGGTGGCGGGCGATGGCGTGACGACGGCCGAACGGCCGAGGAGACGGCCCCGGGCGCCGAGCGCCTCCACCTGGACGGCGGTCCCCACCGACGTGAGGTGGGCGACGGTCTCGAACCCGGTGTCGGCCACCGTCGCCACGGCGTGCAGCGCGCCGGCGCCGCTGCCCGTGAGGAGGCGCCAGCGGGCCACGTCGGTCGCCCCGTTCCAGCTCATCGCCACCGAGGTGCCGCTGGAGCTCGTGGTGACGGCGACGGCCGGCCGGGTCGTCGGGGCGCCGGTCCAGTGGACGAGGTACGCGCGGTAGCTGTCGTCCCCCACCGGGAGGGTCGCGTCGTAGCGGAGGTGACCGGACGGGGTGAACACCGAGAAGCTCGGCGCCGTCCCCCATCCGACGGCCACCTCCCCGTTGCGCAGCGGCTCGACGTTGCCGAGGGCGTAGGCCAGCACGTGGTGGGCCGACGAGATGAAGGCGTGCACCACCGTGGCCGTGTGGGTGGCAAGGTCCAGGTGGAGGAAGAGCGCCCGTGAGGCGGGCTCGCGCGGGGGGCTGCTGGCATTGTCGAAGATCGTCACCAGGTTGCCCCGGTGGAGCCGGACGTCGTGCTCGAAGTAGAAGCGGGCGCCCGCTCCCATCGTGAAGCTGCCCGTGGTCCCCCCGCCGAGCGTCCAGACGATGTCGCCGGCATCGGCCGGATCGACGAGGTAGGCGGCGCTCGTGTTGCGCGACGACACGAGCAGGTCGCCGCCGGCGAGCGGCTGGACGCCGTTCACGTGGAAGTAGTCGAACGGCACCGCCGGGTTGGCCGGCGCCCGGAAGTCGGAGGCCGACACCGGCACGTGGTCGAGGCTGTCCCACTCCTCCTCGACGAGGCCCGTCTTGACGTCGATCTCCTGGATCACCCCGTCGAACACGGTGCCCGTCGTGGAGCCGCCGTCGCCCGACAGGTTCCAGCGCATCGTCCGGTAGGCCGTCACGAACAGGGTGCCGCGGTTGGTGAGCTGCAGGTCGTGCAGGTCGATCAGGGTGCCGTTGCCCCCGTGGACGACGGCGATGACGTGGTAGCTGCGGTTGGCGATCACCACCTCGCCCTGACCGTGCCCGGCCACCACCTCGCCCTGGAACCAGGTGAGCACCGACCGCCCGTGCAGGGTCTGCTCCTTCAGGTCGAACGCCTCCTGGCCGGCCGGCATCGGGTCGAACCAGACGAGCTGCCCGTCCGGTCGCACGATCATCGGCCCGGCTTGCCCGGTGGTGCCCTTCGGGGCGAGGAACCAGCTGCCCGACGGCAGCGCGCCGTGGCGGGCGTCGACGGTCACCGTGGGCGGTTGCAGCGCCGGCGCCGAGGCGAAGTGGTCGACCCCGGCCACGTCGGTCCGCAGCGGCGGCGGGTGCGGGCCGGCCGTCAGCGGCACGACGTCGGCCACGACGAACTGGTAGGTGCCCGAGCTGGCGCCGGCGATGGGCAGCGACGTGTGCACCGTGACGGTCTCGCCGGCGACGAAGGGCTGGTCGGGCACGAAGCTGGCACCGTCGCCGGTCGAGTACGGGAGCAGCCGGCCGAGGTGCACCCCCGAGCTCGACCCGGTCACCGTGATCGTTCCGAGGTCGGCGACCGGCCGGCCGAGGAAGCTGAGCTGGGTGGCCGGGTCGGCCGTGCGCGATCCGGGGGCCGGCGAGACGGTCACGGCGCCGTTCGGCACGTGGGCCCCGGCCGGGACGGCGGTCCCGGCGAGCGCGCCGATGGCGGCGGGGGCCGGGTTGCTCGCGGCCGAGGGGGCCTCCTGGCGCACGACGACCACTGCCACGAGCGCCGCCGCCAGCAGGCCGGCGATGCCCGTGAGGGTCCGGCGGTGTGGGGTGTGACGACGTCGATGACGTGGGCGGCCGTGGCCCATCCAGCTCCTCCTCGGTCGGCACGCGCGGGTGCCACCGTGGCCGTGCGCGGTGGATCCATCTTGACATTCCCGGCTGAACGGGCGCGGTCGGGGGAGCCCGGCGGGGGCACGGCGCGCGAAGATGACCAGCCGTGGACCCGGCTCCGACCGACGACGTGGTGGCCGGCGCCGTCGCCCTCGAGGCCGGGCAGCTCCTGCTCGGCCTGTGGGCAGCCGGTGGAGTGGCGGCCGACGGGCGCCCTGCCGACCTGGCTTCCGACGAGCGGATCCGTCGCCGGCTCCTCGCCGCCTTCCCGGACGACGCCCTCCTCTCCGAGGAGTCGCCGGACGCCGGCGACCGCCGGCGCTCGCGCCGCGTGTGGATCGTGGACCCGCTGGACGGCACCCGGGAGTACGGCGAGCCTCCGCGGGGCGACTGGGCGGTGCACGTCGCCCTCGTGGTCGACGGTGTGCTCACCGCCGGCGCCGTGGCGCTACCGGCCAGCTCGGCCTTGTACGTCACCGGCCCGGCCACCCCGGTCCCGGGTCGCCGGGGCGGCGCCGGCGGGCTACGCATCGCCGTGAGCCGGACCCGGCCGCCGGCGGTGGCGGGCGCGGTGGCGGCGGCGCTCGGCGCAACCCTCGTCCCGATGGGGTCGGCCGGCGCCAAGGCGATGGCGGTGGTGCGGGGGGACGTCGACGCCTACCTCCATGCCGGCGGCCAGCACGAGTGGGACTCGGCCGCCCCGGCGGCCGTGGCGGCCGCCCACGGGCTGCACGTCTCGCGCCTCGACGGCTCGCCGCTCGTCTGGAACCAGCCCGAGCCGTGGCAGCCGGACCTGCTCGTGTGCCACCGACGGGACGCCGACCAGCTCCTCGGGGTGCTGGCCGAGGCGGCGGCGGACCGTTAGCGGATCGCGAGCGCCAGCTCGAGCTGGTCGCGCCCGCTGCGCAGCACCGGCAACAGGGCGGCGGCCGCCCGCTTGGTGTGCAGCCGGGCGAGCGGGGCAGCCAGGCAGAGCGCAGCGACGACCTGGTCGGTCCGCGGCGCCCGAACGGCGATTGCCGCGGCGCCGATGTCGGCGTCGCCCTCCTCGAAATTGGTGGCGTACCCCCGCCGGCGCACCTCGGCAAGCTCCGCCTCCAGGCGGTCGCGGCTCGTGATCGACCGGGTCGAGTGCCCGGGCAGCTGCGGCTCGGGGAGGCACTGGCAGAGCTCGTCGCGTGACAGCGCAGCGAGCAGGACCTTGCCCCCGGAGGTGCAGTGGGCCAGCAGCACGACCCCGGTGCGCGCGCTCACCCGGACCGACCGGCTCCCGTCGACCGAGTCGAGGAAGCGCACGTGGGGGCCCTCGCGGACGAGGATGCTCGCCGTCTCCCGGGTCTGGTCGCGCAGCCACTCGAGGGTCGGCCGGGCGAGGCCGCGAAGGTCGGCCTCCATCGAGCTGGTCCCGGTGAGCTCGGCGATCGTCGGTCCCGGCAGGTAGGCGCCGCCTCGGCGCTCCTGGACGACGAAGCCCTGGTGGCCGAGGGTGGTGAGCAGCCGGTGGGCGGTCGACGGCACCACCTCGAGCAGCTGCGCCGCCTCGGCCACCCGCAGCGACCCGCGCCGCGTCACGGCACGGAGCAGGGTCAGGGCGTGGTCGGCCGACTGGACGAGGTGCGGCAGCGGCGCGGCGGTCGGCCGGGCGACCGCCGGTGTCAGGTCGTCCGACTCGGCCGATGTGGTCATTGCGGTAGCGAGAATAGCTGCGGCCCTCCTTGCGTGAAAGAGAAGTGGACCGCCAGCCTCGCCCACCGCGCCCGAGGCCCGAGGCCGGGAGGGTCAGCGGGCGCCGGCAGCCGCCGTGGCGAAGCGCCAGGCCTCGAGGTCGGCCGGGGCCATCGGCACGGCGAAATGGTAGCCCTGGGCCTCGTCGCAGCCGACCTCGGCGAGCCACCGGGCCTGGTCGGCGCCCTCGACCCCCTCGGCGACGACCGTCAGGTCGAGATCGTGGCCGAGCGACACGATCGAGCGCATCACCGAGCCGCGCGACCGCCCGAGGTGGAGGAACTGCCGGTCGACCTTGAGCTCGTCGATGGGCAGCGTCTCGAGGTAGGCGAGCGACGAGTAGCCGGTGCCGAAGTCGTCCAGGCTGACCCGCACCCCGAGGGCACGCAGCCGCTCCAGGGCGGCGCTCGCCTCGACCGGCTCGCCCATCACCGTGCCCTCGGTCACCTCGACGACGAGGCTCGCTCCCGGCAGGCCGGCCGCTTCGAGCCAGGCGCCGACCGTCTCGGGGAACCGCCGGTCGGCGAGGTCCCGGGCAGACACGTTGACGGCCACCGGCAGCTCCAGCCCGGTGGAACGCCACCGGGCCGCCTGGGCCAGGGCGTGCGGCACGACCCACGCGGTGAGCGCCCGGACGAGCCCGCTCTCCTCGGCCATCGGGACGAACCGCCCCGGCGCCAGCAGCCCGTGGCGCGGGTGGCGCCAGCGGACGAGCGCCTCGACGCCGGTCACCTCGCCAGAGGACAGGGCCACCTTCGGCTGGTAGTGGAGCACCAGCTCGGCGCCGTCGTCCTGGAGCGCCCGGCGGAGCTCGCCGAGCAGGCCGACCTCGGCGGCCGTGCGCGCGGCGACGGCCGGCCCGTACACCACATGGTCGACTCCGGCGCGCTTCGCCTCGTACATTGCGGCGTCGGACCGCTGCAGCAGCGTGTCGGCGTCCCCGCCGTGGCTCGGGAAGCAGGCGATGCCGATGCTCACGTCGACGTGGAGCAGCATCTCGCTGATCTCGAACGGCTCGGCGAGGCTCAGGGCGAGCTCGGTCGCGATCGCCTCGGCGCGCCCCCGGGTCCCGTCGCGCTCGACGAGGACGGCGAACTCGTCGCCGCCAAGGCGCGCCAGGTGCTCGCCGGGGCCGAGGCAGGAGCGCAGGCGCTCGCTCACCGCTACCAACAGCTCGTCTCCGCGGTGGTGGCCGAGCTGGTCGTTGACCTCCTTGAACCGGTCGAGGTCGAGCAGCAGCAGGGCGACCTCCTCGCCACCCTCCTTGGCGCACGCGAGGGCGCGCCGAAGGGTGGAAGCGTAGGCCCGGCGGTTGAGCAGGCCGGTGAGGGCGTCGTGGGTCGCCTCGTGGCGCTCGGCCTGGCGGAGCCGGGCGTTGTCGACGACCACGGCGCCCTCGAGGCTGAGCCGGGCGAGCAGCTCGCGGTCGCCGGCCCGCCACTGCCGCCGCGGCACGTGGTCGCCGCACAGCACGAGCCCGAGCGGCCCGTCGCTCGACAGCAGCGGGATGGCGGCGAGGCAGCGCAGGCCGAGCAGCTGGGCGACCCCCCTCGTCCGGACGATGCCGCTCCGGCGCGTGTCCTCGATCAGGTCCGGCCCGGGGTCCGGGCCGACCACGGTCCGCTGCCACACCGGCGAGTCGGCCGCCCGCCGCCCGACCAGCTGTCGGCGCAGCTGCTCGGCGCGCTCGGCGTCGGCGCCCACCGTCACCATGTCGGTGATCCGTCCGGCGTCGTCCACGAGGTAGGCGCAGCCGACCGGGCAGCCGAGCACGCGGGCAGCCGTGCTGGCGAGGGCGCGGGCCGCCTCGATCGCCGACCCCGCCTGGACCCCCATCTCGAGCAGCTGCCGCAGCGCGTGGGCCGTGGTGCTGTGCTGCTCCTCCTCGCGCAGGCGGCGGGCGGCGCGGGTCCGCTCCCCGAGCAGCCCGGCGGTGACCCGCACGAGTGCCCGCTCCTCCTCGGTGCACTGCCAGCCCGGCGGCCCCTCGAGGCCGATGAAGGCACGGTCGCCGACCGGCACCACGAGGACGGTCACGGCGCGGCGCTCCCCGTCGGGGCACGGGAGGTCGGCCGGATGGAACCGGAACACGCCGTGGCGCCGCTGGCCACGGGCGGCATCGAGGCGGGCCGTGAGCGCCTCGACGTACGGCAGGTCGGGTCGCCTGAGGTCGCCACCACCGGGGACGTCGCCGCCCCGACAGCGCAGCGATCGGTCGGGCTCCTCGCTGTGCACGGTGCAGCGCTGCAGCTCGAGCAGGTCGACGAAGCCGCGACAGGCGAGGTGGAGCACGTCGGGCAGCTCGCCGTCGGCCACCACCTCGGCCACCTGCTCGGCCAGCTCGATGAACTGTCGCAGGTGCGCCAGCCGTCCGGACAGGCCGAGCGGCACGCGACGCGCCGGTGGCGGTGCCGGCATCCCCGGCATGGAGGCGTTCTCAGTGACGGCCATGGCTCCCTGGGCCTCCAACGACCCGCCGGGTGGCCGACTTGAGCCTGCAGGCGGGCGACCGGTCGGCCGCCTCGTCGTGGCGTCAGCCCGACAGCGGCCGCTCGCCGCTGCTGCCGCCGGCAGGCTCCCCGGCAGGTCCACCGGCCGTGCCGGGCCGGTCGGGCCGATCGGGGGCCTCGCTCGCCGCACCGTCGGCCTCGTCGTCCTCCCGCCCGCTCGTGAGGTCGGCGAGCTGGTCCTCCACCTCCAGGCTGGCAAGTGCCGCCAGCACCTCGTCGGCGTCCAGCTTCTCCGAGGCTGACAGGTAGTCGACGAGCTGGCTCGACACCGACAGCAGGCCGGCGACCAGCCAGTGGGCAGGCAGATCGTCGGCGAGCGCTTGGAACACGCCGGCGAGCGCCCCCGGGTCCCGGGCGGCGCGGTAGGCGGCGAGGGTGTCGATCGCCGCCCGCCGGGCCCGCCCGAGCTCGAACGGCCGGCGCGCCGCTCCGCCTGCCCGCTCCTCGCCCGCCGTCCCCGCCGGCTCGCCCAGCTCGCCCGGTTGCGTCGCCATCCCCCCAGTCTGCCGCCGCCTGAGCGGGACCGGACGGGGTTGGTCCGCGCGGACCCCGGGGAGCGGCGCGGGGTGCACGACCGGGGCTGCGACGAGTGCCTGGAGGCCCACGGCGCGGCCGGCGAACCCGACCTGGCGGCCGCGCGCGCCGACGGTTCGCGGCCTAGCTCGCGGTGCCGCCCGGCGCCGCCAGGCCGAACCCGGCCGCAAGCTCCTCGAGGGCCTCGTCGACCTGCCGGCGCAGCGGCCGCCCCCCGGGGGCCTCCGCCCACGACTCGATCACCACCGTCAGCGTCCCGACCACGGCGCCGGCAGCGAGCCGGGCGAGGTGGCGCCGGTGCTCGGGAAGGCGCCCGGCCAGCACGTCGCCGAGGCGAGCCTGCACGTCGTGGCTGCGATCGAGCCATCGGGCGCGCAGCACCGGCGTGCGGTGCACGACGGCGAACAGCTCGAGGAAGTCCGGCTCGGCTGCCGACTCGTCGTAGCCCACGTGGGCGGCGGCCAGCAGCGAGTCGAGCACCGCCTCACCGGCCGGCCGGCCGGCGAGGGCGCGGACGAACTGGTCGAGGTGGGACTCGAGCACCTCGTCCAGCACGTCCTCCTTGCTCGTGAAGTACCGGAAGAAGGTGCGTTGCGAGACCTCCACACCGGCGCAGATGTCCTCGACGGTGGTCGCCTCGTAGCCGCGCTCCCTGAACATCCGGGCGGCCGCTTCGGCGAGCTCGGCGCGCGTGCGCGCCATCCGGCGGGCGGTCAGCCCTTCGGCGGTGCTGCTCGGTCGTGTCGGTCGCATGGCGCTCAGATCCCCCGGCCGCCCGTGCTTGTCACGGACTGCCACTTGGCAGTTATGATCATCTGGCATTGTACGTCGCACGGCGCGCCCGGTGGACCGCAGGCCGCCGGCGACCGGCACCGAGGGAGCGACCATGCCGGAGCCAGCCAGCACCACGACGAGCCTTCCGTCGCTGCCCGGCGGCGACCCCCCGGTGCCCGGGCGGGCGGCGGGCGGGCGGCGGGGACGCGAGGGCTGGACGCTCGCCAGCGTGGCCTTCGGCGTCATCATGGTCGGGCTCGACGGCACCGTGGTGGCGATCGCCAACCCGTACATCGGCCGGTCCCTGCACGGGTCGCTGTCGGACCTGCAGTGGATCACCAACGCCTACCTGCTCGCGCTCGCCGTGCTGCTCGTGCCGATGGGCAACCTGGGCGACCGGCTCGGGCGCAAGCGGGTCTTCCTCACCGGCGTGGTCGGCTTCGCCCTCTCCTCGCTCGGGGTCGGCGTGATCGGCTCGATCGGCGGCGTGATCACCCTGCGGGTGGTGCAGGGCGTGTTCGGCGCCATGATGATGCCGAACACCCTCGGCATCATCCGCAACACCTTCCCGCCCGAGCGCCTGAACCGGGCGGTCGGCATCTGGGGCGGCAGCTCGGCCATCTCGATCGCCGGCGGGCCGATCGTGGGCGGCCTGCTCGTCGAGCACGTCGACTGGCAGTCGGTGTTCTACCTGAACGTCCCGGTCGGGGCGGTCGCCCTCGCCATCGGGCTTGCCGTGCTGGCCGAGAGCCGCGACGCGAGCCCGCGCCGCTTCGACCTTCGCGGCCTCGTCGTCCTCGGGTCCGGACTGTTCGCCCTCGTCTTCAGCCTGGTCAAGGCCGACGCGTGGGGCTGGGGGAGCGGCCGGACCCTCGGCCTGCTCGCCGCCGGGGCGGTCCTGCTCGGGGCGTTCGCCTTCCTCGAGACCCGCACGGCCGAGCCGCTCCTTCCGATGCGCCTGTTCCGCAGCCGCTCGCTGTCCATCGGCACCCTGGCGGTGCTCCTCGAGTTCTTCGCCATGTACGGGGTGCTCTTCTTCGTCACCCTCTACCTCCAGAACGTCCATGGCTACGACCCGGTGGCGGCGGGCGTCCACCTGCTCCCGCTCACGGCCATGTTCATGGTGGCGAGCCCGCTCGGCGCCCTCATCAACGAGCGCCTCGGCGGCCGTGTCGCCGTCCCCTTCGGGATGGTATGCCTCGGCGTCGGGATGCTGCTCCTGCTGTCGCTCCAGCCGGGCAGCAGCTACCTCCACCTGTGGCCGAGCTTCGTCCTCGTCGGCCTCGGCGTGGGCGTCGTCGTGGTGGCCTCCTCCGACGCCATCGTCGCGAACGCCCCCGTCGAGGACGGCGGCCTCGCCGGCGGCTTGCAGTCGACCGCCGTCCAGCTCGGTGGCGTCCTCGGCACGAGCGTGCTCGGGTCGGTGCTCGCCACCAAGGTGGCCGGGACGCTCCAGGCCGCCTTCGTCCACCACGGCGTCCCGGCGGGCACCGCCGCCAAGCTCCAGGCGGCCCGCCCGCTCGTCACCGAGGGTCTGGCGCCCCACCTCGCCCACGCGCCCGCCGCCCTCGACGCCGCCGTGACGGCCGGCGCCGACGCCTCGTTCATGGCCGGCCTCCACCTGGCCCTGCTCGTCGGGACCATCGTCTCGTTCGCCGCGGCGCTCCTCGGGCTGTTCATCGGCGCTCCAGCACACAAGGACCGCCGGAGCGGCATCGCCCTCTAGCCCGCCGTCGGCGCAGCCCGCGGTCGGCGCCAGGCCTCAGCGCGGCCAGTGCTCCGGGAACGGTGGGACCGCCCCCGTGGCGGCCACCTGGGCGACGAAGCGGGCGCTGTCCTTCACGACCCGCCGGCGGTCGGAGAAGTCGACGAACACGATGCCGAACCGCTTCTGGAACCCCCAGGCCCACTCGAAGTTGTCGAGCAGCGACCAGACGAAGTAGCCGTGCAGCGGCACCCCGTCGGCGGCCGCCCGGGCACAGGCGTCGAGGTGGAGGTGCAGGTACTTGACCCGCTCGGGGTCGTGGACCTGGCCGTCGGTGGCCAGGTAGTCCTCGGCGGCGCAGCCGTTCTCGGTCACGTACAGCGGCAGTCCGGGGCGCTCGTCGGCGAGCCGGTGGAGCAGCTCGTAGAGGCCCTCCGGGTCGACCAGCCAGCCCATCGCCGTCCGCTCGAAGCCCGGCGGGGCGTACGAGACCACGCCGGGATGACCCGGGCGGGGCGCCTCGCCGCCCACGAGCGCGTTCCATGCGCCGTAGCGCACGTACAGGGGCGAGTAGTAGTTGACGCCGAGGAAGTCGATCGGAGCGTGGATCCGCTCGAGGTCGCCGTCGCGCACGACCGGCGCCCCCGGGACCATGTGCGGGCGGGCAGCCGTCGGGTAGCGCCCGTGGAGCACCGGCTCGAGGTAGCACCCGTTCTGCTCGGCGTCGACCATGGCGACGAGCTCCTCGATCCCGTCGGCCCCCGGGCGCACCGGGTGCAGGTCGAGCGTGATGCCCACCGGGGTCCCTCCCGGGAGCACCCCGCGGAGCACCTCGAGCGCCAGCCCGTGGGCGAGCAGCAGGTGGTGGTTCGCCGCCGCCGCCTTGACCTCGTCACGAAGCCCCGGTGCGTGCTCGCCGGTGCGATAGCCGTGGTTGGCCGACACCTGCGGCTCGTTCATCGTGATCCACTTGCCCACCACGTCCCCGAGCGCCTCGGCGACGATCCCGGCGTACTCCGCGAACGCCTCTGCCGTCGAGCGGGCCGCCCAGCCACCCTCGTCCTCGACGACCTGGGGGAGGTCCCAGTGGTACAGGGTGGCAACCGGCTCGATCGACCGCTCGAGGAGCGCCTCGACCACCGCCTTGTAGTGGTCGAGCCCCTTCTGGTTCACCGTCCCGCGCCCGTCGGGACGGATCCTCGGCCAGGAGATCGAGAAGCGGTACGAGGCGAGGCCCAGCTCGGCCAGCAGCGCGGCGTCGTCCCGGTAGCGGTGGTAGGAGTCGCAGGCGACGTCACCGGTGTCGCCCCCCCGGACCTTGCCCGGCGTATGCGAGAACGTGTCCCAGATGGACACCCCCCGGCCGTCCTCGGCGGCAGCCCCCTCGATCTGGTAGCTCGCCGTCGCCGCCCCGACGCGGAAGCCGGCAGGGAAGGGCAGTGGCTCCGTCCGCCTCGTGGCGTGATCGCTCGTCGACATCAGGGCCCCCTCCCTTGCCGCCGCGGTCTCCCGGATCTCGGTGACGCGCCCGTGCGCGTTGACCTTGACGGCTCGTTGCCCGAACCTTAGTGTAAGCGCTTAGACGAGTCATGTAACCGCTTAGACCTGCCGTTGACCTGGGGTTACGGGGCGGAGGAGCCGGGCGGATGACTATGTCGAACGTATTGCGTTAGGTTGCGAAGCAGTGACAGAGGCCAAGGGGGGGCCTCGACGGAGGGGACGAGGGAACGCCCGTGGCCACGAGCCCGGGCGCCCGTGGCCACGGCGTGTCCGGCGTCGGGCCTCGAACGAGGGAGGGGAAGACGCCAACGCTCTATGACGTGGCGCGCCTCGCCGGCGTCTCGACGGCGACGGTCTCGAGGGTGCTGCACGGGCACGACCGTGTCAGCGAGGCGACGCGCGAGCGCGTGCGGGAGGTGATCGACGAGCTCGGCTACGTCCCCGACGGCGCCGCCCAGAGCCTGTCGCGGCGCCGCAAGGAGGTCATCGGCCTCGTCACCGTCGCCCGGGAGACGAAGCAGTACGACGTCGAGAGCATGAGCTTGCTCTTCTGGGACGAGGTGCTCCACGGGGTCGAGGCACGGCTGCGCGACCACGGCTGGTCGCTGCTCATCACGTTCCTTCCGACCGAGGGCGGCGGTGACCACCTCGAGCGGCTCGCCTCGCTCTCGGGAAAGGTCGACGGCCTGCTCATCGGCGAGGGCATGATCCCCTCGGCGCGCCTCGCCCGCCTCGCCGAGCGTGTCCCGATCGTCGTGATCGCCGGAGCGCCCGACGAGCGCGCCGTGGACGTGGTCGTCGCCGACAACTACTCGGGCACCGCCGCGCTCGTCACCCACCTCGTGGTGGAGCACGGGCTCCGCCGCCTGTACCACGTGGACGGGCCGGAGAGCGCGCCCGACGCCCGGGAGCGCCGCCGCGCCCTCGAGGCGGTCCTCGCGTCCACTCCCGGCGGCACGCTCGTCGGCTCGCGCCGGGGCACGTTCAGCGTGCAGAGCGGTGAGGAGGCGGCTCAGGAGCTGCTCCGCGATGTCGACCGGCTGCCGGACGCCGTGGTGTGCGCCAACGACCAGATGGCGATAGGTGTCCTCCAGGCCTTCGCCCGCGCCGGCGTGCGCGTCCCGGCCGACGTGGCGGTGGTCGGCTTCGACGACATCTACCCGGGCGGCCTGTCCGACCCGCCGCTCACGACGGTGCACCAGCCGATGCGCCTGCTCGGGGAGCGGGCGTGCGCCCGAATGCTCGAGCACCTGGCGCACCCCGACCTGCGACCGGCGCTCGAGATGCTGCCCGCCGAGCTCGTCCTGCGCTCGAGCTGCGGTTGCGACCCCGACGCGGCTACCCGCCGGCCCGTGCCGCGCGTCAAGGCCAAGCGCGCCGGACGGCGGCCGTCCGGCGTGGCGGGATAGGGGGACCGTGCGCTTCCTCGTCCGCCGCCTCGTCTTCTACGTCGTCGCCGCCTGGGTCGCGCTGACGGTCAACTTCGCCATCCCCCGCCTGATGCCCGGGAACCCGGCCGAGGTGCTCTTCCAGAAGTTCCCGTCGTTGCAGCCTGGCGCACTGAAGGCGATCGAGGCCGAGTTCGGCATCGGCCACACGGGCAGCCTCTGGCACCAGTACGGCCAGTACCTGACCGACGTGCTGCACGGCAACCTCGGGCTGTCGGTCGACCAGTACCCGGCGACCGTGGCCAGCATCATCGGCCAGACGCTGCCGTGGACGCTCGTCCTCGTCGGGACGGCCACGGTGATCAGCTTCGTCGCCGGCACGCTGCTCGGCGTGCTCGCCGCCTGGCGCCGTGGCGGCTGGTTCGACCGGCTGCTCCCCGGGCTGAGCTTCCTGCAGGGGGTGCCCTACTTCTTCCTGGCGCTCGTCGTGGTCGACCTGTTCGCCATCCACCTGCACTGGTTCCCGATCCAGCAGGGCTACAACCAAGGGCTCGTCCCCGGATGGCACTGGTCGTTCATCCAGAGCGCCGTATACCACTCGCTGCTGCCGGCGATCACGATCGTGCTCACCTCGATGGCCGGCTGGATGCTCCAGATGCGCAACGTGATGATCACGACGATCGGCGAGGACTACGTGCTGGCGGCCCAGGCGAAAGGGCTGAGCTCCCGCCGGGTCGTCATGACCTACGCGGCGCGCAACGCCATCCTGCCCAACCTTTCCGGCTTCGCCCTGGCGCTCGGCTTCGTCATCTCGGGCGCCCTGCTCATGGAGATCGTCTTCTCCTATCCGGGCATCGGGCTCACCCTGTACAACGCCGTCACCTCGGACGACTACCCGCTGATGCAGGGCATCTTCCTCATCATCGCCCTCGCGGTGCTGCTGGCGAACCTGGTGGCGGACGCCATCTACGTGCTCGCCGACCCCCGGGCGCGCTCCGGGGGGGCGGGCTGATGGCGGCGCCCGTCGCCCCGGGTGGGCCGGCCGCCCCGTCGGGGACCGGGATGGCGGCGCCCGGCCGGACCGGCCTCGCCCGACGGCTGGGGCGTGGATGGCGGCGGCTCACGGCCAAGGCCAAGTTCGGGGCGATCGTGTGCCTCCTGTTCGCGCTCGTCGCCATCATCGGTCCGTACGTGGCGCCGTACGACCCGTCCCTGCAGGGCTCGGCGACGCTCGCCGCCCCGAGCTTCAACCACCTGCTCGGCACCACCTCGTTCGGTCAGGACGTGCTCTCGCAGCTGCTCGTCGGCATCCGTGCCACCCTCGAGATCGGCCTGCTGGCCGGGCTCATCGCCACCGTGCTGTCGGTCGTCGTCGGCATCTCGGCCGGCTACCTCGGCGGCTGGGGCGACGAGGGGCTGTCGCTGCTCAGCAACGTCTTCCTGGTGCTGCCCGCCCTGCCGCTGCTCGTCGTCCTGCTCGCCTACCTGCCCCACAAGGGCGACACGGCGACCGTGCTCGTGCTCGGCCTCCTCGGCTGGCCGTGGGGGGCCCGGGTCATCCGCGCGCAGACGCTGTCGATCCGCAACCGCGACTTCGTCGCTGCCGCCCGGGAGACCGGCGACTCGGCCCTCCGGCTCATCTTCTTCGAGATCCTCCCGAACGAGGTCAGCCTGATCGCCGCGAGCTTCGTGAGCACGGTCATCTACGCCGTGGGCACCTCGGTGGCGCTCGCCTTCCTCGGCGTCGCCGACCTCAACCAGTGGACCCTCGGCACCATGCTGTACTGGGCCGAGAGCGAGAGCGCCCTGCAGGCAAATGCCTGGTGGTGGTTCGTCCCGCCCGGCGTGGCCGTGGCGCTGCTGGCCGCGGCCCTCGTCCTGTTGAACTTCGGCATCGACGAGCTCGGCAACCCGCGCCTTCGGGACGCCACGCGCCATCGCCACCTCGGTCGCCAGCACTGGCGGCCGTCGGACCCGACGCCGGTCGACCGGTCGGCCTCCCCGGGCGGGGCCCGCCGCCGGGTGGGCGCCTTCGCCCACTCCTTCAGCCGGTCCTCCCTGCTCGAGCAGCACGAGCCGACGCCGGTCGAGACGCGAGAGGCGGGGGCGTGAGCGCCGCCGCCAACGGCTCGCAGCCCGCCCCGACCGGGGCGGCGCCGCCTGTCGGCCCGGACCAGCCCGTGCTCGAGATCACCGACCTGTCCGTCGCCTACCGGGCCGCCGGCGGCGACGTCCGGGCCGTCGACCACGTCGACCTCACCCTGCACCGGGGCGAGGTCATCGGCCTCGCCGGCGAGAGCGGGTCGGGCAAGTCGACCCTCGCCTACGGTGCGACCCGGCTGCTGCGGCCACCGGCGGTGATCACCGGGGGCCGGGTCGTCTACCGCGGGCGGCGCCTCGCCCAGCCGGTCGAGGTGCTCGAGCAGGACGCCGACGGCCTGCGGGCACTGCGTTGGCGGGAGATCGCCATCGTGTTCCAGAGCGCGATGAACGCCCTCAACCCGGTCCTCCGGGTGCGCGACCAGCTCCTCGACGTCGTCGACGCCCACCTGCACCTGCCGAGGGACCAAGCGCGGGAGCGGGTGGCGTCGCTGCTCGACCTCGTCGCCATCCCGCGGGCCCGCCTCCGCTCGTACCCGCACGAGCTGTCCGGTGGGATGCGCCAGCGGGTGATGATCGCCATGGCGCTCGCCACCGATCCGGAGATCGTCATCATGGACGAGCCGACCACGGCGCTCGACGTGGTCGTGCAGCGTGACATCCTCGGCCAGATCGTCGAGCTGAAGAACGAGCTCGGCTTCGCCGTCCTGTTCATCACGCACGACCTGTCGCTCCTCCTCGAGCTGGCCGACCAGGTCGCCGTGATGTACGCCGGCCGGCTCGTCGAGCTGGCCCGGTCGGAACAGATCCACCACGCGCCGGCGCACCCCTACACGAAGGGGCTGCTCAACTCGTTCCCGTCGCTGCGCGGCCCGCGCCGCTCTCTCGCCGGCATCCCCGGCTCGCCGCCCGACCTCGCCCACCTGCCCCCCGGCTGCCCCTTCCTCGCCCGCTGCGCCTACGGGACGGACGCCTGCCGGGCCGTCGACATGGCACTGCACCCGGTGGCCTCGCCGGAGGGAGCCGCCCACCGAACGGCGTGCCCGTTCGTCCTTCCCGAGACGCCGGCCCCGCCCGCCGGGCCCGGCCGTCCGGAGGCGGCCGCCCGCACGGGCGCCCCCGGCACGAACGGCACGGCGCCCCTCGCCGACGCCCCGCCGGTTGCCGCCGGCATCCCCCACGCCGGTGCAGGCCAGCCCGGCACCGCCGGCCCGGTCGGCTCGCTCGCGCCGGCGCC
>JAKBAA010000076.1 GCA_021809425.1 Actinomycetes bacterium | reverse complement strand
TTCCTCTTCTCCGAGCCCGTCGAGCCGGCCGCCATCGAGGCGCTGCTCGACGGCGGGCCGCTGGCGGACGCCCGCCACGCCGCCGGCTGAGCGGCCGGAAGGTCGGGGGCGTCTCGGAGGCGAGGCGCGCGGATGCTCATGCCTTCGACCAGCCATCCCACGACCTGCGCCCGCTTCTCGGTGGTCAGCCTGTTCGTACCGACCATCATGCTTGACCGCTGATCACTGCAAAGGTGTTGGCTTCCTTGGTACGCACTGATAGTATCAAGCTCAACAGTGATGGAATCGATGTATCAGGGAGGTCCGGTTGCTCTACGAAGTCCCACCCTGCGGTGCGGAGGAGCAGGTGGCCATCGAACGAGTCGAGGCCGTGTGGCGGGACCTCCGCTTCTACGTGGCGAAGCCCAAGCGCTGGATGGGGTCAGTGCGTCGGGTGCTCGCAGCCAAGGCCAACCAGTCCTCGAACAGCATCGAGGGGTACAACATCTCGACTGAGGATGCCATCGCTGCTCTGCAGGGAGCGGCCGAGCCCACCGAGTCGGACTGGGAAGATTGGCAGGCGAACCTCGGGTATCGGCGTGCCATGACGTACGTGCTTCAGCTCGCGAACGATGGTGACTTCAGGTACACGAGCGACCTGATGCGTAGCTTGCATTTCATGATGACGGAGCACTCGCTGGAAGCGAATCCCGGCCTCTGGCGACCAGGACCCATCTGGGTTCAGGACAGCTTGACTGGCGACGTTGTGTACGAGGCGCCGGACCGAGACGTTATGCCGGGCTTGGTCGATGAGTTGATGGTCAACTTGTCCGTTGACGACGGTGACTCTCACCCCCTCGTCCGCGCCGCCATGGCTCACCTCAACTTGGTGCTCATCCATCCGTTCAGCGACGGCAATGGGCGGATGTCTCGCTGCCTGCAATCACTCGTCCTCGTGCGGCGGGGAGTGTTGGCCCGTGAGCTCTGCAGTATTGAAGAGTACTTGGGCCAACCGCAGAACCAGCAGCGCTACTACCAGGCTTTAGCGGCCGTTGCCCAGGGCCATTGGACGCCGAGTCATTCGGCTCAGACTTGGGTCCGCTACTGCCTAGAAGCGCACTACATCCAGGCCCTCAGCGTCCTCCGCCGCGTGAGGGAGGCTGAGCGAGTGTGGGGGCTCCTCGAGGAGATCGCGGAACAGCATGGGCTGCCGCCCCGCTCCATGGATGCCCTTTACGACGCGAGCATCGGGCTCAAGGTGAGAAATGCCAGCTACCGGGCCAACGTGGCGGAGTCGCTCGGCCCGATCTCCGCGCAAACAGCCACCAGTGACCTTGGAGAGATGGTCAAGGCCGGCTTGCTCGTCCAGCATGGCGCGAAGCGAGGCACGTACTACTTGGCGAGCGAAGGGCTCCGGGACCGAGCCGTCGCGATCCGGGGGCGCAGGTCTCCGATCACTGCTGATCAGTTGTTTGTGCCTGCTCCCGAGGCTTCAAACGCGCTGCCGCGGCAGCCCGCGCGCTTCGAGACCGCTCCTCCGGCAAACTGACCCCCTACCCGGAGGGCCGGGCGCGACCGCAGGGTCAGCCGGCGCCGAAGCTGGTCTGGGCGAACAGGCGGTGGCGGGCGCCACCGAGGTCGGGGCGGCCGACCCGCAGGTGGGCGAGCGCCCGCTGGCGGGGGAGGCCGGCGGCGTCGAGGGCGTGGTGGGCGTCGCTCTCGACCGGGACCATGAGGCGGGCGGCGTCGGCCGGGGAGGGGAGGGTGCGGGCGCTCGAGACGAGGGCGACGGCGAGCCCGGGCGTGAGGGCGGCGCCCGGCCCGAGGACGTCGGCCCGGTCGACCAGGTAGCCGCGGAGGGTGCCCCGCTCCTCGGCGAGGAGGCAGCGGTTGGCGGGGTCGGCGAGCAGCCCGCCGAGCAGGGCGGCGCGCGAGCAGCCGAAGGCCGCCTCGTCGAAGGCAAGGATGGCCGGGAGGTCGTCGGGCCGGGCGAGGCGGGTGCCCGGGGCCAGCCGGCCGCCGTGGCGTGGCACGAGGTACTCGACGGTGGCGGCGTCGCCGGTGAAGCCGAGGCGACGGTAGACGGGCTCACCCTGGTCGGAGGCGTCGAGCGCCACCGTGTGGGCGCCGTTGCGCCAGGCCCACGAGACGAGGTGCTCGGTGAGGCGCCGGGCGAGGCCGCGGCGCTGCCAGCCCGGGTGGGTGGCCACCGAGCCGATCCAGCAGAGCGGTCCGTAGCTGATCGCCCCGGCCGCGGCGACGAGCGAGGTGCCGGCGGCCATGGCGTACCAGCCGTCGGGCTGCACCTGCTGGAACAAGGTGAGGTCGCCACGGCGCCAGGCCCGCCCGTAGGCCACCTCGAGCAGGGCGACGAGGGCGTCGGTGTCGGCGGGCCCGAGCCCGACGAGCCGGAGGTCGCCGGTCACGGGTGGCCGGCCGTCGCGCCGGGACGGGGCCGGCACTGCAGGCAGCGCCGGGGGAAGCGCCGGCAGCGCAGCAGGCAGCGCCGGGGGCATGTCATAGTGCATAGATTATGGCGTCATAGGTCATCGGGCGGATGCCGTGCGGAGCGGGGCGTGGTGGTCCAACCTAGAGCGCGGAAGCCAGCTCGGCCGCGTGGTGGCGGGCGGGGGAGGCGGAGGGGGGACGGGTGACGGCGCTGCAGGTGATCGACTCGCACTTCCACTGGTTCCCGCGGTCGCTGTTCGAGCGCCTGTGCGACCAGCCGGGGTACCCGCGGGCGGAGCGGACCGAGGAGGGGTACCGGTACCTCTACGACAACGGCCGGTCGTCGGCGAAGATGTCGCCGGTCTGGCTGGACCTCGACCGGGGGCTTGAGGCGTCCGACCAGGTGACCGGCGAGGGGACGGTGGTGATCGGCACGACGGGGGTGCTCGCCGGGCTGCTCGAGCAGCTGCCGCGGGAGGTGGCGAAGGAGCTGGCCGTCGAGTACAACGAGGAGCTGGCCGCCGCCCAGCGGCGCCACCCGGGCCGGTTCTACGGGACCGGGTACGTGCCGCTGCTGGACACCGGGGACGCGCTCGAGGTGACCGAGCACGCCGTCAAGCACCTGGGGCTCGTCGGGGTGAACCTGCCGTCGGTGGCCGGGAGCCGCCTGGTGGACGACCCGGAGCTCGACGCCTTCTACGGCCGGGTGGCCGAGCTGGGGGTGCCGCTCGTGGTGCACCCCACCGACTACGTGTACGAGGGCCAGTTCCCCGGGTACGACCACGCCATCTTCCTGACGATCGGGCGGCTGCTCGACTCGAGCATGTCGGTGCTGCGCCTCGTGTTCAGCGGCGTGCTCGAGCGGCACCCGGAGCTGAAGGTGGTGCACACCCACGCCGGCGGGCTGCTGCCCTACCAGGCGGGGCGGATCGACAAGAACGTGTACCGGAGCGCCCAGATCACCGGCCTGCCGGGGGTGCCGAGCGACTACCTGCACCAGCTGTACGTGGACACGGTGGCGCCCCAGGCGCTCACCATCCGCACGGCCCTCGAGTTCTACGGGTCGGGCCAGGTGCTGTACGGGACCGACTACCCGTGCTGGAGCCCGCAGAAGGCGTACGAGGTGATCGGCGAGGCGCAGCTCGAGACGGCGGCCCGGGAGGGCATCCTCCGCCACAACGCGGCGAGGATCTTCCCGATCATGTGAGGAGCGGGGCAGCGTCATAGCCTCCGGGCTGTCTGCCCATCACGCAGATGCGGCCAGGCTTCGCCCGGGGGGCGACCCGCGGGTAGCGTCGCCGGCGGCGCCCAGAGAGCCCAGAGAGCCCAGAGAGCCCAGAGAGCCCGGCGGCGCCCGGAGGACCCGGAGGACACAAGGAACCCGGGGAACCCGGGGGATCGGTGGCACCGAGGTGCAGAGAGCGGCGCCGAGCGGCGCCGGAGCGGCGTGCGCGCAGGGAGGCGGCCGTGGCACGTGGCCAGGCGAGGGCCGACGACGACCGGTGGAGGCAGTTGGGGACATGGGGATCATCGCAGCGCTCGACATCGGCGGGACCTTCACCGACCTCGTCTACTGGGACACCGTGGCGGGGCGGGGCGGGGACGCCAAGTCGGCGACCACCCCGAAGGACCTGTCGATCGGGATCGTCAACTGCCTCACCAAGGCGGGGCTGGCGGCCGGTGAGCTGACCGACTTCGTGCACGGGTCGACGGTGGCCATCAACACGGTGCTCGAGCGGACCGGGGCGGTCACCGCCCTGGTGGTGACCGAGGGGACCCGCGACGTGTACGCCATCGGCCGGGGGAACCGGCCGGACGCCTACAACATCTTCTTCCGGCGCCCCCGCCCGCTGGTGCCGCGCGAGCGGACGTTCGAGGTGGCCGAGCGGCTGGCGGCGGACGGGACGGTGCTGACCGAGCTGACCGACGAGGCGGTCGAGGCCGTCGTCGACGCCGTGGCCCGCTCCGGGGCGGAGGCGGTGGCGGTGTGCCTGCTGCACTCGTACGCCGACGAGCGCCACGAGGCGCGCCTCGGGGCGGCGCTCGCCGAGCGGCTGCCGGACCGGTACGTGTCGCTGTCGCACGCCATCCTGCGGGAGTACCGGGAGTACGAGCGGGCGTCGACGACGGTGCTCAACTGCTACGTGGGGCCGCGGGTGAGCGAGTACCTGGAGCAGCTGGAGGAGCTGCTCGAGGGGCGGGGGTTCTCGGGCCGGCTGCTCATCATGCAGTCGAACGGCGGGGTGATGTCGCCGGCGATCGCCAAGCGGGTGCCGGTCGCCATGATGGAGTCGGGCCCGGTCGGCGGGATCGCCGCCGCGGCGACCCTCGGGCGGCGGCTCGGCTACGAGCAGCTGATCGCCTTCGACATGGGGGGGACGACGGCGAAGGCCAGCCTGGTCACCGACGGGGAGCCGGCCATCAGCCACGGCTACTTCATCGGCGGGTACGCCGAGGGGCACCCGCTGATGCTGCCGGTGGTGGACGTGGTGGAGGTGGGGACCGGCGGGGGGAGCATCGCCCGGGTGGACGAGGTGGGGGCGCTGCGGGTCGGCCCGCAGAGCGCCGGCGGCGACCCGGGCCCCATCTGCTACGGGTGGGGCGGCAAGGAGCCGACGGTGACCGACGCCAACCTGGTGCTCGGCCGGCTGGGTGCCGGGCGGTTCCTCGGGGGGGAGATGCCGCTCGACGTGGAGGCGGCCGCCGAGGGGATCCGGCGCCAGGTGGCCGAGCCGCTCGGCATCGGCCTCGGGGAGGCGGCCGAGGGGATCGTGGAGATCGCCCTCACGGCGATGGCGCTCGCGGTGCGGGCGGTGTCGGTGGAGCGGGGCTACGACCCGAGGGGCTTCGCCATGGTGGCGTTCGGGGGCGCCGGCGGGTTGCACGCCTGTGCCATCGCCCGGGACCTGCACATCCCGACGGTGATCGTCCCGACGTTCCCCGGGCACTTCTCGGCGGTGGGCATGCTCGAGTCGGACGTCCGCCACGACCACGTGCGGACGATCTACGCCGACCTGGACGGGCTCGACTGGGAGCGGCTGGAGCAGATCGTGGACGACCTGCTGGCGGAGGGGCGGGGGCGGCTCGTCGAGGAGGGGATCGAGCCGGCGTCGATGGTGCTCGAGGTGGACCTGGACCTGCGCTACGAGGGCCAGGAGTTCTCGCTGCCGACGAGGGTGGAGCGCGACGAGCTGGCCGGGCGCGACGCCGGGGCGCTGAAGGCCCGGTTCGGGGCCGAGCACCAGCGCCGGTTCCGCCACTCGGCGAGCGAGGAGGCGGTCGAGGTGGTCAACGCCCGGGTGGTCGCCCGGGGGCGCCGCCCGGGGCTCGAGCTGCGGGTGGCCGGCGAGGAGGGCGAGGCGCTGACGGGGACCCGCCCGGTGGTGATCGACCGCGGCGGCACCCCGGTGGACGTGCCGGTCTACTGGCGCCCCCGCCTGGCCGAGGGGCAGGTGGTGGTGGGGCCGGCCATCGTCGAGGAGTACGCCTCGACGACCGTGCTGCTGCCCGGGGACGAGATGGTGCGGGCGGCGTCCGGCGAGCTCGTGATCAGCATTGGAGGAACCGACCGATGACGGCGATCGACGACAACCCGGTCACGGCGGGCCCGGCGACCGCAGGCCCGGCCACGGGCGGCTCGGCCACAGCCGGCCCGGGAGGGAGCGACCCGATCACGAGGGACATCATGCGGCAGCTGCTGCCGGCGATCGCCGACGAGATGGCGTCGGACCTGCAGCGGAGCTCGTACAACATGATGATCTACGAGGTCCGGGACTACTGCTGCGCCCTGCTCGACCGCGACGGGGCGCTGCTGTGCCAGAACGTGGGGGGCGTGTCGCACTTCGTGGCCGACCTCGGGGTGGTGATCCGCGACGCCATCGACCGGTACGGCCTGGACGGGTTCCGGCCGGAGGACGGGTTCGTGACGAACCACCAGCGGGTGGCGGGGCAGCACCTGAACAACGTGGTGACCTACACGCCGGTGTTCGTCGGGGGAGAGCTGGTGTGCTTCGCCGTGGTGCGGGCCCACTGGATCGACGTGGGCGGGCTGAGCACCGGGTTCGGGTCGGGCCCGGGGGTGGCGGACCCGTGGCAGGAGGGGCTGCAGCTGGACCAGGTGCGGCTGTACGAGGAGGGGGTGGTCGACGAGAAGGTGCTGCGGCTGATCGCCGACAACATCCGCTTCCCGGAGTCGTCGCTCGGGGACATGCGGGCCCAGTTCGCGGCGTGCCGGCTGGGGGAGGAGCGGGTGGCCGAGCTGGTGGGCCGGTACGGGCTGGACACGTTCCGGGAGTCGGTGCGGGCGCTGTTCGCCGACAGCGAGGAGCGGTGCCGGCGGGTGGTGGCGGACATCCCGGACGGGGAGTACCGGGCGAGCGCGGCGATCGACCACGACTTCGTCGACCGGGACACCCCGGTGGAGATCGAGGTGCGGGTGGTGGTCGAGGGAAGCGACATGACGATCGACCTGACCGGGTGCTCGCTCGAGCGGCGCGGCGGGATCAACGGGCGGACGCTGGCCGCCCCGTACATCGCCTACAAGGCCCTCACCACCCCCGACGAGCCGGTCAACGAGGGGTCGTTCCGGGCGCTGCGGGTGGACATCCAGGAGGGCAACTTCATGATGGCCCGCTACCCGGCGCCGATGGGGAGCTGGAGCACGGCGCTGCCGACGGTGGTGGACACCATCCTGTCGGCCCTCGCCCCGGCGATCCCGGACCGGATCCCGAGCGCCCACATGGGGACGCTCGGGGGGTCGATCGTGTTCATCAACACGGCCCCTGCCCGGGGCCAGGCGGCGGTGGTGCAGAGCGTGGAGGGGGGCGGCTGGGGGGCACGCCCGTTCGGCGACGGGGAGAGCGCCTCGGTGTCGGTGTGCCAGGGCGACGTGCGCAACGCCCCGATCGAGACGCTGGAGCTGCGCGCCCCGATCATCGTGCGCCGGCGGGAGCTGCGGCCGGACTCGGGCGGGGCGGGCCGCTACCGGGGCGGGCTCGGGCTGGTCACCGAGGTGGAGAGCCGGGTGCCCGGCATGTTCACGGCGTCGGCGACCCCCCGCCACCAGTGCCTGCCGTGGGGCCTGTGGGGCGGGCTTCCCGGCGAGGACACCCGGACGTTCGTGACCCGCCGCCCCGGGACGGACCCGGTCGAGACCGACGTGCGCCGGGCGGCGGCCGAGGCGGGCGGGCGGGTGCTGCTGATGACCCCGGGGGGCGGCGGCTGGGGGGACCCGCTGGAGCGGCCGGTCGGGGAGGTGGCGGCCGACGTGGTGGCCGGGTACGTGTCGGTGGGGGCGGCGGCGCGCTGGTACGGGGTGGTGGTCGACGAGGAGGGCCGGGTCGACGAGGCGGGGACGGCCCGCCTTCGTGCCGCCGGCGCCTCCGGGGCGGGGCCAGCCGGGGCGGGGCCAGCCGGGGCGGGGCCAGCCGGGGCGGGGCCAGCCGGGGCGGGAGCAGGCGGTGCCTGAGGCCGGAGCGGTGGCCGCCGCCCATGCGGCCCGCCGCCAGGTGATGGCGGGGGTGGCAGCGGAGGCGGGGGCGGAGGTGCTGGTGTGCTGGTCGAGCGGGGTCCAGTCGTTCATGTACATGGACGCCCCCTGCTACGCCAGCGGGTACCGGTCGCGGGCTCGGGCTGCCCTGGTGGTGGGCGGGGGGGAGCCGGTGCTGCTGGTGTCGCCCCGGCTGGAGGCCCCGCGGGCGGCGGCCCGGGCGGCGGGCTGCACGGTCGTGGGAGCCGACGGCGGGGGGCTGGTGGCCGAGCTGGCGCGCCTGGTGGGCGGTCGCACGAGGGGCCCGGTGGCGGTGTGCGGGACCAACCTGCTGACCGGTGGCGACGCCGACGCCCTGGAGGGGGCGCTCGGGCGGCCGCTGGTCGAGGTGACGGCCGAGGTGGACGCCGCCTGTGCCCGGAGCGACGCCGTGGAGCGGGAGGCGGCCGGCCGGGCGACGGCCATCGCCGAGGAGGGGTACGCCCGGGCGCTGGCCGAGCTGCGGCCGGGGCTGCGCGAGCACGAGCTGGTGGGGATGCTGGACCAGCTGATGCGGGAGCTGGGGGCGGAGGACAACTTCCTGCTGATGTCGGCCTCCCCGCACGCCACGAGCGTGAACACCCCGGGGGACCGGATCCTCGAGGAGGGCGACCTGGTGCTGGCCGAGATCTCGCCGGGGGTGGACGGGGTGTTCACCCAGATCTGCCGGACGGCCGTGCTCGGGGAGCCGAGCCGGGCGCTGGTCGAGGGGTACGAGCTGCTGCGGGGGGCCTTCCAGGCCGGTCTTGCCGCCTGCCAGCCGGGGGTGCCGCTCGGGGAGGTGGTGGCGGCGGTCAACGAGCCGATCGTGGCGGCAGGGTTCGGTGAGTACTGCAAGCCGCCGTACATGCGGACGCGGGGCCACGGGATGGGGCTCGGGTCGCCGAAGCCCCAGGACCTCCGGCTCGGGGGGACCGAGCTGATCGAGGAGGGGATGGCGTTCGTGCTGCACCCCAACCAGTACCTGCCGACGGTCGGCTACCTGATGTGCGGGGACCCGGTGCTGGTCGAGGCGGGCGGGGCCCGCCGGCTGACGTCGGCCGCCGCCTCCCTCGACGTGGTGGGGTGCTAGCGGTGGAGACGATGCGACCGGTGCTGCGCCGGGGGCGGTCGGTGCTGGAGCGGGAGCTGCTCACCCGGGACGAGATCGACCAGCGGCTGGCCGCCTTCCGGGCCCTGCTCGAGGCGAGCGGGGTGGAGGCGGCCGTCGTGGTGGGGACGGTCGAGGCGTTCGCCCCGCTGACCTACCTGACGGCGTACGCCCCGATGCACCAGTGGGCCACCGCCCTCGTCCACCGGACCGAGCCGACCGTCCTGCTGGCCGGGCTGGGGGGTGCCCGCAACCTGCCGTACGTGTCGACCCTCACCTGGGTGTCCGACCTGCGCTACTACCCGAGCGTCGGCGAGGGGGCCGCCGCCGTGCTCGCCGAGTGGGGGGTGACCGGCGGCGTCGGGATCGCCGGGGCGCCGGAGCTGCCGGTGGGGCCGTGGCGCGCCCTGCGCCGCGACCTGGAAGGTCTGCGGACGGTCGACCTCGACGGCGCCTTCGCCCGGCTGCGCCGGTCCAAGCGCCCCCGGGAGCTCGCCGCCTTGCGCCTCGCCGCCGCCCTCAGGGACCGGGCGCTCGCCGCCGGCAGGAAGGCAGCCGGGCAGGCCGGCGCCACGCCGTCGACGGTCGGCTTCGCCGTCGAGCGGGCGGCCCGCCTCGGAGGGGCCCGGGACGTCCGGGTGCTCGTCCACCACCCGGTGACCGCCACCTGGGAGACCCCCGGCGCGACCGGCCACGGGCCGTCGGGCGCACCGGCCCCCGGGCCGTCGGGGAGGGCGTGCACGGTGTTCCTCGGCGTCGAGCGGTGCGGGTACTGGGCCGAGGCGATGGCCCAGCTCCACCCGGCCCCGGACCAGGCCCCGGACCAGGCCCCGGCCCCGGCCCCGGACCAGGCCCAGGCCCCGGCCCAGCCGGCCGACCTGGCGGACCCGGCAGGGGCGGCAGCCGAGGCGGTGGTGGCGGCGATGGTCGGGGCGGCCCGACCGGGGGTGCCCCTGTCGGCGGTCGCCCAGGCGGGGCTCGCCGCCCTCGAGGCCGCCCCCGGGCTGGACGAGGCGGCGCGTCAGGTGGCCGGTGCCCTCGGGCTCGGGGCGGCGGTCGGGCTCGGCAGGGAGCGGCCGGTGGCCGTCCCCGACCCGGCAGCCTGGGGCGCCTCCGCGGGTGTCGGCCGGTCGGGCGACCCCGGCGAGCCGTTGGTGGCCGGGGAGGTGCTGGCGCTGCGTTGCGGGATACCGGGCGGGGCTGCCGGGGCAGCCGCCGGTGGGGCTGCCGGGAGCGGCGGGGTGGCGGCGGCGAGCAGGGACGTGGTGGTGGTCGAGGGCGGCACCCGGCCGCTGCAGGAGGTGTCCGGGGCGTGACCGTGGCGGGCGTCGGGCAGCTGGCCGACTCGCTGTGCGGGGAGGTCCCCGCCGCGCTGGTGGCGATGGCGCGCTGGCGCCTGCTCGACTTCCTGGTGGCGCTCGGGGCGACCCGGGGCGGGGCGGAGGCGCGCCGGGCGCAGGCCAGCGTGGCGGCGCTCGCCCCGACCGGCCCGGTCCCCCTGGGGGTCCTGCCGGGGAGCACCGGCCCGTACCAGGCGGCCCACACCTGGGCCCGGCTGGCCCGGTCGAGCGAGGTGGACGACCTGCACCTCGCCTCGTGCACCACCCCCGGTGCGGTGGTCTTCCCGGCGCTGCTGGCGGCGGCCAGCCTGGCCGGACCGGTCGACGCCGGTCGGGCGGCCTCGGCGGCGGCAGCCGGCTACGAGGCGGTGGCCCGACTCGGCGCCGCCATGTCCGGCCCGCAGCTGCTGGCGGCGGGGATCTGGCCGACGCTCGCCGTCGCCCCCCTCGGCGCCGCCGTCACCGTGGCCCGCGCCCTCGGGGGCGGCCCGGCCGAGGTGCGGGCTGCCCTGGCCACCGCCGGCTCCATGGTCGCCCTCGGCCGCCCCGCCGACGAGGCGTCCCGGTGGCTCTCCTTCGGGGGGGCCGTCGCCGGAGGGCTGGCGGCCGGGCTGGCCGCCATGGGCGAGCGGGCCGGCGGGCCAGCCGGCGCCGGCGGTTTGGGCGGGGCCGGCGGGGCCGGCGGTTTGGGCGGGGCCGGCGGGGCCGGAGGGCTCGACTGGGTGGACCGGCTGCCGGTCCCGTTCGACGAGGCGGCGCTGGCCCCGGACGGGGCCGGCTTCGAGGCGATCGGATCGACCACGGTCAAGCCGTTCTGTGTGGCCGGCCAGGCGGCGGCGGTGGTGGCGCTGGCGGCCGCCCACCGGGGCGAGCTGGGTGACGGGACGCCCGTGCGCCGGATCGTCGCCTGGGTGCCGTCGGGGGTGCTCGACATGGTGCGCCGTGCGCCGCAGGACCGGCTGAGCTCGCTGTCCTCGGTGCCGCTCGGGGTGGCCGTCGGCCTGCTCGAGCCCGAGCGCCTGTTCGAGGGCACCCGTGACGCCCGGCTCCCCGGGGGGACCGGCGCCCGGGCAGCCCGGGTCGAGGAGATGATGGGCCGGGTTGAGGTGCGGGCCGACGACCGGCTGAGCGCCCAATGGCCGCGGCGATGGGGAGGGCGACTGACGGTGGGGCGCCAGGACGGGAGCGAGCTGGAGCTGGCCGAGGACCAGGCGACCCTCCGGCCGCCGGCAGGCCCGGCTGCCCTCGAGGCGAAGGGGCGCCGGCTCCTGCCCGACCTGCCGGCTGCCTCGGTCGGGGCGCTGGTCGAGGTGTGCGAGCAGTTCGACCACCTGGCCAGCGTGCTCGGGGCGCTCGGCTCGCTGCTCGGAGGCGCGGGAGGTCCGGGAGGCGCGGGAGGTCCGGGAGGCGCGGGAGGCCCGGCGGGCGGGGGAGGCCTGGCGGGCGGCGGCGGAGCGGCGGGCGCGGGCGTCCCCGCCGGCGCGGGTGGCGGTGCGAGTGGTGCCGCGGGCACCGGCGCCGGGGGTGTGGCGGCGTGAGCATCGTGGTGGAGCACCTCACCAAGCGGTTCGGCACGCCCGGCAAGGAGCCGGCCAGCCAGCTGGCGCCGGTGCTCGAGGACGTGAGCCTGCAGGTGGGGGCGAACGAGGTGGTGACGGTGATCGGGCCGTCGGGGTCGGGCAAGAGCACCCTGCTCAACTGCATCGCCGGGCTGGAGCCGTACGAGGGGTCGATCGAGGTCGACGGGACCCCGGTGCGGTCGCCCCACCCGGCGGTGGCCGTGGTGTTCCAGTCGCCGCACCTGCTGCCGTGGCGGACGACGCTCGGCAACGTGGAGTACGGCCTGGAGGTGGGCCGGCGGATGGCCAAGGGGGAGCGCCGGCAGGCGGCGGAGGCGGCCATCGAGGTGGTCGGGCTGACCGGGTCATCCAGCCTGTACCCGCGGCAGCTGTCGGGGGGGATGCAGCAGCGGGTGAACATCGCCCGGGCGCTGGCCGTCCAGCCGGAGGTGCTGCTGATGGACGAGCCGTTCGGGGCGCTCGACGCCATCACGAAGGAGCGGCTGCAGGAGCAGCTGCAGGGGATCGTGGCCGACCGGAAGCTGAGCGTGCTGTTCATCACCCACGACATCAGCGAGGCCATCTACCTGGGGGACCGGGTGGTCACCCTGTCGGCCCGCCCGGGGCGGATCAGCCTGACCAAGGTGATCGACGAGCCGCGGCCGCGCAGCCTGAGCCTCAAGCAGTCGGCCGGGTTCCAGGCGCTGTACGGCGAGCTGTGGAAGTCGCTGGCATGAGGCGGCGGCGGTACCTGCTCGTGTCGGTGGCCTCGGTGGCGGCGGTGCTGGGCGCCTGGCAGGTGTGCGCCGACACCGGGGTGGTGCAGCAGCGGCTGACCAGCTCGCCGTGGGACGTGGTGCAGTCGGCCCGCTACCTGATCGACACGGGCCAGCTGGCCAGCGCCATCGGGGCGAGCGCCGTGCTGTTCGCCGTAGCCCTCGGCATCGCCGTGGCCATCGGCGGGATCGCCGGGGTGGCCATCGGCTGGTGGCGGCTGCTCGGGGCCATCTTCGAGCCGTTCATCGCCATGCTCTACGCCATGCCCCTCATCGCCCTGTTGCCGGTCATCCTGGTCTGGTTCGGGATCACCTTCCAGGCCCAGGTGGTGATGGTGGTGCTCATCTCGGTGTTCCCGGTGCTGGTCAACGTGATCACCGGAACCCGCAACGTGGACGCCGAGCTGATCCGCCTCGCCCGGAGCTTCCGGGCGTCCGACACCGAGATCATGCGGACGGTGGTGCTGCCGTCGCTCATCCCCTACTTCGTGACCGGGGTGCGCCTGGCCATCGGGGGGGCGCTCGTGGGGGTGGTGGTGTCGGAGTACTTCATGGGCGAGAACGGCATCGGCGGCCTGATCGTCAAGGCAGGGGACATCCTCGACACCGGCCAGGTGTTCGTGGGCATCACCATCCTCGCCGTGGTGTCGGTGCTGCTGACCACCCTCCTCCGGGTGGCCGAGCGGCGGCTGACCCGCTGGCGGGCCTGACCCGGCGGGGCCGCCCCGAGGCGGTCCCGACGAGGGGCGGGAAGCTTCCCGCCCCACCGATCGAACCACCCGAGGGTGGGGCGAGACCAACACAGCAACGACGACGAAGGGGGAGCACCATGAAGGACACCACCAGGGCGGCGCGCCGCAGCTGGAGCTCGAAGGGAGCCACGCTCGCTGCCGGGGCGCTCGTCGTGGCGACGGCGCCGATGGCGCTCACCGCCACGAGCGGGGCGGCGGCCCGGCCGAAGGCGAGGACGCTGCCGACCGTCAACATGGCCTACACGGCCCCGGTCGCCGACCAGCTGCTCCCGCTCGTGGCCGAGAAGGCGGGCATCTTTCGCCACTACGGGGTCAACGTCAACGTCGAGCCGCTGCCCCAGACCGAGGCGCTCGACTCGCTCATCTCCGGCCAGGTCCAGATGGGGGTGTTCGCCGGGCCCGCCCCCGAGGTGAGCCAGGCGGCAGGGACCCCCCTCAAGTGGCTGGCCGAGTGGGAGAGCCACGCCGACCTGTTCTTCATCGGCCGCGGCACCTCCACGGTGGCCGGCCTCGCCGGCAAGAGCGTGGCGGTCACGGTGCCCGGCTCGACCACCGCCGTGCTCGCCCAGGTGGCCCTGCAGGGGGCCAACGTGCTCAACAAGGTGCACCTGCAGCCCCTCGGCAACGTCGGCGCCACCTTGCAGTCGTTCCTGGCCGGCACCACCAACGCCACGGTGGCCGGGCCGCCCAACCAGACCACCCTGCTCAAGGAGGTGCCCGGCGCCAGCATCCTCGTGGACTTCCGTCACCAGTACGAGTGGCCGGGCGCCGGGGTGGCGGCACTCACGTCGTGGACGTCCAAGCACAAGGCGATCACCATCGACGTCATGAAGGGCCTCATCGCCTCGATCGCCTACTTCAAGACCCACCCGACCAAGGTGGAGGCGATCATCGGCCAGGCCACCGGGGCCAAGCCCGGCCCGGTCAACTCGGCCTACCAGTCGATGCGCGGCATCATCGACGAGACCGGCTCGCTCGTCCCGCCGGTCGCCGCCGAGGTGGAGGTCCTGAAGGCCATCCGCGGCCAGTTCGCCGGGGCGTCCAAGCTGGAGGCTCGCAGCATGATGGACGACACCTACATCGACGCCGCCCTCAAGGACCTGGCGGCGAAGTAGCCCGACGCCGACGGCCGCACGGGGCATGACGAAAGTGGGCCGATCGCCGCTGGCGCCGGCTGGCGTGCCGTCGGCTGGCGTGGCGCCGGCTGGCGTGCCGAGCCTGGGGATCGCCGTCCTCGGGCTCGGCACGGCGGGCGCCGCGATGGTGGCGGCCGCCCTGCGCCATCCGGGGGTCGAGCTGGTCGGTGTCGCCGACCCTCGGGTGGCGGGCTTGCCGCTCGGGGAGCTGCCGGCGGGCTGTGCCCGGGCGGCAAGCCTGGAGGAGCTGCTCGGGCAGCTGGCGGATCGTCGGGGGCCCGCCGCCGTCCACGTGGCGACGCCCACCCCGCTGCACGCCGCCCACGTCGAGAGCATCGTGGCAACAGGGTGCAACGTGATCGTCGAGAAGCCGGTGACGGCGACGTCGGCCGAGGCTGCCCGCCTCGCCGCCCTGCTGGCGGGGCGTCCCGAGGTGGTCCTGGTGGGCCACTCCGAGGCGTTCGAGCCGTATGTCCAGGCGGCCGCCGCCACCGTGGCCTCGGGGGCGGTGGGAGAGGTCCAGGCGGTGCTCTCCCTGAAAGCGACCGACTGGTCGGCCCGGCCGAGGGGGAGGGACGAGCTCGAGGCGGCGAACGGCGGCGGGCTGGTGCGCCGCCAGGGGGTCCACCAGATGGACGTGGTGCGGACCGTGCTGGGCAGCCGCCCACCGGGTAGCCCCGCGCCGGGCGCCCCTTCGCCGGGCGGGGCCGTTCCGGGCGGGCCGGTCCCGGGCGGGCCGGTCCCGGGCGGGCCGGTCCTCGAGGTGCGACAGGCGGTCGTCCGGCGTGACGGGGAGGGGCGGGTGGTGTCCTAC
>JAKBAA010000168.1 GCA_021809425.1 Actinomycetes bacterium | reverse complement strand
CCCGAGCTCGACGACAAGGTGCGTCGTGCGGCAGCGGTGAACGGCGAGTCGGTCTCCGAGCTCCTCCGCCGCGCAGCCGCCGCGCGGGCCGAGGCGACCCTGGCGGGTCGTCCGAGCGAGCGGTTCGCCGAGGTCATCGGCAAGATCCACGGCGGTGGCGGCCGGGCGCGCCGGACCGGCGGCACGTTCACCGAGGCGCTGGCGTCAACGCGCGACCAACCGTGACCCTCACGGACGCCGGTCCGCTGATCGCCATCGTCGACGCCGACGAGCCGGACCACGCCGCATGCGTGGACGCCCTCGATCAGCTCACGATCCCCCTCGTCACGACCTGGCCGGCGTTCACCGAGGCGATGTGACTCCTCGGCCGGGCCGGCGGCATCCGAGCCCAACAGGCGCTCTGGCGCCTGGTCGAGCGTGACCTGCTGGTCGTCGCAGACCTGGCGCCGTCTGCGGTCGTGCGCAGGGCGCAGGGCGCAGGGCGCAGCTGATGGACCAGTACGCCGACCGACCGATGGACCTCGCCGACGCCACCCTCGTGGCGCTGGCAGAGGAGCGGGGCGACCGGAGGATGCTCACCCTCGATGCCGACTTCCACGTCTACCGGTTCCGAGGCCGGCAGCGGTTCGTGACGGTCCCGGCACCCTGACCGGCACGGCCGGGCTGGCTGGGCTGGCTGGGCTGGCTGGCCCGGCGGTATGATGGTTGGTATGACATCGAAGGCCAAGATCGCCGTCAGCCTGCCTGCAGCGCTCGTGGACGCCGCACGGGGTGCCGTTTCCGGAGGCCGAGCCCCCAACGTCTCCGCCTACGTGGCCCGCGCCCTCGAGGCCCAGATCCAGCTCGACGACCTCGACACGCTGCTCGAGGAGCTGCTGGCGGAGAGCGGGGGTCCCCTGACCGACGCCGAGCGCGCCCGGATCGACCGCGAGGCCGGATGGGCGTAGGGATCACCCTCGACGCCGGGGCGCTCGTGGCCTTCGAGCGCGGCCAGCGCCGGGCGGTGGCGCTCGTCGCTCGCGCCCGGGAACGGGGCGAGCGGCTGTGCGTTCCGGCCGGAGTGATCGGGCAGGTGTGGCGGGACGGGCGACGCCAGGCCAACCTCTCGCGGCTCCTCGGGTCGGACGCCTGCGAGGTCGTCGCCCTGGACGGCCACGGCGCCCGCGCCGCCGGTCAGCTCCTCGGCGTGGCGGGAGCCGACGACGTGATCGATGCCTCGGTGGTCCTCTGTGCCCGGTCCCGCCACCACCGGATCGCGACGGGCGACCCGGACGACCTGCGCCGTCTCGATCCGCGCGCCGAGCTCGTCGTGATGTGACCGGCGTGCCGGCGGGGCCCCCGGTCGCCCGGCGGCCTCCGCGGCTCCCGCGGCCTCGGCGGTCTGCTCGCCGGCGACGAGGGGCGCTCTACCCTCCCGTCGAGCGGCCTCACGGCCCAGCAGCATTACACCTCAAGGTGTACGATGGTGTCCGTGGGACGGACGAACATCGAGATCGACGACGATCTGGTGAGCGAGGCGATGCGGCGGTACGGGCTGCGTTCCAAGCGTGCCGCGGTCGCTCTGGCGCTGCGGCGACTGGTAGGCGAGTCGATGACCCAACAGGAGGCCTTGGCGATGGAAGGGGTCGGCTGGGAGGGCAACCTCGACGAGATGCGCTCAGACCGCCGGATGGCTGGGTGACCCTCGTCGATACCTCGGCGTGGGTCGAGTTCCTTCGCGCCACCGGAAGCGACACCCATCGTGCGGTTCGTCGGCTGCTCGAGGACGACGAGCCGGTGCATACGACGGATGTCGTCGTCATGGAGGTCTTGGCCGGCGCTCGTGACGACGATCACCACCAACAGCTCCGTCGGCTGCTGGCGCGCTGCGAGCACCTGCCAGTGGAGGGATTGGCGAGCTACGAGGTCGCGGCGGCCTTGTACCGCGTGTGCCGACAAGCGGGCGAGACGGTCCGCGCCCTGACCGACTGCCTGATCGGGGCGGTGGCACTTCGAAGCAGCGTGCCGGTGCTGCACGACGATCGCGACTTCGACGTCCTTGCTCGGCACGCTGGTGTGCCGGCCAAGCGAGCCGAGCCAGGAACCGTCGAAGGGCGATGACCTCGAAGGCCCCTCGGGGTCGTGGTCACGGGGCAAGCCCGGGCGACGCCGACCCTTCGAGCTTGCAACCCCACAGGGCGCAGATGGGCACGGCACGGATGCGGTCGTCGAGGTCGAACGGGCGTGGTCCGGTGTGCAGCACGATGCCGGCGGCGAAGCGGTCCTGCAGCCGATCGCGCAGCCAGAGCAGATGTCGGGCATCGTGGCGTGCGGGCGACGCCGTCGCCTTGACCTCCAGGGCGACCACGTTGCCGCCGCCGAGCTCGGCGAGCAGGTCGATCTCGTGGCGGCCGTGCTCTTCGCGCACGTGGTACAGGCGCGGTCGGCTCCGAGCGACGGGCAGCTCGGCTCGCAGCTGGCTTACGACGAAGGTGTCGAGGAGCCGACCGACGAGGTCGCCGTCACGCAGGACGCCGGGACCGTCGACGCGCAGCAGTGCGGCGGCGAGCGCCGGGTCGACGACGTAGCGCTTCGGGCGCGCCGAGAGCCGTTGCAGGCGGTTCGAGGTCCACGACGGGAGCGCCTCGGTGAGGAACATGGTGGCGAGGAGCCGCTCGTAGGCGTCGGCAGTCTTCCGGTTGACGCCGGCGGCCTCGAAGATGGTGGTCGACGGCCCGCTTGACCGCCCCCAGCACAGCGGGGACCTCCTGCCACTCGTCGAGGAGGACCGGCTCCTCGAGCGCCCCAAGGGCCAGGTCGGGTTCGGCGTGAAATGCGGCCGCCTCGGAGGGCCGGTCGAGGCGGACCACCGTGCGGGCCAGCCGGGCGGTGGTGGTGGTCTTGCCGGCCGCCCGTGGACCCGTGATGGCCAGCGGAGGCGATCGGCGAGCGCCTGGCAGACGCCCCGCCTCGAGGCGCCGGCAAAGGCACGGGGGGAGGGGAGGGTGGTCGCCCTTGACGCAGGCCCGTACGTCTACCGCTCGTAGTGGTACCGGGCCTGATGGACGATCAGATCGTCCCCTACGACCTGGTAGACGAGTCGGTGCTCGTCGTCGATCCGTCGCGACCACAGG
>JAKBAA010000167.1 GCA_021809425.1 Actinomycetes bacterium | reverse complement strand
TCCAGTCCTTTCCGTACTCCCACATGATCGCCGCTCTGGTCTTCACCCCAGCCACCTCCATGATCGTCCGGGGACGCTCGGAGGGACGCCCGAGACCCGGTGCGAGCTGCTGGGGTGAACCCTACCCCTCACCAAGGGCAAGCGCCCCGAGCAGCTCCGCCTGGACCCCGGCTTCCGGCCCGGCCATCGGCCGGTGCGCTCCCACGTGGGCGACGGCCTCCTCGACCGACATTCCCACGTCTATCAGCAGCCCTGCGGTGATGGTGCCGGCCCGCCCGATGCCTGCGCCGCAATGGAGCAGCACGCCGTGTCCAGCCGCCAGGCGGCGGCGCAGCTCGGCGATGAGCGACGCGGCGTCCTCGATATCGGGTGCGTGCAGGTCGGGGATGGGCCACCAGAGCGCCCGGTCCGGCTGGTTTTCCTGCAGCCACGTGACGTATCCGGGGTAGCGGCCGGCCAGCTCGCCCTGCTCGCTGAGGCAGACCACGGTATCGGCGCCGATCCCGGCCAGCGCTGCCTCAGGGTCGGGCGCGACGAAGTGCTTGCCGCACAGCCACAGGCGACCACCGCCCCCAGCCGGCAGGGGGATCTCGTCGACACCGCCGTGCAGAGCGCGCCCGGTCGGCCAGATACTCACCGGCCGGAGGCTACCCCCCGGCACCACCGGCCGGTTCCTAGGATGCACAGATGAAGGCCGTGCCGCCGTCCTGCCGCCGGCTGGCCTGGGGTGGGGTGGCCGGTCCGGTCGGGTTCACCGGCGCCTGGGTGGCCGCCGCCGCCCTGCGCCCCGCCTACCAGCCAGTCGAGGACACCATCAGTCGCCTGGCTGCTGTCGGTGCGACCAACCGCTGGTTGATGACCGCTGGGTTCGTGGCGTTCGGCGTGGGCGTGCCCCTCTACGCCCGGGCGTTGCGCGACGCTGTGCCCGGGTGCGCATGGATGGCTGCGGTCGGGACTGGGGTCGCAACCCTTGGGGTGGCGGCGGTCCCGCTCGAGGTCTCTGGCGCCGTCGACACCGTCCATGACATCGCGGCTGGCGCCGGCTACGTCGCCCTGGCTGCCATCCCCCTGCTCGCCGCGCCGGCCTTCCGGACCGGGCGGCGACGGCGGGCGGCGACCATGTCGACAGCGGCGGGGGCTAGTTGCGCCGTGGTCCTCCTGTCCAGCCTCGCCGGCACAGCCACCGGCGCCCTACAGCGAGCCGGGCTCGGCATCGGTCACGCCTGGGTTGTAGCCAGCGCGGTGTGGATGCTGGCCGGCGGTCGGATCATGCCCGCTTCGAACCTCACCGCCCCCACAACCGAGGGGGCCTGAGACACGCTGCACCCCGAGGCAGACTGGAACGGTGCCGCCCACCGCCGAGCCCCTCCCGGTCGATGCGGTCCTACCCGAGCTGCTGGCGGCATTGGACGCCACTGGCATCGCCGTCCTGCAGGCGCCGCCGGGTTCGGGCAAAACGACGAGGGTGCCACTGGCCCTGGGCGGCCGGCCGTGGCTCCAGGACCGACGCGTCCTCGTGCTCGAGCCACGGCGGGTGGCGGCTCGAGCTGCCGCCCGCTGGATGGCAGGGGCGCTCGGCGAGCAGGTCGGCGGCCGCGTCGGCTACCGGATCCGCCAGGAGCAGGCCATCGGCCCGAGGACTCGGATCGAGGTGATCACCGAGGGTGTGCTGATCCGCATGTTGCAAGCCGACCCTTCCCTCGAGGGTGTCGGCGCGCTGGTCTTCGACGAGTGGCACGAGCGCAGCGTCATGTCGGACCTCGGCCTGGCTCTGAGCCTCGACGCGAGGGATGCCCTGCGCCCTGACCTCCGCGTCATCATCATGTCCGCCACTCTCGAGGCGGCGTCCGTCGCTCGCCTGTTGGGCGGGGTACCAGTCATAGCGGCGACGGTCGCTCCCCACCCGTGCGAGACGGTCTGGGTCGGCCGACCTGTCGGGCGTATCGAAGGGGCGGTGGCCACCACGGTGCGCCGCGCTCTGGCCGAGAGGGCCGGAGACGTCCTGGCTTTCCTGCCCGGCGCGGCCGAGATCCGCGGCGTCGAACGCCTGCTACGCGATCCGGGCGGGGACCCGGCCTCGTCTGGGACTGAAATTGTGGCACTCCACGGATCGCTGAGCGGTCGGGATCAAGATGCCGCCCTCCGGCCGGCCCCAGACGGGCGGCGGAAGGTCATCCTGGCGACCGCAGTGGCGGAGACCAGCCTGACCATCGACGGGGTGCGCGTCGTGGTCGACTGCGGGCTGATGCGCGGGCCGCGCTTCGACGCGGCCTCCGGGATGACCCGGCTGGTCACCCTCCCGGTGTCGCGCGCTACGGCTGACCAACGCCAAGGCCGTGCAGCTCGCCAGGCGCCCGGCGCGTGCTACCGGTTGTGGTCAGCCGCCGACCACCAAGGTTTGCCGGCGAGTGCACCGCCGGAGATTCTGGTCGCCGACCTGGCGCCCCTGGCCCTCGACCTCGCCGAGTGGTGCGTCGACGACCCCGCTTCCCTGGCGTGGACCGACTCGCCGCCCGCCGGCCCGCTGGCGGCCGCCCGTCGGCTGTTGGGGGAACTCGGCGCCCTCGACACCGCGAACCGCATCACGCCCCAAGGCCGAGGCATGGCTCGCCTCGGTGTCCACCCCCGCCTGGCCCACCTGCTCCTGAAGGCCGACCCCGGCCAACCCGGGCGGCTCGCCTGTGAGCTGGCGGCCATCTTGAGCGACGGAGACCCGCTGCGGGGTGGCCTCGCCGGCGGCCGCGATGTGGACCTGGCCGCGCGCGTAGATGCGCTCCGGCGGGGCCGGGCGCCCCAGCACGCCGGGACGGCGCGCAGGCTGGGCGCCCTGGTGGGGTTGGGGACCCACCCTCGGCAGACCTCTGGCGGCGCGGTGGCGCCAGAGGACGTAGGTCGGCTCGTTGCGATGGCCTACCCCGACCGCGTAGGCCGGCTGCGCGACGGCCGGCCGGGCCACTGGCTGCTGCGCAGCGGGCGGGGGGCGTGGACCGCCGAGAGCGACCCGATGGCCACCGCCAAATGGGTCGTGGCCGCCGACCTCGACGGTGATCGCCGAGACGCTCGGATCTGGCTCGGCGCGCCGCTGCACCCCGACGACGTCGAGGAGCTGTTCGACGCCGACTTCCGGACCGTCGACCGGGTCGGCTGGGATCGTCAAGC
>JAKBAA010000166.1 GCA_021809425.1 Actinomycetes bacterium | reverse complement strand
GGGGCCGGGGCCGGGGCAGCGACCACCGGCTCCGGGGCAGGGGGGGCAGGCGGCGGGGTCGCCACCTGCGGTGCGGCCGGTGCCGGGGCGGGGGCGGCGCCGGCCTCGCCGACCACGGCGAGCTTGGCGCCGACGTCGACCGTCTCGCCCTCCTGGACGAGGATCTCGGTCAGCACGCCGGCAGTGGGCGAGGGGACCTCGGAGTCGACCTTGTCGGTCGAGACCTCGAACAGCGGCTCGTCCTGCGCGACGTTGTCGCCGACCGCCTTCAGCCAGCGGATGATCGTTCCTTCGGTGACCGTCTCTCCGAGCTGCGGCATCGTGATGTCAGCCAACGTGGAGGCCCCTTCCCGTGAGTGCGAGCACCGTCTCCCCGAAGGTCTCCGAGAGGGAGGGGTGCGGCTGGACGAATTGCGCGATCTCGTCGGGGGTGGCCTCCCAGTTGACCGCCAGGTAGGCCTGCCCGAGCTGCTCGGTGACCCACGGGCCCACCATGTGCACGCCGAGCAACCGCCCGGCGCGCCCATCGGGGCGACGCTCGCAGATCACCTTGACCATGCCGTCGGTCTCGCCGAGGATCCGGGCGCGGCCGTTGCCGCCGAAGGGATCCCGCTGGACCACGACCTCGAAGCCGGCGTCACGGGCCGCCTGCTCGGTGAGCCCCGTGAAGGCCACCTCCGGGTGGCAGTAGATGCACCAGGCGACCCGGCCGTAGTCGACGGGGACGGCAGGCTCCTCGAGGATCTGCTTGACGACGAGCATCCCCTCGGCGAAGCCTACGTGGGCCAGCTGCGGCGTGGCCACGAGGTCGCCGACGGCGAACACGGCCTCGGCAGCGGTGCGCATCCACTCGTCCACCCGGACGAACCCGCGCTCGTCGAGCTCGACGCCGGTGCCCGGAGCGAGGAGCCCCTCCGAGCGCGGCCGGCGGCCGACCGACACGACGACGGCGTCCACCTCGACCCGCTCGCCGTCGCCGAAGGTGACCACGGTCCCTCGCTGGCGCGGCTCGTGCCCCCGGACGGTCACCCCGGTGCGCACGACGATGCCCCGGCGGGCGAACGACCGGAGCACGACGGCGGCGACGTCGGGGTCGCACCCGGGCAGGATGCCGGGTGCCGCCTCGAGCAGGGTCACCTGGGAGCCCAGATCGGACAGGAACGAGGCGAACTCGCACCCGATGGCACCGCCACCGATCACGGCGCAGCTCGCCGGGATCTCGGACAGCTCGAGGACGTCGTCCGAGGTGAGCACCACCCGCCCGTCCGGCTCGAACCCGGCGATCGTCCGCGGCACCGACCCGGCCGCCAGCACCACGTAGCGTCCCGTCAGCTCCTGCACGCCTCCGTCGGGGGCGCACACCCGCACGACGTTGCCCTCCACCAGCTGCCCGGTACCGGCGACGGTCGTGATCTTGCGGCTGCGCAACAGGCTGGTGAGGCCGCGGAACAGCTGCTCGACGACCTTGCGCTTGCGGTCCAGGCTGACCGAGAAGTCGACGGCGGGCTGCTCGGCGAGGATGCCGAACTCCTTCGCCCCGGCGACCGTCCGCAGCACGCTCGCCGTCTCCAGGAACTCCTTGGCCGGGATGCAGCCGCGGTGCAGGCACGTGCCGCCGATCTTCTCCTGCTCCACGAGCGCGATCGACAGGCCGGCGGCCGCCCCGTAGAGCGCGACGGCATAGCCGGCCGGGCCACCGCCGACGACGACGACGTCGAAGCCGGCCTGCTCCCCATGCTCGCCAAGTTCGGGCGTCGTGATCACCTCCGGGATGCGCCGTCGGCCCGCGCCGACCCTTCGTAGCGCGGACCGGGGTCCCGGTCGAATCGGACGGGATCGGCGCCTGCCACCGCCGCCAGCCTACTTGCGCGCCCACCCACGCCACCGACCGTTTCGCCAGCGCCGGGGTCGGGCGGCGACGGCGGTGTCGAGCGCGCGGCCCAGAGGCCGGGGCGCCCGGCCGACCGGAGGCGCTCGCCCGACCTGCCCTCCCTCGCGCTCCGTCGGGCCGCCGCTACGACCGCCGCAGCTGGGAGTGACGCCGCCGGCCTACCATGAGCCCATGGGGGGAACACCGGTGGAACAGTTCGACGTCGTCGTCGTGGGCGGGGGCCCGGTAGGGCATGCGCTCGCCATCGAGCTCGGGCGGCGAGGCGTCAGCTGCGCCCTCGTCGAACGGCGGACCACGCCGCAGCAGATCCCGAAGGGCCAGAACCTGACCCAGCGCAGCGTCGAGCACTTCGCCGCCTGGGGCTGCGCCGACGAGCTCCGGGCCCATCGCCTCCTGCCGCGCGGCTACCCGATCGGCGGGATCGTCTGCTACGGCGACCTGTCGAGCCCGTACTGGCACGCACCGCAAGGTCGCGAGACGGTCGGCGAGTTCTTCTCGCAACCGAACGAGCGCCTCCCCCAGTACGAGACGGAGGCAGTGCTGCGCGACAAGCTGGCGACGGTGCCGGCGGTGCGGGCAGAGTACGGGCGGGCGGCGCTCGGCATCGGCGAGGACGGGGACGCCGTCGTCGTGACGACCTCCGACGCCGACGGCGGTGGCGAGCTGCGCCGGCTCTCCTGCCGCTTCGTCGTCGGCTGCGACGGCGCCCGCTCCCTCGTACGCGAGCAGGCCGGCATCGACCGCTCGGCCGGGTCGCTGTCGCGCAAGATGGTGCTGGCGGTGCTCCGCTCCCCCGAGCTGCACGAGCGGCTGTCCCGGTTCCCCGAGCGCACGACCTACCGGGCCATGCACCCCGACCTCGGCGGCTACTGGCGGTTCTTCGGCCGGATCGACGTCGGGGAGGGCTTCTTCTTCCATGCCCCGGTCGAGGCCGACGCCGAGGAGGCGACCCTCGACGTTCGTGCCCACCTCGAGGCGGCCACCGGGTTCCCGTTCGCCTTCGAGCTCGACCATGTCGGCCTGTGGGACCTCCGCATCGAGGTGGCCCGCCGCTACCGCAACGGCGCCGCCTTCATCGCCGGCGACGCCTGCCACAGCCACCCGCCCTACTACGGCTATGGGCTGAACACCGGGCTCGAGGACGCTGTCAACCTCGGCTGGAAGCTGGCCGCCGTGCTGGCCGGCTGGGGCGGTGACGGGCTGCTCGACAGCTACACGTTCGAGCGCCAGCCCATCTTCGACGAGATCGGCCGGGACATCATCACCGCCG
>JAKBAA010000075.1 GCA_021809425.1 Actinomycetes bacterium | reverse complement strand
TGGCTCGTCCCCTTCACGAGCCCCGACAGGAACAGGTCGTGCGCGCGCTTCTCGAACACGCGCATCTCGAGCATCGAGCGGTAGAGGGCGAGGCGGACCTCGGGGGGGGTGGGGGGTGGGGGTGGGGGTGGTTCGCAGGTGGAAGTGGCCGGTGCGGCAGCCATTGGTGTGGTCACGAGCTCCTCCTCGCGCGGACAGCCCGCGCGCGACGACGTCCTTTGGCGCAGGGCGACGGGTCCGTTCGCCCGCTGCCGTCGCCACCTGCCCGGGATCGGCCTCAGATGGCGGCCCCGTTCGACGGTGCCCCGACGGCTGCGCCGGAGGCGAACGCCCCCCGCCACTCCCGGGTGTTCTTGTGCGACTCGACCTCCCGTCGGGTCGTGAGCGGCCCGTCGACGGTCCAGTAGCGGTGCCCGGCGACCAGCAGCTCCTCGGCCGGGAACTTCGTGATCACCTCGCAGCCATCCTTCGTGACCACCATCTCTTCCTCGATGCGGGCAGCCGACCACCCGTCGCTCGCCGGCCAGTAGGTCTCGAGGGCGAAGACCATCCCCTCCTCGAGCACCTCGGGCTCGTCGAAGGAGACGAGACGGCTGACGATCGGCTTCTCCCAGATGGAGAGGCCGACGCCGTGCCCGTACTGGAGCGCGAACGCGGCGAGCTCGTCCGGGAAGCCGAACTCCTCGGCCCGTGGCCAGACCGCCGCGAGATCGGCCGTCGTCGCGCCGGGCCGGACGAGGTCGATCGCCTCGTCCATGTACGAGCGGCAGCGCCGGTAGGCGTCCCGCTGGGCGGCGCTGGCACTTCCTACGTTGAACGTCCGGTAGTAGCAGGTCCGGTAGCCGTTGAACGAGTGGAGGATGTCGAAGAACGCCGGATCACCCGGGCGGAGGATGCGGTCGCTGTAGACGTGCGGATGCGGGGAGCAGCGCTCCCCCGAGATGGCGTTCACCCCCTCGACGTGCTCGCTTCCGAGGTCGTAGAGGGCCTTCGCCACGAGCCCGACGCACTCGTTCTCCCGCACTCCCGGTCGCAGGAAGGCGTACAGCTGGTCGTAGGCGGCATCCACCATCGAGGCGGCGGCGACGAGCAACGAGATCTCGTCCTCGGTCTTGATCCGCCTCGCCTCGAGGAACAGCTGCTGGCCGTCGACCACCCGGATGCCCTCGTTGGCGAGCGCCGCGAGGATCGGCATCTCGACGACGTCGACGCCGATCGGCTCGTTGGCCAGCCCGTACTTGTCGAGCTCCCGCCGTACCTGCCGTGCCACCTCCTCGGCGCGCCCGAGCCCCGGGTGGAACGCGCCGCGCAGCGTGGAGATGCCCGGCCGCGAGCCGTGCTCGGGAGCGACGCCGTCGTGCCCGCCCGAGCCGTGGTCGAGCCACGGGCTGTAGAGCACGTGGTGCTTCGCCGCCGAGCCGAAGTCCCAGATCACCGGCTCGCCGCCGCGCGGCAGCAGGGAGTAACGGATCAGCTTGTCCATCGCCCACGTGCCGATGTGGGTGGCGGTCATGTAGCGGATGTTGTGGAAGTCGAACGACAGCACGGCGCCGAGCTCGCTGCGCTCGAGCTCGGCGCGAAGCCGCCCCAGGCGCTCGCGGCGCAGCCGGTCGAAGTCGACGCGCTGCTCCCAGTCGACGGCGTTCAGTCCAAAGCTCTTGACGGGCATTCCTTCCTCCTCTGGTGTGCAGCGGGATGCGCTCGCTGCGACGAACGGGCGACACGGTCGGCTCAGTGCATCTGCTGGCCACCGCTGACGTTGAGCGCCTCGCCCGTGACATTCGCCCCGTGGTCGGACGCCAGGTAGGCGCAGGCGTGACCGATGTCCTCGGCGGTCTGGGGGCGGCCGAGCGGGATCCCACCGACGAAGGCGTCCCAGGCCCGCTCGCCTCCCATCTGACCGAGGATCCCGCTCGCCGGGTCATCCCACAGCGGGGTGCGCACCACCCCGGGGCAGACGGCATTGACCGTCACTCCCGAGGACGCCACCTCGAGCGCGAGCGACTGGGTGAGGCCGATCACACCGAACTTGGTGGCGCAGTAGTGGGCGAGCTGCGGGAGGCCCTCCTTGCCTGCCATCGACGAGATGTTGACGATCCGACCGCGGCCACGCTCGAGCATCGGGGGGAGCACCCGCTGGCTGGCAAGGAAGACGCCGGTCAGGTTGACCGCGACCACCCGCGCCCACTCGCTATCCGACAGCTCGACGAACGGCACGGCGCTCGAGACCCCGGCATTGTTCACGAGCACGTCCACCGGGCCGATCTCCGCCTCGACCTCGCCGATGGCACGATCGACGCTCGCCCGGTCGGTCACGTCGCAGGCCACGCCCCGGCACATACCGCGCGAGGCGAGCCCGGCTGCAGCCTTCACCGCCGCCCCGCCGTCTCGGTCGGCGATGACCACGCGACTGGCGAAGCCCACGAACACCCGCGCGATCCCGAGGCCGATCCCCGATGCGCCGCCCGTGACGACAACCGTCTTGTCCTGTAGACCCTCCATCGAACAGATGCCTCCTCGTACCGGTCAGCTCGGGAACTCCGGCAGCACGTGGCGTGCGATGAGCTCGAGCGAGCGGTTGGCCACCTCGAGCGGCATGCCGGGCGGGCGCGCCCAGAACACCAGCTCCTCGTAGCCGTAGCGCGCACGGCTCCGCTCGATGGCGGCGATCAGGTCGTCCGGCGTGCCGACGAAGTAGTGCTCGGGGGACAGCGCTGCCACGTCCTCCACCTCGGCGCCATGGCTGTCGCGGTCCTCGGCCTCGGCGAACCAGCGACGGTAGGTGTTGAACTGCTCGAGCACGTGGGGACCGCAGAGCGCCCACGCCTCCTCTCGCGACGAGGCGGCGAACAGCACGCGGTTGGTGGCGACCCGCGGCGCCCCACTTCCCCGGAACCCGGAACGGTACCGCTCGTAGACGTCGTCGGTCGCGCCCGAGTCGGGCATGAAGCCGCAGCCGTGCCGGGCCGCGCGGGCCGCGGCGTGCACCGAGCTGCCGCCCACCCACAGCTGCGGGCCGCCAGGGCGCACCGGCGGCGGCGTGACGACCACGTCGTCGAAGGAGAAGTGTCGACCCTCGTACGAGAACGGCTCCCCCCGCCAGGCCAGGCGGAGCAGCTCGATCGCCTCGTCGGTGCGGGCCCCACGCTCGCGGCGCGGGATGCCGAGGACGGCGAACTCGCTCGGCCGGTAGCCCGGCGCGATGCCGATCTCGACGCGGCCCCCGCTCAGCTGGTCGACGACGGCGATGTCCTCGGCGAGTCGCAACGGGTGGTGCAGCGGTGCCAGGTACACGGCCGTGCCGAGGCGTGCCGTGCTCGTCCGCGTCCCGAGCACCGCCAGCATGGCGACGAGCGACGGCAGGTAGCCGTCCTCGGTGAAGTGGTGCTCGCTCACCCAGATCGAGTCGTAGCCGAGCTGCTCCGCCCACACCGCCTGGTCGAGCAGGCCCTGGTAGAGCTCGCCCCAGGGGAGGAACCACCGGCGAGGGTTGCGGAAGTCGTACCAGACGCCGAACCTCATGGCGCCGCCACCTCGATCAGCACCTTCACCTGCCCGTTGCCGCCCGACGTGAGCAGGTCGAAGCCCTGCTCGACGGCGTCGTGCAGGCCGACCGTCGCCGTCACGACGCGCTCGACCGGGAGGTGCCCGCTCGACACGAGGGCGACGAGACGGGGGAAGTCCCACACCGGGTAGCACCATGTCCCGACGAGCGCCATGTCCTTCACCGCCAGCGTCTCCGCCGAGATGGTGGCCGGTCGGACGTGCAGCGCCGTCTGGACCACGGTGCCCCCGGGGCGCACGGCGTCGATGCACACGTTGAGGGCCGCCTCCTTGCCGGCGCACTCGATCGCCACGGCGGCACCGGCGCCGTTGGTGAGGTCCGCCAGCACCTCGACGACCGGCTCGCTCGCCGGATCGACCGTGACGACCTCCCCGAGCCCCTCGCCGAGCCTGCCGCCGCGCCCGCGCCGCTCGGCGTCGGTCTCGACGAGCACGACACGGCGGGCCCCGCGCGCGAGCGCGTACATCGTCGCCAACGACCCGATCGGACCGGCGCCGGTGACGAGCACCGTCTCGCCTGCTTGCATCCCGCTCCGGTCGACGCCGTAGGCAGCAACGGCGGTCGGCTCGATAAGGGCGGCCTGCCGTGCCGTCATCGAGCCCGGGACGGGAACCAGCTGGCGCGCCTGGACGGTCGCCATGGCCGCGAGCCCGCCCCAGTCGCTCGACAGCCCGGTGCACGCCATCGTCCGGCACCGGTGGTTGGCACCTTGCCGGCACTGGTCACACCGCCCGCAGCTGATGAGCGGCATGACGGCGCAGAGGTCCCCGGGTGCGACGCCGGCGACCTCCGGGCCGACCGCCTCCACCCGTGCAGCGAACTCGTGCCCGAGGATCTGTGGCAGCCGCGAGCCGTTCAGGGGATGGGGGCTCGTCGGGACGACGATGGGCCCGTCGGTGTACTCGTGCAGGTCCGTGCCGCAGATGCCGCAGAGCACCGGGCGGACGACGACGTCGTCACCGCGCGGCTCGGGCGGCTCGGCGACCTCGCCGACCCCGAGGTCGCGTCGGCCCCGGTAGATCAGTGCCTCCATGCTGCGCTCCTTCTGCCCACGCCGCCGCCGTTCAGGGCCGCGTCTCGAGGTAGTGCCGGATGCCCGCCGAGTGGCCGCCAGGGCGCTCGTAGGCGATCTGCACGAGCTCCAGCGGGTAGCCGTCGGGGTCGGCGAAGTACACCCATCGCCATCCGGCCAGCACGCCCTCGTCGACCACGTTCACCTCGGAGAAGCGCTCGACGCCGTGCGCTGCCAGGTCGTCCACCGCCTCTGCGATGTCGTCGACGAGGAAGGCGACGTGGCTGGCGCCGATGCTGTGCGATCGCAACGGTCGCTCGGTGTCCGAAGGTGGGCTCTTGTACTCGAGCAGCTCGAGCAGCGTGTCGCCGACCTGCAGGCAGACCTGGCGCAAGGCCGCCCCGGGTACGCCGACGCCGGAGGCGAGGTGCGGTCCTTCGAACCACGGGCTCGGCTCGGTGGCGATCGGAAGGCCGAGCACGTCATGGTAGAAGCGGACCGACGCGTCGAGATCCCGGACGGTGATCCCGACGTGCGACTGGGCTCGAGCTCGCAGCATGCCCGTTCTCCTTTCTCCTTTTCGATCCGATCCTGCGCCGTACCGGCTCAGCGTGCGCCGCCGACCTGGACGACGATCTTTCCGGTGGCCCTGCCTTCCGCAAGGCGGCGGATGCCTCCCTCGACCAAGTCGTCCAGGGGGATCTCGCGGTCGAGGACGGCCTCGGCCAGCGACGGGTTGGTGGCGAGCAGGTCCAGCGCGTCGCCGAGGTCGACGGCGCAGACGTGCGCCAGGGTGCCGTGCAGGTCGACCTCCTGCACCGAGAGCCGGAACAGGTCGAGCGGGACCGGCGCCGCCTGTAGCCCGATCACCACGATCGACCCGCCCCGCCGCGCGGCGCGCAGGGCCACGCCCGGGTTCGCCGACACGCCTGACGCCTCGAGCACGACCGCGGCTCCCTCCCCGTCGGTCGCCGCCAGCACCGCCTCCACCACCTCGGCGCTGCCGGCGTCGACGAGCACCGTGGCGCCCAGCTTCTCGGCCGTCTCCAGCCGCCCCGGGTCGACGTCGACGGCGACGAGCGGCGCCGCCCCGCGCTCCTTTGCTCCGGCAAGGGCGAAGGCGCCGATCCCACCGACCCCGATCACCACGCAGCTGTCGCCGCGGCGCAGCCCGCTGCGCCGGACGGCGTGGAGGGCGACGGCGAGCGGCTGTGCCATGGCGGCCGCCAGATCGGGCACGGCAGCCGGGACCACCCGGCAGATGGCCGCCGGCGCCCGCACCTTCTCCGCCAGGCCGCCGTCGACGTGGAGGCCGAGCGTGGAGTAGTCGGCGCACAGGTTCGTCCGACCGGCCACGCACCAGGCGCACCGGCCGCACGACACCCCGGACCCGCTCACCACCCGGTCGCCGGCGGCCGGCGAGACGACACCCGCCCCCACGGCCACCACCCGGCCCACGAACTCGTGACCGAGCACCACCGGCGGCCGTGCCAGCAACGGCCCGTGCGCCCACTCCGAGGCGTCCGTGCCGCAGATCGCCGCCTTCTCGACGGCGATCAGCAGCTCTCCGGGCCCCGGGTCCGCCGGCTCGGGCACGTCCTCGATCGCGATCGCTCCGGGGCCTCGGTAGACGGCGGCCCTCACGCGCCGACCTCCAGCTGCACCTTGATGTTCCCCGAGCCGACCCGCGCGGCCTCGAGCGCGTCGAGCGCCCGGGCGAGCGGGAAGCGGCCGGTCACGATCGGGGACAGGTCGCGCCCGCCGGTGGCGAGCGCCTCGATCGCCTGCTCCCAGACCCCGATCGAACCGATGACGCCGCGTATCTCCAGCTCCTTCGCCTGGATCGACCCGATCGCGGCGTCGGCGCGCCCGCTACGGCTGATGCCGACGAAGGAGAGTCGCGCACGGAGGCCGGCCAGGTCGAGCGCCTGCGACATCGCCGCCGGGATACCGGCAGACTCGACGACGACGTCGAACAGCCGGCCGTCGGTCAGCTCGGCGACCCGCTCGTCGAGATCACCCGACGTCGGGTCGAGCGTCTCGTGCACCCCGAGCGCCGACGCCGCCACGCGCCGGTCCTCGCGGGGCTCGAGCAGGGTGACGTGCCCCCCGGCTCCGAGCGCCGCAATGGCGCTCAACAGGCCGATCGGCCCTCCCCCGAGGACGGCGACCTTGTCGCCGCCGCTCACCCTGGCGAGGCGGCAGGCGTTGTAGCCGACCGTGAACGGCTCGACGAGCGCAGCCTCGCTCCATGTCAGACGGTCGGGAATCTGGTGCAGCCACTCCGCCTTCGCGAGGAACCACTCGGCCGCCGCCCCGGAGATCGTGAAGCCGAAATGGTCCTCGCCGTGGTCGCCGACGACACACTCGCCGACCACGCGGTCGCCCGGGGCGAAGCCCTCCACGTCGGGACCGACCTCGGCGACTTCGCCGGACCACTCGTGACCCGGCACGACCGGGTAGGTCACCGGCAGGATGTAGCGGCTCTCCAGCAGCTCGTAGTCCGAATGGCAGATCCCGACGGCGCGAGCGGCGACCAGCACCTCGCCCGGTCCCGGGCGCGGTGGCTCCCGGTCGACGACCTCGGCCGTGGCATCGGCAGAGAACAACAGTGCCTTCACGATGCGACCTCCTCACGGGTGGCGAGCAGCTGACGGAGCGCGCGTAGCGAGGGCCGGCCGCCGTGGCCCGCCGCCCGCGTGTAGATGCCGACGGCCACGAAGACGAGGACGCCCTGGAACCAGTACTGCCACGCCTCGCTGAGACCGAGGAACGTGGTGACGTTGAGCAGCTCCTCGACCAGCACGGCGCCGAGGACGACGCCGACGAACGAGCCGCGCCCCCCGAAGATGCTCGTCCCGCCGAGCACGACGGCGGTGACCGAGGCGAGCGTGTAGCTGACCCCCTGTGTCGGATCGCCGACGCCGACCTGCGCCATGAGCAGCACGCCACCGACCGCCGTCAGGACGCTCGACGCCACGTAGGCGCCGATGACCGACCGGGTCGGCCGCACCCCGAGACGGAAGGCGGCGCCGATGTCGGACCCCACGGCCCGCAGGCCCAGTCCCCAGCGGCGCCGGCGGAGCCCGTACTCGAGGGCAACCGCAGCCGCCAGGGCGATGAGGAAGGCCCAGGCGAAGTCACCGATGCTCGCGTTGACCACCTTCAGGACCGACGTCGCGATATAGCCCGCCTGGAACGGGCGCAGGACGAGCGAGACGCCTTGGAGCGCGATGTAGGTCACGAGGGTCGCCGCCACCGGCGTGAACTTCGCAGCTCGGACCATCGTCCCGTTGAACAGTCCCGTGGCGATCGCCACGGCGAAGATCACGCCGAAGCCACCGATGCACTCCCACCAGCTCTTTCCGCTGTTCTCGAAGAACGAGCCGACGACCACCGTCAGCCCGGCGAGCGGGCCGACCGAGAGGTCGATCCCCCCGGTCATCACCACGCACGCCTGGCCCATCGCGATGAACGCGAGGCTGCTGATGAGCACCGTGAGCGAGCTCAGGTTGAACGCCGTGAGGAAACGGGAATTGTGGGCGTCGGTGTAGCCACCGAGCACCAGCACGGCCGCGGCGATGACGACGGCCGCGGCGTAATTGCCGTCTGCGACCCGCCGGAGGAAGGGCCGGCGCGGGCCCCCTTCGAGCGAGCGCGACACCACGGCTCGCCGACGCTCCGTCGAGGTCAGCATCGCCTCGGTCATGGCGTCCTGCCGCACCGCCTCGCCGGCGAGCTCGGCCACGACGGACCCGGCCGAGTAGACGTAGACGACGTCGCAGAGCCCCTCCAGCTCACGCACGTCCGACGACAGGACCACCACGGCGACACCGGCGTCGGCGAGCTGGCGGAGGATCCGGTAGATCTCGATGCGGGCCCCGACGTCCACGCCCTGGGTCGGCTCGTCGGCGAGCACGACGCGCACGCCCTCGTTCACGAGCGCCCTGGCGATCAACACCTTCTGCTGGTTGCCACCCGACAGCGTGAGGACGTTGGCGTTGATCGACGACGTCCGCAGCGCCAGCGCCTCCCGCTGCGCCTCGACGGCGCTCGACTCGGCTCGGCGCCGGACGAAGCCGAGCTGGCTGAATTGGCCGAGCACCGACACCGAGGCGTTCTCCCTCACGGCCAGGGCGCCGAACAGTCCCTCGTTGAGCCGGTCGGGCGACAGGTAGACGATGCCCGCGCGAAGCGCCGCCTGGGGGCTACCGAGCCGGAGCCGCCGACCGCCGATCCGCACGCGTCCGGTGGCCGGCTCGAGGCCGGCGAGCGCACGGAGCACGTCACCCTGCCCGTTCCCGACGATGCCGCCGAAGCCGACGATCTGGCCGACCGAGGCCGCCATGGTGACCTCGTGGAACCCCCGTCCGGACAGCCCGTCCACCGCCAGGACCGGTTCGGCCTCGGCTCGGACGTCCGGCTTTGGCGGGAACGTCGTCGTGACGGCGCGACCGACGATCAGCTCGAGGATCTGGGCATCGGCGATCGCATCGACCTCGAACGTCCCGCGCACCTCCCCGTCACGCAGCACCGTGACCCGCTGGCACAGCGCTCGCACCTCGGCCAGCCGGTGCGTGATGTACACCACCGCACAGCCCGATGCCGCAAGACGGCGAAGCTCGCCGAACAGGATCTCGGTGTCGTCGGCGCCGAGCGCCGCCGTCGGCTCGTCGAGCACGAGGATCCTCGGCTCGGAGGCGATCGCCTTCGCGATCTCGAGCAGCTGGCGCTGGACCACACCGAGGCTCGAGATGCGGGCGTTGAGCGGCGCCGTGCACCCGGCGCGGGCCAGCTGCTCGACCACCCACCGGCTCCTCCTGCGCGGGAGCCCCGAGCGGGACGCCGTGAGCGCCATCGAGACGTTCTCGAACACGGTCAGGTCGGGAACGAGCGCCGGGTGCTGGTACACGATGGCGAGTCCTTCCGCCCGAGCGGCGAGCGGCGTGAGCGACGACGCCGACAGCCCGGCGACCTCGACGACCCCCGCGTCGGGAACGAGCGATCCCGCTGCGATTGCCATCAGCGTCGACTTCCCGGCCCCGTTCTCGCCGAGCAGGGCGTGCAGCTCTCCCGGGCGCGCCTCGAACGAGACTCCCTTCAGCGCGGCAACACCCTCGAAGTTCTTGCGAACCTCCAGCAAGCGAAGGACCGGCGGTTCGGTTTCGGCCATGTGCGGCAGCTCCTCCACGTGGCGCCGCCGGAGCGGCCCTCGGGTCCCACCCGTTGTCACGATCGAGGGCCGGCGACCCCGGCACAGCGCCGGGGTCGCCGCCACCTCAGTCCGTTGCTCAGTGACGCAGCGACGCCAGGCTCGGGATCACCCCGCGCAGCGCTGCGAGCTGCTGGGCGTTCGAGAGACCCGACGAGTCGATCGCCGTCGCAGGCAGCGACTTCTCGCACACCGGCATGTGCGGCTGACCGGTCACCGAGTTCTCGTAGTTCTGCTGGGGTACGACCGTCGAGGACGGCACCTTCCCCTTGGTCGCCAGCGCCACGGCGTAGCGCATCGCGTACTCGACCATCCACGTCTGCGACGACACCGTGAACAGCTCGAAGTTCGGGTTCGACTTCTTCAGCGAGTAGTAGTCACAGCCGAGCGAGTTCGCGTCCTCCGTCGCGATGACCGGGATCTGGCGACCTGCCTTCTTGAACTGCGGGAAGGCGCCGCCGAGCGCCGTCCCGAAGTCGCTGATGAAGGCGTCGATCTTCGGGTACTTGGCCAGCAGGGACGCCACGACCTGGTCGGTGGTCGCCGGGTCCCAGTTCGTCACGTTGTACGGGGTCTGGCCGACGAGCTTGATACCCGGGTAGTGCTTGAACACGCTCTCCAGGCCCTGGTACTCCTCGAGGCTCTGGGAGTTGGCCGGCGGCCCACCGAGGAAGGCCACGTTGCCCTTGCCGTGCAGCGCCTGGGCGACGCTCTTGCCCCACAGCACGCCCGCCGAGACGAAGTTCGTCGAAAGGTAGGCGTTGTAGTTCGTGCCCGCCTTACCGCCCGGGAACACCCGGTACGGCACCACGATCGTCCCCGCCTGGTACGCCTTCGTGAGCACCGGCAGCATGGCCTTGCCGGCGTCGGGGAAGTCGACGATCGCCGTGACCCCCTGGGCGACGAGGGACGTGATGTCCGAGATCGCCTTCTGGGTGTTCCCCTGGCCGTTCGTATAGGTGTACTGCGTGATGCTCGGGCACTGCGCCGCCGTCGTCACGGCCGAGTAACGCGTGAGCTCTCGCCAGGTGTTGTCGCCGAAGCCGTCGGCCAGTGCGATGGTCGCCTTCTTCGGGCCGCACCACGAGGGCCGGCTCGCATGCCCCGACGCCCCGCGATGGGCGTGCGTCGCCGATGCCGGCACGATCGTGCCTGCCGTCACGAGCGCCGCCGCAGCGAGCGCCGTTCCGCCGAGCTGGACGCCGCGTCTCCACGTCTTCTGGTGCTGCATTCTCTCCCCCTTCTGTTGTGTTGTCCGGTGATGCAGGGCTGCGGACCGAGCGCTCGCTCAGTCGCCGTCGGTCGCGCCGTACCGGGCGCGTACCACCTCGGGCGGCGGCTCGGGCTGGGACGGGGCGACGCGCACCGAAGCTGCCGGCGCTCGCCGGGGACGTCGCCCCACGACCGAGGTGAGCAGGCCCGGCCGGAACCGGATGCCGTACACGGCGACCCCGACCGCCAGCGCCCCCGCTTCGACAAGGTTCTGGACCGCGGCGCTCGCGCCGGTCGTCAGCACGAACTGCTGCAGCTGGCTGAGGAAGATGGCCCCTCCGGTGCTCGCCACGACGCTGCCCACCCCACCGAGCAACGAGGTGCCGCCGAGCACGACGGCTGCGACCGACGGCAACAGGTAGCTGTCACCGCTGAAGGCATCCGGCTGGGTGACGATGCCGGCGAGCATCACCCCGGCGGTGCAGTAGAGCACCGCAGCCCCGATGTAGGCGGCGATCTGGTGCCGGTCACAGTGCAGGCCGGCGGCGCGTCCTGCGGCGTAGCTCGACCCTGACGCCTCGAAGCGCCGCCCGGCGCTCGTGCGCTTGATCGTCAGCTCGAGCACGAGCGCCGCCGCAAGCCCGACGAGCAGCGGCACCGGGATCCCGAGAGCCGAGCCGTTGGCGAAATTCTGCAGCGCCGTGGTCGTCTGGGTCGGCGTGCCGTTCGAGATGCCGACGTCGATGCCGTACAGCACGGCGTTCATCCCGAGCGTCTGCACGATCGACGGGATCCCGATCTTCGTGACCATGAGACCGCTCACCAGGCCGGCACCGATCGACACGCCATAGGCCAGCAGGACGGCGCCGGCGAGCTTGGACGAGCTGCCGTTCGGCAGGTGGGTCACGAGGACGACGGTGAGCGAGATGAAGCCCGGGACCGACAGGTCGATCCCGCGCTGCTGTACGACGAGCGTCTGGCCGAGCGACGCAAGGACGAGCACGGCGGCGAACGGCCACATCGCGGCGAGCGCCCCCTTGCCGAGGCTCTGCGGCTCGACGATGGCGCTCAGCGCATACAGCAGGCCCGTGCCGACGAAGATCCCGATGGACGTCCGCCACCGTGCGACCACGTCACGAGCACGCGCGCCTGCCGGCGCCGGCGGCACTCCGATGGCCATGATGCGCTCCCCCCGAGGACCGGCGTCCAGCTCAGTGGTGGTGCTCCCGGAGCTCGTAGCCGGCCTCGTCGCGTGACGCGGCCCCCGCCCAGCCCCAGATCATCTCGGCTTCCTCGGTGTCCGAGGTGTTGCGGAACCCGTGCCACTCCCCCTTCGCGTGGAACACCACGTCACCCACGCCCACCGGGATCTCGTTGTCGCCGTCGAGCACGGTGCCCTGGCCCTTGACCAACAGCACGAACTCCTCGGCACCCGGGTGCCGGTGCCACTGGTGCTCCGAGCCTCCCGGGGCGAAACGGGCACGGCCGAACACGAAGTGCTCCGAGCCGGCCTTCGCCTTGTCGACCAGGAACTGCACGGTCATGCCCACCCACCCCTGGTCGGGCCCGAGGCCAGGCGCAGGGTCGACCGTGTCCAGGTGGACGTGGTAGGTCTCGCTCATCGCAACCCCCTTGGACCGAGCGAACGCTGGCGGTCAGCCTGGCACTGTTCACTGAACGCGTCAAGCGCGAGCGCACAACTGCGCGTACCTGCAGTGAACAGGTCGCCGCGTCCACCGACCCCGCCGGCGGGCATTGCCGTCAAACCGGCATGGCCCGGCAATCCAGCCTTCCCCGCCTTCATGACAGGCCTCCCGGACGCGCACCGCGGGCCTCGCCTGGTTGCCGACCCTGGCCCCCGGGGTGTTCAGCATGAATTCATGGGGGTGGTACGCTCCCCCCGTGGACCAGCGAACGGCCGAGCTGCGGGCGCTCGCTGCGCCGATCTCCAGGGCGGCCCGGTGACGCCAGCGGCGAGCGCCGTCGACCAGCTCGGTGAGCGCATCCGCCTCGTCCGCCTCGAGCGTGGGATGGGCGTCCGCGAGCTCGCCCGCCGGATCGACTGCTCGCCGAGCATGATCTCCCAGATCGAGCGGGGCTCGACCAAGCCGTCGGTGAGCACCCTGTACGCGATCAGCACGGCGCTGTCGATCTCGACCGACAGCCTGATCACGGGCGTTCCCGACGACGACGACGTGACCGCTCCCTCGGCCGGGGCGCCTGCGCTCGCAAACCGGCGGCCGGGAGCGCCGGACATCGTGCTCCACCCGGGTGAACGCAGGGTGCTCAACCTCGAGCGGGGCGTCCAGTGGCAGCTGCTGATGCCGGTTCCCGACCCGAGCACGGAGTTCATGGAGGTCACCTACGCGCCCGGCGGCGGATCGGTCGCGGCCGACCACGCCATTCGCCACAACGGCCGCGAGTACTGCGTGATCCTCGAAGGCGTCCTGTCGGTCCAGATCGGCTTCGAGAGCTTCGCCCTCGAGCCTGGGGACTCGATGGCGTTCGACTCCACGATCCCCCACCGCTTCTGGAACGAGGGGGAGCGCACGGTCCGCGCCGTCTGGTTCGTGCTCGACCGGCGCCCCAGCTGAGCACTGCGGCGCTCAGCCGCCGCGTACGGGCAGGTCCGTCGCCACGCCGGCACGGTGCTGGAGAAAGGGGAGGAGCGCGAGGAAGTCGTAGCCGCCGAGCCCACCGTCGCACGCACCGTCGGTCAGCTCGGCGACAAGCTCCGTGACCGGGAGGGGAATGCCACGCTCGCTCGCCTCGCGCAACGCGAGGTGCAGGTCCTTCGCGAGCATCTCGGTCGTGAACGTCGCGTCGTACTGCCGGTCGACGAGCGCGTCTCGCTTGTACGCGACGAACGGCGACCCGAGGGCCGACGCGGCGAGCACCCCGACGTAGGCCGACCGCTCGATCCCGGCCGCCTCGCAAAGGGTGACCGTCTCGGCGAGAAGCTCGGTGGTCGCCGCCAGAACGGCGTTTACCGCCAGCTTCACCACCCGGGCCTCGTCGCTCCCGCCAACGTAGTGGCTGTTGTTCGCCACCAGCTCGAGCGCCGGTCGAGCTGCCTCGTAGGCGTCCCGTGGCCCGGAGACGATCAGCAGCAGCTTGCCCGAGCGCAGCACCCCCGGATTGCCGCTGACCGGGCAGCGCAGGTAGGCGACGCCACACCGCTCGGCCTCGGCACCCACCCGTGCCGAGGTCCCGGGCGAGATCGTGCTCATCTCGACGAGGACGCCACCGGGCGTCGCACTGGCGAGGAGCCCCCCATCCCCGAGGCAGACGGCCTCGACGGCCCGGTCGTCGGCGAGGAAGCTCATGACGACGCCCGCTCGACCCCACAGCGCGCCCACCGACCCAGCGACGTCGGCGCCGTCCGCCCGCAGCTCGTCCGCCGGGCCGGCGCTACGGTTCCACACCGTCACCGACGCGCCCTGCTCCACCAGCCGGGCGGCGAGCGCCCGACCCATCCGCCCAAGACCCGCGACCGCGATCTCCACGGCACCTCCCATGCCTCGTCCCGGCGCAGCGTCCCGCGGCCCTCCCCCGGTGTCAAGTAGCACTCAACGCTCGCGCCCGCCGGCCACTCGCCGCCGTCCCCCCACGACGCCCCTACACTCCACGGGTGCCCGCGTACGACCGCTCGCGCACCGAGCCCGACCGGCCGGAGGCGATCGTCGTCGGTGCCGGCCTCGCCGGCCTCGCCTGCGCCCGCCGCCTGGCCGAGGCCGGCCGGCGGGTCGTCGTGCTCGAGGCGGGCGACGGCGTCGGGGGGCGCGTCCGGAGTGACCGGGTCGACGGCTTCACCCTCGACCGCGGCTTCCAGGTCGCCCTCACCTCCTACCCCGAGCTGGCCGCCCAGCTCGACCTCGAGGCGCTCGAGCTGCGCCGGTTCGACCCGGGGGCGCTGGTGTTCACCGGACGCCGCTGCTGGCGCGTCGGCGACCCGCTCCGCCGGCCCGGTGACGCGCTCGCCTCCGCGCTCGCTCCGATCGGGACGCCGGCCGACAAGGCGCGCCTCGCGCTGCTCCTGCTCCGCCTCCGCCGTACAGACCCCCGCACGCTCCTCCGCCAACCCGACCGGACGACGGCGGCGGCGATCGAGGCGCTCGGGTTCACGAGCCTGCTCACCGAGCGCTTCCTCCGCCCGCTCTTCGGCGGCATCCAACTCGACCCGGCGCTCACGACGAGCAGCCGCATGTTCTCCGTCATCCTCCGCGCCCTCGCCACCGGGTACGGGGCCGTCCCGGCCGCCGGCATGGGCGCCATCCCCGCCCAGCTCGCCACCGCCTTGCCGGCAGGCACCGTCCGGCTGGGTTGCCGGGTCCTCGCCGTGGAGCCAGGCGCCGCCCGAACCGCCGGCGGCGACCGCCTCGAGGCGCGCTACGTCGTCGTCGCGACCGACGGCCCGGTCGCGGCGGGGCTCCTCGGTCTGCCGCCGGTCGCCTCCCGCCCGGCCACCTCGGTCTGGTTCGCTGCGGCGGCGCCTCCGGCCGCCGGTCGCCGCATCGTCCTCGACGGCACCGGGGCCGGCCCGGCGCACAACGTCGCCGTCCTCTCCAACGTGGCGCCCGAGTACGCCCCGAGCGGCCACACCCTCGTCGTCGCCGCCTGTCCGGGCGCCGCCCGCCCGGACGTGGCACCCGACGTCCAAGCACAGCTCCGCCGCTGGTGGGGTCCCGCCGTCGACGGTTGGCGCCACCTCCGCACCGACGTCGTCGACCATGCCCAGCCCGGCTCCTCGCCGCCCTTCTCCCCCCGCCGGCCGGTCGCCCTCGGCGAGGGGCTGTTCGTCTGCGGCGACCACCGCGACACCCCGAGCATCCAGGGCGCCCTCTTCTCGGGGCGACGTTGCGCCGACGCCGTGCTCGCCGCGCTCGCCGCCTCGGCTTGAGCGCGGGCGGGACGCCAGGCGGCCCGAGCACCCGGCGGCCCCCGGTGCCTGGCCCCCGGGGCCCGGGCACCCGGCGCGCCACGGGGCGGGGGGCGCACGTGCGCCCGCCCGCCCCGCGTCAGCGACGGCCCCGAGAGGGCGGGGCCGGCCGCTCTAGCCGTAAAGGCTTGCCAGC
>JAKBAA010000165.1 GCA_021809425.1 Actinomycetes bacterium | reverse complement strand
CGTCGCTCGTGCAGGGGGCGGAGGCGCCGGTCCAGATCGCCGCAGCGCTCGGCCGGCTCGCCCGGCGCGACCCGGACCTCGCCGTCGTCGTTCGCGGCGGCGGCGCTCGCGGCGACCTGGCCGCCTTCGATCGCGAGGAGGTGGCCCGCGCCATCGCCACTGCGCCGTTCCCGGTATGGACGGGCGTGGGCCACACGGGCGACCGGTCCGTCGCCGACGAGGTGGCGCAGCGCGCCTGCATCACCCCGACGGCGTGCGGCCAGGCGGTCGTGGCGCTCGTCGACGACTACGTCGGGCGTGTCACCGACCTGTCGGGCCGCCTGGCATCGCTGGCACGTGCCCGGCTCGAAGGCGCGGCGGCGCGCCTCGAGACGCGACGGACGGCGGTGGCCCGCTCGGCGTGCCACCAGCTCGATCGACGTCGTGACCTGCTGCGGGCCACCGCTGTCCGGCTCGGCCGGTCGAGCGACGCCCGCCTGACCTCGGCGGCCCGGCGCCTGGTCGCTGCGGCAGACCGGCTGCCGGGCGGGGCCGGGCGGGCGCTCGCACGCGAGGAGCGCGAGCTGCACCGGCGCCAGCAGGTGCTCCGTGCCTATGACCCGCGGCGCCAGCTCGACCGTGGCTGGTCACTGACGCGCGACGGTGACGGGCGGCTCGTCCGCAGCTGCGCCGACGCCGCGCCGGGGACGGAGCTGCATACCCGCCTGAGCGACGGCGAGCTCCGGTCGGTGGTGGTGCAGCACGCCGATCGCCAGGCCGCCGCCGGCACGCCCGCCGGCGAGGCCGGCCAGCACGCCATCGAACAGGGAGAAGACCGTGGATGAGACGGTGGCCGCCGGGACGACGCCGGTGGCGGTGGGCGAGCTCAGCTACGCGCAGGCTTCCGCCGAGCTCGAGCGGATCGTGGCCGAGCTCGACGAGGGGCTGGTCGACGTCGACCTCCTCGAGGTCCGGTTCCGGCGCGCCATCGAGATCGTCGAGGAGCTCGACGGGCGCATCCGCGGTGCCCGGGAGCGGGTCGACGCCCTCATGCCTCGCCTCGACGCGCTCGGCGCTCGCCCGCCCGGTGAGGGCGGCCCTGGCGGTACCGCCTGAGCGGGGGCGCGGGACGCGGGTCTCGGCCCCTCAGAAGTCGAGCGCCGACAGGAACGGCACCGTGCGGAGCGCCCGCTCCCTGGCGTCGAGCCACCGGCCGCGGTCGGGCCGCCGGCGAGGCTCGACCACCGCTCGGGGCGTGACCGCGGCGGCCGCCTCGGCGAGTGACGACCACCACCCGCAGGCGAGGCCGCCGAGGATGCCCGCCCCGAGCGTGGTGGCCTCGAGCTCGGCCGCCAGCTCGACCGGCCGGCCGATGGCGTCGGCGAGGAGCTGGACGAACGTCTCGTTGGCCGACATCCCGCCGTCCAAGCGCAGCCGGTCGATCGCCATGCCGGTGTCGGCCGCGACGGCCTCGACGAGGTCGGCCCCGCGTTGGGCGATCCCTTCGAGGACCGCCCGGACCACCTGGGGACGGCTCGTGGAGGCATCCAGGCCGATGAGGGTGCCACGGGCGCCGAAGTCCCACAGTGGGGTGCCGATCCCGCCGAGCGCCGGAACGAAGAGCGCCCCGCCGGCGTCGGCCACCGATGCGGCGACCGGCCCGGCATCGGCCACTGCCTGGAGCAGGCCGAGCCCGTTGCACAGCCATTCGACGCAGGTGCCGGCCGACAGCATGATGGCCTCGACCCCCCAGGTCCGTTGCCCGGCGAGCTGCCAGGCGACCACCGGGAAGGTGCCGGCCTCGCCGCGCACGGCGAACCGCGGTCGGTTCGCGCCGACCACGGCGTCCACCATGGCTCCCGTGCCGAACGTCGCCTTGGCGCTTCCCGGTGCCACACAGCCCTGGCCGACGAGCGAGCCCTGCTGGTCGCCGACGAGCGCCACGATCGGCGGGGCGCCCGGGAGCGCGCCGGCGTGGCCGACGATCCCGGACGAGTCGACGATCGTGGGTAGCACCCTGGGGTCGATCCGGAGCGCCGCGCACCGGTCGCCGTCCCAGGCGGAGCCGTCGCCGACGACGAGACCGGTCACGGCGGCGTTGGTGGCGTCGGTCACGTGCGCGGCGCCGTCGGACAGGACGAAGGCGGCGAAGCAGTCGATCGTCCCGAAGCACAGGTCGCGGGTCCGGTCGCGATCGTGGTGGTCGAGCAGGAACGCCAGCTTGGTGGCCGACTGGTTGGGGGCCACCCGGTGTCCCTGGCCCCGCAGCGACATGCAGTGGCCGACCGTCCGAAGGTCCTGCCACCCGATGCCCGGGCCGACCGGCTGGCCGGTCGAGCGGTCCCAGACGAGGGTGGTCGCCCGCTGGTTGGCCACGGCCACCGCCTCCACGTCCCCCTGGGCGGCCGCCGCCGATGCCACCGCCACGATCGCCTCGGCGAGCGCCGTCCCGTCCACCTCGACCACCCCGGCGGACGGACGCGAGGGGAGGAGCGCCCGCTGTTCGACCAGGCGGACCGAGGCGTCCGGCTCGACGAGGGCCGCCCGGACCCCGCTCGTACCGACGTCGACGACGAGGACGGCCATCCGTCCTAGCCTGGCATACACGGCCCGCGTGCCACTCCTCCGGGGCGTGAAGCACAGCAACCCAACATTGGATCAATTCAACCAGCCGAGTCCCCGGCACCGCGCCGTTCCCGGCCGGACCGAAAAGGAGCAGTCGATGCCCGAGCTCAAGAATTCGAAGACGGCCGAGAACCTGAAGGAGGCGTTCGCCGGCGAGTCCCAGGCGAACCGGCGTTACCTCTACTTCGCCCAGAAGGCGGACGTCGAGGGCTACCCCGACGTGGCCGCCCTGTTCCGCTCGGTGGCCGAGGGGGAGACCGGTCATGCCTTCGGCCACTTCGACTTCCTGCGCGAGATCGGCGACCCGGTGACCGGCGAGCCGGTTGGCGCCACCGCCGACAACCTCAAGTCCGCCGTCGCCGGGGAGACCTACGAGTACAGCGAGATGTACCCCGGCTTCGCCCGGACGGCCCGTGACGAGGGCTTCGAGGAGATCGCCGAGTGGATGGAGACGCTCGCCAAGGCCGAGAAGAGCCACGCCGGCCGGTTCCAGCAGGGGCTCGCCTCGCTCGCCGGCTGACCCGGGCCGGGCCCGGCGGGCCCGCCGCAGGGGCCGGCCGCGTCGCCCCCCTGCCGGCGGGCCCGCCGTTCCCGCCACCCCG
>JAKBAA010000074.1 GCA_021809425.1 Actinomycetes bacterium | reverse complement strand
TCAAGCTCAGCGGGCACGTCGACGACCGCGACGTCCGACATCTGGTCTGGTTGCGCGACCAGCTCGGTGACAACTTCCTCGGCGGTGCCGTGCTCACCCCCGGCACCCACGCCTACTGCCGTCCCGACGGCATCGCCGTCATCCCTGTTGGGCTGCTCGGCCCGTGACCGGCGCCGCGCCCCATGGCCCTCTCGAGCGTCAACATGCCGAACGCCCGCGCAGCATCCCCGCGCCCAGCCGCGCCAAGGGACGAGCCGGGTGCGGGGGTGCGGGGGTGCGGGGGTGCGGGGGTGCGGGGGTGCGGGGGTGCGGGGCGGGCCGTCAGCCCGGCGGGACGATCCGCCCGAGGAATGCCGCCAGCCGGTCCGTCGCCCCCGCCCCCGCCGGCGCCGGCTGCGCCGGCCCGTACGGGCCCGACCCGTCCGCCCGGCGCAGGTCGTCCGTCACCATCTCCGCCGCCTCCCCCAGCAGCCGCCCCGACAGCTCGGTCGCCACCTCCCGCGGCCGCCCCAGGGCGATCGCCAGGTCCCAGGTGTGCACCACCTGGTCGCTCGCCACGAAGAACCGCAACCTCCTCCCGCTGATCGTCCCGAACGGGAACCGCACCAGCCGCTCCAGCGCCCCGGCCGTCCCGAACGTGGCGATCGCCGCCGCCGCCGACCGGTCGTGGGCGGCCACCACCTCGCCCACCTCCCAGCTGCCCGCCCCGCCCACCCCGGTGGCCGGGGCCGCTGCCGGCGGCGGCGGCTCCTGGCCGGTCATCCGGGCCACCGCCACCAGGGGGGCCCGTACCATGTGGTCGACGAGCGCCCGCACGTCCCACGACGGGCAGGGGGTCGGGTGGCCCAGCAGGTCGGCCCGCAGCTCGGCCAGCATCGACCGGGCCACTCGCAGCGCCTCCTCCAGCTGGTCGGTCGGCCCGATCGACATCCGCTCCTCCTTCTCCGCCCGTCGGCCCGGCCGGTGGCCGTTGCCGGCCGGGAGCCCCGGTGGCCTATCGTGCAGCTTGCACCTCGAACCTTGACGACCTCCCGGCGCCGCCACCGCCGGCCGGCGTCGCCGGCAGGACCAAGCGAGCGGGAGGACCCGGGCATGGCTGGACGGATGACCATGAGCGAGCGCAAGGCGTGGCTGCGCCAGCTGCTGCTCAACCAGCCCGACCGCCAGCCTCCGATGGGGTGGTGGCAGGACGACAAGGGCAACCTGCACCCTCCGGGCACCTACGAGCCGCTCCCTCCCCGCCCGAAGGGGCCCAAGGCCAAGCTGGAGGCCCGCCGCGACCGCCGCTTCGGCGCCTCGCCTCCCGGGTAGGCCGGCCGTCCGGTCCCGGGCTCCGACGGGGCCTCGCGGGCGGGCAGCCCCGGTCACAGGGTGGCCCCGATCCCGTCGGCGGCACGCTGCAGGGCGGCCACGATGGCCGGGGCCCGCCCGGCCCGGTAGCGGGCGGACGGGATGGCCACCGAGATGGCCGCGACCGACCGGCCGTCCGGCTGGCGGACGCAGGTGCCGAGGGCGACCACCCCCACCTCGCTCTCCTCCCGGTTGACGGCATGCCCGTCCGCCCGCACCCGGGCCAGCTCGACCCGCAGGGTGGCGAGGTCGTGCGCCTTGGCGGTCGGGCTGGCCGGAAGCCCCTCCCCGTACAGCCGGTCCAGATCTTCCTCGCACAGCGTTGCCAAGAGCGCCTTGCCCCCGGAGGTGCAGTGGGCGGGCAGCAGGGCCCCCACCCGGGAGCCCACCCGGAGGGCGGCCGTGCTCTCGGCGCACTCCAGGAACCGGACGAACCGGTCCTCGCGGACCACCAGGTTGCTGGTCTCTCCCACCCGGCGGGTCAGCTCGGCCAGGTGGACCGAGGCGGCGCTGCGCAACCGGTTGCGCGGGGAGTCGGCCAGCCCGAGCCGGGCGAAGGCGGGGCCGGGGACGTAGCTGTGGTCGCCCACCTTCAGGGCGAACCCCCGGGCGCACAGGGTGGCCAGCAGCCGGTGGGCGGTGGACGGGGCCACCCCGAGGGCGCGGGCCGTCTCGGTCACCCGCAGCCGCCGGGCGTCGGTCAGCAGGAGGACCAGCCGCAGGGCGTTGTCGGCCGACGAGCGGCCCGGATCGTTCCGCACCGTGGAAAAAGGTACACCGCCCGGGCGTCGGCTGGAAGGATCGACAGGGGGGGCACCAGGAGGCGGCGCAGCAGGGCGCCCCTCCACCGGTCGGCGCCCCCGGGAGGGGCAGGCAGTGCAGCTCTACCTTGACGGCTACACCCCCGGCGACCCCCTCGGTGGCGACCGCCGGCCGGCTTCCCTCGACGGTGCCGGCGGGGTGCCCGACGAGGTGGACGTCCTCGTCGTCGGCGCCGGGCCGGCCGGGATGGTGCTCGCCGCACAGCTGGCCCGCTTCCCCGACCTGACCACCGCCCTGGTCGAGCAGGCCGACGGCCCCCTCCTGATCGGCCAGGCCGACGGGGTGGCCTGCCGGACGGTCGAGATGCTGGAGGCCTTCGGCCTGGTCGACCGGCTGCTCCCCGAGGCCTACTGGGTCAACGAGGTCGCCTTCTGGTCCCCCGACCCGGCCGACCCCACCCGGATCGTCCGGACCGGCCGGGTCCGGGACACCGACGAGGACACCTCCGAGCTCCCCCACGTCACCGTCAACCAGGCCCGCCTGCTGGCATTCCTGCGTGACGACATGGAGCGGTCACCCACCGGCCTCCGCCCGGCCTACGGGCTCCAGCTGCACCACCTGCAGGTCGACCCGTCCGCCTCCCACCCGGTCCGGGCCGTCCTTGCCCACGTCAAGGACCTCGAGCCCACCGGCGACCACACGGTGGTGCGGGCCCGCTACGCCGTCGGCTGCGACGGCGCCCGGAGCGCCGTCCGCCAGGCCATCGGCCGCCAGCTGGTCGGCGACCGCACCGACACCTCGTGGGGGGTCATGGACCTCCTTGCCGTCACCGACTTCCCCGACATCCGGCTCAAGACGATCATCAAGTCGGCAAACGGTGGCAACCTCATCGTCATCCCCCGCGAGGGCGGCTACCTGGTGCGCCTGTACATCGAGCTCGACCCCGCCACCGACCGCCAGGCGGTGCAGGACCGGTCGGTCACCACCGACCAGCTCCTTGCCGTGGCCAACCGCATCTTCCACCCGTACACCATCGAGGCCCGCCAGATCGGCTGGTGGTCCGTCTACGACATCGGCCAGCGCCTCTGCGACCGCTTCGACGACCTCACCCCCGACGAGGTCGCCGCCGGCCGCCCCCCCCGGGTGCTCATCGCCGGTGACGCCTGCCACACCCACAGCGCCAAGGCCGGCCAGGGAATGAACGTGTCCATGGCCGACGGCTGGAACCTCGGCTGGAAGCTGGCCGCCGTCCTCCGGGGGCAGGCCCGCCCGGACCTCCTCCTCACCTACTCCGACGAGCGCCAGGCGGTCGCCCAGGAGCTGATCGACTTCGACCGCGAGTTCGCCCGGGCCATGAGCGCCCCTCCCACCCCCGACGCCTCCCCCCAACAGGCTGCCGCCGAGGCCGACGCCTTCCAGGGCTACTTCGCCCAGCAGCTTGCCTACACCGCCGGCACCGCCACCCGTTACCGCCCCTCCATCCTCACCGGGCCGCCCACCTTCCAGCACCTTGCCGGTGGCTTCCCGGTCGGCATGCGCTTCCACTCGGCCCCGGTCGTCCGCCTGGCCGACGCCAAGCAGGTCCAGCTCGGCCACGTCGCCCGGGCCGACGGCGCCTGGCGGCTCTACCTGTTCGCCGACCACCACCCCCCCGAGAGCCCCTCCTCCCGCTGCCGCGCCCTCTGCGAGCAGCTCGCCTCCGCCGCCTCCCCCCTCCGCCGGTTCACCCCGCCCGGCGCCCTCCCCGACGCCGTCATCGACCTCCGGGCCATCTGGCAGCAGCCCCACCACCAGGTCGCCCTGGCCTCCCTCCCCGACATCCTCCTCCCCCGCAAGGGCCGCTTCGGCCTGATCGACTACGAGAAGGTCTTCTGTCCCCTCCCCGGCGACGCCGACATCTTCGCCGCCCGCTCCATCAGCCGGGACCACGGCTGCGCCGTGGTGGTACGCCCCGACCAGTTCGTCGCCCACGTCCTTCCCCTCGACGCCTTCGACCACCTGGTCGACCTCTTCGCCGGCATCTTCCTCGAGCCCGGCCCCGCCTCGGGCCGCCCGCCGGGCGCCTAGCTCGGGCCGACGTCTGGTCCGACAGCCAGATGCTCGCCGGCTGGCACCACCTGCTGCGCCCGGCCGCCCGGTCCTAGCCGACCGCCATCGACCTGAGCTGCCCGAGCACGGCTCGCGCCGCTCCCAGCCGGTCGCCCCACGCCAGCAGCTCGATCCCCGGGCCGGCCAACGGCAGTGCCACCCCGACGGCTCCCTCCACCTCGGCGGTCGCCGAGCGGAGGCTGCCGGCGGGGGCTCCCGGGTCGACCAGGACCAGGCACGCTAGGGCGCCCGCCCCCGAGAAGCAGGCGCTCGACCGCCACGACCGGCTCGCCGGGCCCAGCCCGAGCTCGCTCACCAGCAGGGGCCGGCCCCCGACGACGACCTCGGTGCGCACCGTCCACGACCCCGGCGGGTCCTCCCCGTGGCGGCCCAGCACCACCTCTTCGGCCAGCGACAGCCGGGCGGTCGGGGCCATCTCGACCACCGTGACCGCCCGGTGGTCACAACCCGCCGCCGCGATCCCCGGCTCGGGCGCCCAGTCGAGCGCCGCTCCGTCGGCCAGCACCAGCTCGACCCGCTGGCGCGACCGCTCCCCGCCCGGGCCTCGCCGGGCCAGGGTGGCGCCCACCGACGCCACCCTGGCGGTCGCCCCCTCCGCCAACGACAGCCGCACCGACGTCTCGTCCCCGCCCACCGGGTGCGCCCCGGCCCCGACGAGGTACAGGGCATCACCCGCCGCCCGCAGCGCCAGCGAGCCCGAGCACGACAGCGCCGTGAGCCGTGGTGCCCGCCGGCGTGCCCCCGACCCCGACCGGGCGCTCGCCGCCACCGCAGCCGTGACGGACCCGACCAGCGGGCGGCCCTGGCACCCGCCCGGGCTCACCGGCCGCCGGACCCCCCGCCCCGGGCCACCTCGACGACGGCGGTGGCGAAGGCGACCACCGACCCGACCCCCTCACCGGTGCGCAGCGACACGAACGCCACCGGCCGCTCTCCCCGCTGGTCGGCGGCGTCGCGTGCCATGACCGACAGGTCGGCCCCGACGAGCGGGGCGAGGTCCACCTTGTTCACCACCAACAGGTCCGACCGGGTCACCCCCGGGCCCCCCTTGCGCGGCACCTTGTCGCCGCCGGCCACGTCCACCACGAAGATCTGGCGGTCGATCAGGCCGTAGCTGAAGGTCGCCGTCAGGTTGTCCCCACCCGACTCGACCAGCACGAGGTCCAGGTCGGGATGGGCCGCCTCCATCTCCTCGACGGCCGCCACGTTCGCGGCGATGTCGTCCCGGATGGCCGTGTGCGGGCAGCACCCCGTCTCCACCGCTGCGATCCGGTCGTCGTCGAGCACGCCCGCCCGGCGCAGGAAGTCGGCATCCTCGGTCGTGTAGATGTCGTTGGTCACCACCCCCAGGCTCAGCTGGTCCCGCAGCCGCCGGCACAGCTCGGCGACGAGCGCCGTCTTGCCCGACCCGACCGGCCCCCCGATCCCGATGCGCGCCGCCCGCCGCTCCTTGTCGGCCACCCGGCGTGCTCCCTCGTGGTGCGCTCCGTTCCCACCCATGCCGTGGGCCCCGTCACGATGCAAAGAGCCGATCCTTTCGCCGTCCATGCTGCTCCATCAGTCGGTCGAGCGCCGGTGCGCCGCCTGCCGGCAGGCAGCCTTCGGCACCGGCACCGGCACCGGCACCGGCACCGGCACCGGCACCGGCACCGGCGGCTGCGGCGAGCTGCTCGCACGCAGGTGCCAGCAACGCCAGCACCCGGGAGACGGCCACCGGGTCGAGCCCGAGCAGGCGCAGCGCCGCCGAGGCGGCCCCGGCCAGGCCCTGGTAGGCGACGATCCCGGCGGCGGCCGCCGGCGACAGTCCTGCGGCGGCCCCGGCCGCGCCGACGGCCAGGCACAGGTGGGGGTCGGGGCGGAGCGATGCCACCAGCTCGAGCGCCGCCGACGGGACGATCCGGCGGGCGGCCGCCAGGTGGTGGGCACCCTGGCGTCGCGAGGCGGCGCGGGCCACCGGCGAGGCCAGCCGGGCATCGACGGCGGCGTCGACCGCCTGGAGCGCCCCGGCCGCCACCACCCCCGGGAGGGTCGCGAGCAGGTGGCAGGCACGCGCCGCCGCGTGCGCCTCCAGCGCGATGCCGGTGTCGAGGCGCCCTTCGAGGAAGTCGCGCAGGGTCGGCTCGTCGTCGACGATCCCGGCGTCGACCGCCTGCTCGGCCCCACCCGAGTGGGCGTGCGCCCCGGTCGGCAGGCGGGCGTCGCCGAGCAGCAGGGCGTGGACCACCTGGTCGCCGAGCGTCGCCACGCTAGAAGAGGAAGTAGCGCTGGGCCATCGGCAGCACGGGCGCCGGGTCGGGCTCGACCACCTCGCCGTCGATCCGCACGGTGAAGCTGTCGGGATCGACCGAGATGTCCGGGCAGGCGTCGTTGTTGACCATGTCGGCCTTCGTCCGCCGGCGGACGTCGCCGACGGGGACCAGCCGGCGCTCGAGCGCCAGCCGCTCCGCCAGGCCCTGCTCGAGGGCGAGCGGGGCCACGAAGGCGACGCTCGTGCGCCCCGCCACGCGCGGCGAGGCCCCGAACATCGGACGCGCCAGGACCGGCTGGGGGGTCGGGATGGAGGCATTGGCGTCGCCGATGGCCGCCCAGGCGATCATGCCCCCCTTCACCACCAGCTTGGGCCGGACGCCGAAGAAGGCCGGGTCCCACAGGACGAGGTCGGCCAGCTTCCCCACCTCGACCGAGCCGACCTCGTGGTCGAGCCCGTGGGCGACGGCAGGGCAGATGGTGTGCTTGGCGACGTAGCGGCGCGCCCGCCCGTTGTCAGCGGGGCCGTCGCCGGGGAGCGGCCCCCGGCGTCGCTTCATCACGTGGGCGGTCTGCCACGTCCGCAGCACCACCTCGCCCACCCGCCCCATCGCCTGGGCGTCGGAGCCGATCATCGAGATGGCCCCGAGGTCGTGCAGGACGTCCTCGGCGGCGATCGTGGACGCCCGGATCCTGCTCTCGGCGAACGCCAGGTCCTCGGGGACCCGTGGGTTGAGATGGTGGCAGACCATCAGCATGTCCAGGTGCTCGTCGACCGTGCTCACCGTGTGCGGCATCGTTGGGTTGGTCGACGACGGCAGCACGTTCGGCCGGCTGGCCACGACCAGGATGTCCGGCGCGTGGCCGCCCCCGGCACCTTCGGTATGGTAGGCGTGGATGCCCCGCCCGGCGATCGCCGCCAGGGTGTCCTCGACGAACCCGGCCTCGTTGGTCGTGTCCGAGTGCAGCGCCACCTGGACGCCGGTCTCGTCGGCGACCGACAGGCAGGCGTCGATGGCCGCCGGTGTCGACCCCCAGTCCTCGTGCAGCTTGAACCCGGACGCCCCGCCGGCCAGCTGCTCGACCAGGGCGGGGCGCGACGTCGTGTTGCCCTTGCCCAGCAGTGCCACGTTGACCGGCCAGGCGTCGAGCGCCTCCAGCATGCGGGCCAGGTACCACGACCCGGGCGTCACCGTCGTCGCCCGGGTCCCCTCGGCAGGCCCGGTCCCGCCGCCGATGATGGTGGTGACGCCCGCCCCGAGCGCCTCCTCCAGGATCTGCGGGCAGATCAGGTGGACGTGGCAGTCGATGGCCCCTGCCGTCAGGATCAACCCGTTGCCGGCCACGATCTCGGTCGACGGGCCGATCACGAGCGCCTCGCCCACCCCGTCGGTGACGTCCGGATTGCCGGCCTTCCCGATCCCGACGATCCGGCCGTCACGGACCGCCACGTCGGCCTTCACGATCCCCCAGTGGTCGAGCACGATCGCCCCCGTGATCACGAGGTCGGGCGTCCCCTCCGCACGGGTCGCCGCCGACTGGCCCATCGACTCCCGGATGACCTTGCCGCCGCCGAAGATCGCCTCGTCGCCGTGGCCGCACCGGTCCTCGGTGACCTCGATCCACAGGTCGGTGTCGGCCAGCCGCACCCGGTCGCCGGTCGTCGGCCCGTAGAGCGCCACGTACCGCTCGCGCGCCAGCTCCCTCACGATGGACCGCTTCCGGGGGTTCCGGGACTCCCGGGGGCACCGGGGGCACCGGGGGCACCGGGCGCACCGGGCGCACCGGGGGCACCGGGCGCGTCGAGCGACCCGCCGGCGAGCCCTCGCAGACCGGGCACCCGGCGGCGACCGGCCAACGGGACGAGCTCGACCTGGCGCTCGATGCCCGGCTCGAAGCGCACGGCGGTGCCGGCGGGGATGGCGAGGCGGCACCCCCAGGCGACGGAGCGGTCGAACCGGAGCGCCTGGTTGGCCTCGGCCAGGTGGTAGTGCGAGCCGACCTGGATCGGGCGGTCGCCGGTGTTGTACACGGCGATCGTGGCGACCGGCTCCCCGGCGAGGGTGACCGGCGAGGCGGCCGGTGCCACCTCGCCCGGGACCAGGGGGCCACTCACGGGATCGGCTCGTGGACGGTCACCAGCTTCGTCCCGTCCGGGAAGGTGGCCTCCACCTGCACCTCGTGCACCATCTCGGGGACCCCCTCCATCACGTCGCCGCGGGCCAGCACCGCGCGAGCGGCACCGGCCAGCTCCGCCACCCCCCGCCCGTCACGGGCGCCCTCGAGGACGAACGAGGAGATGACCGCCACCGCCTCCGGGTAGTTCAGCAGCACCCCCCGCCGGCGCCGGTCGTGGGCGACCATGGCCGCCAGGCTGATCAGCAACCGCTCTCGCTCGTGGAGGCTCAGCTGCACGGTGCCTGGCTCCTCTCCGACCGGCTCGACGACCATGGCGGGCGGCGGCCCGGAGCGCGCCACCCTAGCCGTGGCCGGCCAACGATGGCAGCGCCGTGCAGGCAGATCGGAAACTGGTAACGCGCCGTTCACATTCGCCAGCGCACGCCGGAGTTTGCGGTGCGGCAACATCGAGGAAACGGGCCGGAAACATCGGTCCCGTAGACAGGGGGCACGTCCAGCTCGCGGGGCACGTGACCCCGCCGACCGCCTGAGGAGGCACCGTGCCGGCTCCTTCCCTGTCTCGTAGCCACGTCGAGGGTTCGACGGGTGACGGGCCCACCGGGTTCAGCCGGCGGAGCTTCCTGAAGCGGGCCGGAGTGGTGGCGCTCGGCGCCTCGAGCGCCTCCGCCCTGTCGGGCCTGGTCGGTCCGCTTGCGTCGGCGTCGTCCCCCCGGGCCGCCCTGGCCAAGGTGGGGCTCCAGCTGGACTACCTGCCGAACGTCCAGTTCGCCGGCAGCCTGATGGCAGCGAGCCGCGGCTACTACAAGGCGGGCGGCCTCGACGTGACCATCCTGCCGGGCGGCCCCAACCTGTCGCCGGAGCCGGTCGTGGTGAGCGGCCGGGCGCTCGTCGGGGTGACCCACACGGCCGAGGGGCTGCAGGCGATCGCCAACGGGGCCCCCCTCACCGTGATCGGGGCGACCTTCCAGAAGAGCCCCACCTGCATCGTGTCCCGGGCGTCCCACCCGATCCGCAACCCGAAGGAGATGATCGGCAAGACCATCGGGGTGTCCGACACCAACCTGCCCATCTGGAACGCCTTCCTCAAGGTCAACAAGATCCCGGCGTCGGCGGTCAAGGTGAACACCGTCCAGTTCTCCCCCCAGCCGCTGGCCTCGGGCCAGATCGACGGGCTGGTCGGCTTCTACACGAACGAGCCGATCATCCTGGACCTGCAGGGGGTGAAGACGTACGCCTTCCTCCTCAACGACTTCGGGTACCCGATCGTCGACGACATCTACATCGTGCGGACCGCCGACCTCAAGGACCCCACCCTGCGAGGCCAGATCGTGGCGCTCATGACCGGCGAGGCCAAGGGATGGCGGGCCGCCTTCGCCGACCCGAGCGAGGCCGCCCACCTGGCCGTCGACGTGTACGGCAAGAAGCTCGGGCTCAGCCTGCAGCAGCAGTACCTGGACATGAAGGCCCAGGGGGCCCTCGTCATGAGCCCGGCCACCGACCAGCACGGGCTGTTCTGGATGACCCCGGAGGTGCTGTCCGAGACGATCCACTCGCTGGCCCTCGGTGGCACCAAGGCGTCGCCGTCGTCGTTCACCAACGAGATCCTGGCCGAGGTGTACGCCCACGGGGTCATCTCGTGAGCAGCGCGCCGGCCACCGGGACGGTGGACGCCGCCGCCTCGCCGGCACGCGGCGCCCCGCCCGGCCCGGCGCCCGCCGGTCCGGGGCTGCTCGGGACGGTCCCCGCCGGGTCGGTGCCGGCCGGCCTCGTGGGAGCGCCCGGCCGGGGCGGTGCGGTTGCCCCCGGCATCCTGGTGGAGGGGCTCTCCAAGCGCTTCCGCGCCCGGAAGGGCGAGGTGGAGGCTCTGTCGGACGTCAACCTTGCCATGGCCCGCGGCTCGTTCCTCGCCCTGATCGGACCGTCCGGGTGCGGCAAGTCGACCCTGCTGCGCATCCTGGCCGACCTGGAGCGGCCGACCAGCGGCACGGCGCTCGTCCACGACGAGCCGCCCGAGATGGCACGGCGCCGCCACCACCTGGGGGTCGCCTTCCAGGACGCCTCGCTGCTGCCGTGGCGGAGCGTCACCGACAACATCGCCTTCCCCCTCCAGATCGCCCGGCGCCGCGACGACGGGCGGGTGCGCGACCTGGTCGAGCTGGTCGGCCTCGCCGGCTTCGAGGATGCCAAGCCGGCCCAGCTGTCGGGCGGGATGCGCCAGCGGGTGGCCATCGCCCGCTCCCTCGTGCTCGACCCGGCCGTGCTCCTGCTCGACGAGCCGTTCGGCGCCCTCGACGAGATGACCCGCCAGCGGCTCAACATCGAGCTGCAGCGGATCTGGTCGGAGCGCTCGCCCACCACCGTGCTCGTGACCCACTCGATCAGCGAGGCGGTCTTCCTGGCCGACACGGTCGCCGTGCTGGCGCCCCGTCCCGGGCGGGTGGTGGCCACCCGCTCGATCGACCTGCCCCGCCCGCGCACCCCCGAGCTGCTGCGCTCGCCGGCCTTCCACGAGCGCTGCGACGAGATCTCCCGCCTCCTGTTCGACGAGGCGGAGCCGGCCGGGACCGCCGACGTGGCGCCCGCCCGCTGACATGGCCGGGCTGCTCGCAACCGCCCGTCCGGCCCGCCAGGTGGCGTCGAGGGTGGCCGGCCAGTGGCGGGGGGCGGTCGGGGTGGCCGTGGTGCTCGTCCTGTGGGAGCTGCTCGCCCTCACCCTGTTCGCCGGCCGCCACGTGCTGCCGACCCCGGGGGCGGTGGTGTCGGCGATGGTGCGCGACCAGTTCTACTTTGGCGACCTCTCCACCACCTTGTCGGAGGCCGGCTGGGGGTTCGTGATCGGCAACGGGGCCGCCGTGGCGCTGGCCGGGCTGGCCCTGGTCGTCCCGGCCGTCGCCCGCCCGCTCGAGCGGATGGGGGCCCTCACCTACTGCGTCCCCACCGTGGCCGTCGGCCCGCTGCTCCTCATCTTCCTCGGCTCGGGGATGGCCAAGGTGATGATCGCCGCCCTGTCGGTGTTCTTCGTCAGCCTGGTCGCCTGCATGACCGGGCTCGCCGACACCCCCGCCGGGCTGCTCGAGGTGGCCCACGCCTTCGGCGGCGGCCGCCTGTCCCAGCTGTTCCGGGTCCGCCTGCGCGCCGCCATCCCGCGCGCCGCCGGCGGCCTCGCCCTGTCGGCCCCGGCTGCCATCCTGGGGGCCATCATCGGCGAGTACCTGGGCGGCACCCAGGGCCTCGGGGTCGCCATGGTGAGCGCCGAGCAGAACCTCCAGGTGCCGCGCACCTGGGCCATCGGGGTGGTGGCCACCCTGGTCTCCGGGGCCGCCTACGGTGCCGTCCGCCTCCTCCTTCGCCTCGTCGCCGGCCCGGCCGGCACCGGCACGGCGCTCGCCACGGCGGCGCGCCCCCGCCCGCGCACCCCCGCCCGGCGCCTGGCCCGGGCGCTGTCCCCGCTCACCACCCTGGCCGGCCTCGTCGTCGTGTGGGCGCTCGCCCTCAAGCTGTCCGGGCTGTCCCCCTACTTCGCCAAGTCGCCCGCCGCCATCTGGTCGTTCCTCGTCACCGGCCCGGGGGCCGCCGCCAACCGCGCCGTGGCCTTGTCGGCCCTCGACACCACGCTGCGCGACGCCCTCGTCGGCTGGCTCGTCGGCTCGGCCGCCGGGGTGGGCGGGGCGGTCGTGATCGACCAGCTCCCCTCGCTCGGCTCGGCGGTGATGCCCATCGTGATGACCCTGCGCTCGGTCCCCCTCATCGCCATGACCCCCCTCATCACCCTCGTCTTCGGCCAGGGCCTCGTCGGGGTGGTCGTGATCGCCGCCGTCATCACGTTCGTGCCCACCCTCGTCCTCGTCACCTCCGGCCTCGAGAGCGCGCCCCCCCAGGCGCTCGAGCTGGCCCGCGCCTACAACCTGTCTCGCCTCGGCACCCTCGTCCGGGTCCGCTCGCGCTATGCCGTCCCCAGCCTGTTCGCCGCGGCCAAGGTGGCCGTTCCCGGCTCCATCCTGGGGGCCGTCCTGGCCGAGTGGCTGATCACCGGGGACGGCATCGGCCACCTCATGGCGGCTGCCCTCATCACCTCCGACTTCTCCACCCTCTGGGCGACCGTCGTCGTGGTCAGCGTGGTGGCGCTCGCCTTCTACGAGGTGATCGGTGCCCTCGAGGCGGCGAGCGCCGACCGGCTCGCCCGATGAGGCCGGCCGGCCTCCCGCCCGTCGCCGCCGGCCCGCTCCGCTACGGGAAGACGGCCATCTGCCTCGTCGAGGTCGACCGGCGCACGGCGGGGGAGCGGGCCCGCCAGCTGACCGCCCGGGTCTCCCTCACCGGGGGCATCGACGAGGCGTACCTGGACGGGGACAATGCCAGGATGGTCACCACCGACGCCCTCGCCGACATCGTCCAGGAGCGCTTCGGCCAGCTCCCCGGGGCCGCCCCCGAGACGATGGCGCTCGAGGCCGTCGCCGCCCTCGCCGACCGCTACCCGTACCTGCCCGACGTGGCCGTGTCGCTCGAGGTGCGCCCCCTCGAGGCGCTCGGCGGGGCCGGCCACGCCCACGCCGCCACCACCAGCGAGCTGGCCGCCGTCACCGCCCGCCGGCGCGGCGGCACCGTGCGCTGCCGTGCCCGCCTCCGGGGGGTGTCCCTCCTTCGGACCTCCGGCAACCGCTTCGACGGGTTCGTGGTCGACGCCTACACCACCACCCGCCCGGCAGCCGACCGGGCGATCGGCGGCGACCTCGAGGCGTGGTGGGAGGCCTCCCCTGGCGACCGCCAGGTCGACTGGGTGGCCCTCCGTGCCGGTGTCCGCCGGGCGCTTCTCGCGGCGTTCGCCACCGACGACAGCGCCTCGGTCCAGCACCTGGCCCTCCTCATGGCCCGCCGTGCCCTCGCCGAGGTGCCGGCCCTCGGGGTGGTCGACGTCACCCTCGCCACCGACCGCCTCTCGCCCCGCCCGCCGCCCGTCCAGCCGCCCGTCCGGGGGCCCGTCCGGGGGCCCGTCCGGGGGCCCGTCCAGGGGGAGGCCGGCGCCGGTGGGCCGGCAGCCCAGCTCCTCGGGCTGGCCACGGCGCCCCGCGGCACGGTCCGGGCCCGGCTCCGCCGGCAGGCCCCCGATCCCGCCGCCGACCCTGCTGCCGACCCCGCCGCCGACCCCGCCGCCCCGGCCGACGGGCCCCCCGGGGCAAGGAGCCCGCGATGATCCTCAGCCGGTCGGCCGAAGGGCTGACGGTGGTGCGCCAGCCCGACCACGGCCGCCAGACGGGCGCCTTCGCCGCCGCCTGGGGCAGCGACGAGGTCCCGGCCGACGACACCCGCACCGACAGCGTCCGCCTGGCGGCCACCCACCACGACGACGGGTGGGGCACCTGGGAGCTCTACCCGACCCTCGACCCGGCCACCGGCCAGCCGGTCCAGTTCCTGGAGCTCACCCCGTTCGAGCACGTCCCCCTCTACCGGGCCGCCATCGAGCGGATGGCCGCCGTCGACCCCTTCGCCGGGCTCCTCGTCAGCATGCACGGCGCCGGCCTGTACAACGCCCGCTACGGGACCTTCCAGCTCATCCAGCTCGACCTGAGCGACGAGGAGCGGGCCATCGTCGACGAGCTCCTGGCCGACATGGCGGCGCTCCAGGTGGCCCTCGCCGCACGATCCGGGGCGTCGACCCCCCACGGTCACCCGAGCGAGGACCCGGCCATCCGGGCCACCTACCTCCGCCTGCAGGTCTGGGACCGGCTGTCCCTCCAGTACTGCTACTTCGCCAGCGCCGACGGCGCCATCGGCCCGCTCCCCCTCGGGGCCGGCGCCACCGGCCAGCTCCGCTGCCACAACGCCGGCCGCCACACCCTCGCCCTCGACCCGTGGCCCTTCCAGGAGCGCCGCCACGTGTTCGCCGTCCCGTCCGTCACCGTCGCCGACCGCCCCTACCCGACCCCCGACGCCTTCCTCGAGGCGGTCCTGTCGGCTCCGATCCGCACCCTCGAGTGCACGGCCGTCCCCCTCCGCTGACCGCCCCCTCCGCCCGTCACACCGGGGCGCCCTCCTCCGGGTGGGACGCCGCCACCTGCGCCGCCCCCTGCGCTGCCCCGCCCGCCGGCCCGCCCGCCGGCCCGCCCGCCGGCCCCGGCGGGGTTGCGCCGGCCGGGACCCGGTGCCGCCCGAGCACCCGCGTCGCCGACAAGGCGGCGGCGAGCGCCATGAAGGTGATGGAGGCGTAGAAGGCGGCGTGCAGCCCGCCCGTGAAGGTCGCCCCGAGGTGGTGGCTCAGGTGGGTGGTCCCGGCGAAGATGGCGAAGGCGAGCCCTCGCGGGATGGAACGGGCAGCGACCAGGATGGCCACGGTGAACGAGAACACCATCCCGACGTTGGCGAACGTCCGCAACAACCCCGAGGCGATCCCGAACTGGTCGTCCGGCACGGCCCGCATCACCACCGAGCTGTTGGCCGGGAAGAAGGCGCTCGCCCCGATCCCGTTGGCCCCGGCTGCCACCACCACCAGCCACAGCGGGGTGTGCACGCCCAGCTGGGCGTACACCACGAGCGCCACCGTCTGGATCCCGAGGCCGATCGTCGCCGGCCACACCGCCCCGAACCGGTCGGCCATCCGCCCGCCGAGCGGGCCGGCCACCCCGCCGATGCAGTAGCCGGGCACCAGCACCAGCGAGGCGTGCAGCGGCGACAGGTCGCGCACCCCCTGCAGGTACATGATCACCAGGAAAAGCACGGCGAAGCTGGCCAGCCCCTGGAACATCGCCGCCAGCAGCGTCGGCGTCACCGTCGGGATCCGGAACAGCCGCACGTCCAGCATCGGCGCCGCCCGCCGCCCCTCCACCACCCCGAGCGCCCCGAGCAGCACCACCCCGCCCGCCAGCGCCACCGCCACCGTCCCCGAGAACGACGACGTCGCCAGCCGGGTCATCGCCCACAGCACCCCGAACAGCCCCGTCCCGAGCAGCGCCATCCCGCCCAGGTCGAACCTGGGCCGCTGCCCGCTCGTCCCGCCCCGCAGCACCTTCACCGCCAGCCCGAACGCCAACAGCCCCGTCGGCACGTTGATCCAGAAGATCCACCGCCACGACACGTACGTGATGATGATCCCGCCCAGCAGGATCCCCAGGATCGCTCCCAGGTTGTACCCCACCCCGTTGAACCCGTACGCCCGCCCCCGCCGCTCCGCCGGGAACGTGTCGGCGATCACCGCCCCGCTGTTCGCCGTGATCAGCGCCCCGCCCACCCCTTGCAGCACCCGGTAGGCGATGATCGTCGTCTCGCTCGTCGCCACGGCGCACAGCGCCGACCCGACCACGAACACCAGGAACCCCGCCTCGTACATCCGCACGCGGCCGAACATGTCCCCCAGCCGCCCCACCTGGGTGGCCAGCAGCGTGATCACCAGCAGGTAGCTGATCACCACCCAGATCACCCCGGACAGCGGCACGTGCAGCGTCCGCTCGATGTCCGGCAGCGCCAGCACCACGATCGTCGTGTCGACCGCCGTCATCAGCACGCCCGTCACGATCACTGCCAGCGCCAGCGACGCCCGCCGCCGCTCCGCTGCATCGGCGCTCGTCGCCGTCCGGACGTCTGGCGCCACCGATCGTTAGCCTAGCGCACCATCGCCCCGCCGCCCGGGGCCGCCGCCGCCCGGGGCCGCCGCCGTCCGGGGACGCTCAGTCCAGCTTGGCCCCGAGGAACGAGGCGACGAAGGCAGGGTTCCCCGACAGCTCGGCCGGGGTCCCCTCCATCTGGACCTGGCCGCCGGCGAGCACGTAGGTGCGGTCGGAGATGTCCAGGACGGCCCGGGCCCGCTGCTCGACGATGAGGACGGACGATCCGGTCTCGGCGAGGCGACGGACGTGCTCGG
>JAKBAA010000073.1 GCA_021809425.1 Actinomycetes bacterium | reverse complement strand
CCCTTCGCCGAGCGGATCACGGCGCGGGCCTACCCGACCCACGAGTCGGGCGGGATCGTCTGGACCTACATGGGCCCGAAGGACACCATGACGCCGTTCCGGGACTTCGGGACGGAGTCGCTGGCGCCGGGAGAGGCGTCGGCGACGAAGCTCCTCACGACGTGCAACTGGGTGCAGGCCATGGAGGGCAACCTCGACACCGCCCACATCTCCCACCTGCACCAGTTCGACGCCGTCGACGACATCCCCGACGACGGGTCCGACCGGCCGGGGTACCCGTCGAACCCGCAGTCCTGGCGGTACTGGCGCCACGACCGTGCCCCCCGGCTCGAGGTGGAGGAGACCTGGTACGGCTACAAGTACGCCGGCATCCGGCGGACGCCCAACGGCCACACCCACGTGCGGGTGACCGCCTACGTGGTCCCCTACGGCACCCTCGTGGCCACCGTGCCGGTGACGTGGCGCCAGGGGTTGTTCGTGCCGCGTGACGACGAGACGTGCTGGCGCTACGGCCTCGTCACGGCACCGGCGACGTCGGTCAACCCGGACGGGCTCGGCGGGGCCAACCTGTTCTCGGTGGCCCCGTTCACGAGCAGCTTCACCCGCAGCCGGGACGGAGCGATCGAGCGGACCCACACGGCCGAGAACGACTACCAGATCGACCGCGAGATGCAGCGGAAGGGGAGCTTCAGCGGGGTGAGCGACTTCGTGAGCCAGGACCTGATGGTGACCGAGTCGATGGGGGCGATCTACGACCGGAGCGAGGAGCACCTCGGGACGACCGACGTGTCGATCATCCGGATGCGCACCATCCTGCTCAACGCCGCCCGGGCGGTGGCGGAGGGGAAGGAGCCGCCGGCGCTCCACGGTGACTTCGCCTCGATCCGGGGCGCCGAGAAGATCCTCGAGCCCGGCGAGGACTGGCGGGTGCTCGGCACCGGCGACGACCCGGTGGTCCGAGCCGCGATCGAGCGGGCGTCGGCGCCGGTCGGAGGGGGTCGATGACCCTGACGGGGGCGGTCACCCGGACCGACCTGACGAGCCGGATCGGGACCGAGGTGTGCGGCGTGCAGCTCGCCGAGCTCGGTCCGTCCGGGGCGGCCGAGGTGGCGGCGCTCGTGGCCGAGCGCTCCGTGGTGTTCTTCCGCGACCAGCACATGACGCTCGACCAGCAGGTGGCGACCGGCCGGCTGCTCGGCCAGCTCCACCGCTTCCCCGGGGTCAAGGGCCCGGCGGGGGTGCCGGAGGAGGTGATGGTGATCCACGCCGACGCCACGAGCGAGGCGGTGCCGGGGGAGGGCTGGCACTCGGACGTGTCCTGCGACGAGCGCCCGCCGGCGCTGTCCATGCTGCGCATCGAGACGGTGCCGCCGGTCGGCGGCGACACGGTGTTCGCCTCGATGTACGCCGCCTACGACCAGCTGTCGGCTCCGTTGCAGCAGCTGGTGTCCGGGCTCACCGCCGTCCATTCGGGGCGGCACGCCGGGCCGCGCTACGGCTACAAGGACCCGGACGCCCGCTACCCCGAGAACGTGCACCCGGTCGTGCGCACCCATCCGGTGACCGGTCGCAAGGCGCTGTACGTCAACTCGGGCTACACGAGCCGGATCGTCGAGCTGAAGGAGGCCGAGAGCGCCGCCCTGCTGCACCTCCTGTTCGACCACGTGGCCAACGGGATCGCCTGGCAGGTGCGCTTGCACTGGGAGCCCAACTCGGTGGCCCTGTGGGACAACCGGTGCACCCAGCACCACGCCAGCTGGGACTACTTCCCGGCGACCCGCCACGGCTACCGGGTGACCACCGTCGGCGAGCGACCGGTCGCCTGAAGGTCCGGCGGGCCGCCCCTGCCCCGCCGACCCCGCCCCTGCCGCCGCCGGCCGGGCCGGCGAGGGGGCTCGCCGGGCCGGGCGACGCATGCCAATCGTCGTTGACGGGAATCAACCTGCACATGGAGCAGGACCGTGACGTCTCGGTGAAGGCTGGCGAGGTGCGCCCGAACGCAGTGCCGGCTGGCGGGGTGCCGGCCCCGGTCGGCGGCTCGCCGGGAAGCGGGGGCACGGATCCGGTGCTGGAGGCGCTCGAGGGCCTGGAGGAGACGCTCGAGGCGAGCGCCGCCACGGAGCGCGCCCTCGGGGAGCAGGTCCGCCGGCTGCGGGCTCGCCGCGAGCGGGGGCTGTCGTGGCGTGACGCCACGGCGGGGACGGACGGGACGGACGGTGTGCTGGCGGTGCTCGGGACCGTGCTGAACGGCCTGACCGAGGCGGGCTCGGTGCTACGGCGAGTGCTCGCCGCCACCCTGGTCGAGGAGGGGGCGAGCACCGCCGAGGTCGCCCAGCGGTTCGGGGTGAGCCGCCAGCGCGTGTTCCGGTTGCTCCGAGGCCGGGACCAGGAGGTCTCCAGGGGAGAGTGAGGCGCCGCGGGGGTGTGGCGGGCCGTCCGGGGTCGCAGGGTCGGGCGCCGTGGCGCAGGCGGCGCAGCGACCGAGCACGGCGAAGTGACGGGGGTCGATGGTGAACCCGTAGCGGGTCCGGGCAGCGGTGGCGAGGGCCTGGAAGAAGCCGACGGGCGCCTCGAAGGTGGTGCCGCACTCCTCGCAGACGAGGTGGCTGTGGGCCTCGTCGGGGAGGTGGTAGTTGGCCGGGCCGTGTCCGAGGTGGGCGTGGTGGACGAGGCCGAGCCGCTCGAGCTCGTCGAGGTTGCGGTAGATGGTGGACAGGTGGACGTCGGGGGCGAGGGCCTGCACGTCGGCGGCCAGCTCCTCGGCCGTGCGGTGGGAGCCAGCGGTGTAGAGGCAGCGAAGGAGCAGCCGCCGGGACGTCGTGATGCGGGCGCCGCTCGCCCGGAGCTGGTCGAGGGCGTGGTCGACGGCCGCCTCGACGTCGCGCTCGGCGGTGGCGGCGGCGGCGGGGTGGTGGGTGCCGAGCTCGGCCGGCTGCCTGGCCATGGGTGCCAGGGTACCGCGCCGTGCGGCCGGGCCCTTGCCCAGGTGCGAATGGTTCGCAGTAGCATCGTCGATGCGTGAGGGCCGGAGCGGGCGCGGGTCGGGATGGCGAGGAGGCGGCGGGTGGCAGGACGGGGCGGGCGGTGAGCCGGGCGGCGGCTGGCCGTGCGGGACGCTCGTCGCTGTCGCGGGGGGAGTGGAGCCGGCTGGGTGCCATGGTGGGGTCGGTGGTGGCGCTGTACGGCGCCGGGCTGACGCTGCTGCTGGTGGCGGTGGGCCACCACTACCGGCTGTCGCACACCGAGGTGTTCGGGGTGGGGACCGGGGTGCTGGCGCTGACGCTCGGGATGCGCCACGCGTTCGACGCCGACCACCTGTCGGCGATCGACAACACGACGCGCAAGCTGATGAGCGAGGGCCGGCGACCGCTCAGCGTGGGGTACTTCTTCTCGCTCGGCCACTCGAGCGTGGTGCTGGTGCTCGCCGTGCTGCTCAACCTCGGGATCCGGGCGCTGGACCAGCAGGTGCGCAACGGCGGGTCCGGGCTGCACCGGGTGGCGACGGTGGTGGGCACCGGGGTGTCGGGGGCCTTCTTGTACGTGATCGCCGCGCTCAACCTGGCGATCCTGGTGTCGCTCGGCCGGTTGTTCGGGGAGGCCCGCCGTGGCCGCCACGACGAGGCGGCCCTCGAGGCGGAGCTGGACCGGCGGGGGCTGATGAACCGGTTCCTCGGGCCGCTGGCCCGGCGGATCGACGCGCCCTGGAAGATGTACCCGATCGGCGTGCTGTTCGGGCTCGGGTTCGACACGGCGACCGAGGTCGCCCTGCTGGTGCTGTCCGGGACGGCCGTGGCCAACGGGCTGCCGTTCTTCGCCGTGCTGTCGCTCCCGCTGCTGTTCGCTGCCGGGATGGTCACCTTCGACCTTGCCGATGGCTGCTTCATGAACTTCGCCTACGGCTGGGCATTCGCCCGGCCGGTGCGCAAGCTGTATTACAACCTGGTGATCACCGGCCTGTCGGTGGCGGTGGCGGTGCTCATCGGCACGGTCGAGCTGCTCGGGCTGCTGCCGACCGAGGCGCACCTGCACGGCGCCTTCTGGCGGGCCGTGTCCAGCTTCAACCTGAGCACTGCCGGGTTCGTGATCGTCGGCCTGTTCGCCGTGACCTGGGCCGTGGCGCTGGCCGTGTGGCGCTTCGGGCGGATCGAGGCCAGGTTCGAGGCGCGCACCGGGTCGGGACCGGCCGGAGAGGCGGCCCTGGCCGAGCTGGACGCCCCCGCCTGACCCGGCGCCGAACCCCCGCCGAACCCCCGCCTGACCCGGCGCCGGGGCGCTCACCAGACGTTCATGTTGCCTTCAGAGTCGTCACAGATCTGTCACATACCCTCGAGAGGGCGACCAGAGGCGGTCACCCGGCGCGGCGGCACCGCTCGGCGGGGCCCGCTGCGGGAGCGCTCGGTGCGGCCGTGTGGGCGGTCGTCCCGTTCGGGTAATGGGGAGGCAGCGATGACGAGGGACGCAGGGACGACCGGGGAGACGGCGGTGGCCGGGGAGACGGACGGGGCGACCGGATCGGCTCGCCGGGCGGGGACGGTGTCGCGGCGCAAGGTGCTGCTGAGCGGCGGGCTGCTCGGGACGGCTGCGCTGTCGGGGGTGGGCGGTTGGCAGATCGGCCAGCAGCTCAGCCCGGCGCCGTCGGGAGCGGCCGCCGCCCCGCCGGGGTCGGCGGCGTACGGCCACTTCGTGACCGAGCCGGACCTGCGGCCGCCCCACCTGCAGGTGGCCGACCTGGGCGTCGAGCGGTCGACGGGCCACGTGCTGCTCACGCCGAGCCTGCTGCCGGGGGTGCGTGGCGTGCCGAGCACGCCGGGGGGCAGCCAGATGGGCCTGTCGATGACCGACGTGCGAGGGCAGCTCGTGTGGTTCGTGCCGACGAGCCAGCTGGCGACCAACCTTGAGGTCCAGACCTACCGGGGCAAGCCGGTGCTCACGTACTGGACCGGCAACATCGTGGGCGGCATCGGCTACGGCAACGGGTACGTGCTGGACAGCACGTACCAGAAGGTGGCCACCATCAAGGCGGGCAACGGGCTGCAGACGGACCTGCACGAGCTGACGCTCACCCCGGAGGGGACGGCGCTCATCACGGCCTACCGCCAGCGGGCGGCCGATCTGTCCAAGGTGGGAGGCCCGAAGGACGGCTCGGTGTTCGAGAGCGTGGTGCAGGAGGTGGACGTGGCCACCGGCAAGGTGCGGTTCCAGTGGAACAGCCTGGACCACGTGGGGGTGGACGAGTCGTACACGCCGGTGAGCCCGACCCCGATGGACTACTTCCACGTCAACTCGGTGTCGCTGTGGGACGACCACAGCCTGCTCGTGTCGGGGCGCAACACGTGGGCCGTCTACCGGATCGACCGGCGCACGGGTGCCGTCATCTGGCGGCTGGGCGGGAAGCGGTCCGACTTCGCCATCGGCAAGGGCGCCAACTTCGAGTGGCAGCACCACGTCCGCCGGGTCGGGCCGACGGCGATGACGGTGTTCGACGACGCCGCCACCCCGGCCGAGGAGCGCCAGTCGCGCGGCCTGCTGCTGCGGGTGGACGAGGGGGGGCGGCGGGTGTCGCTGACGCGTGCCTACACCCACCCGCTGGGCCTGCTGGCCTTCTACGAGGGCAGCGTGCAGGTGCTGCCCGACGGCCACGTGTTCGTCGGCTGGGGCACCGAGCCGTACGCCAGCGAGTTCGACGCCGAGGGCAACCTGCTGCTGGACGTGCGGCTGCCGACCAACCACCAGTCGTACCGGGCCTTTCGCGGGGTGTGGCACGGCCTGCCGCAGACCTCGCCGCGCCTCGTCGTCGACAAGGACGCCATCGGGGGGTACGCCGCACACGTGAGCTGGAACGGGGCCACCGACGTGGCCCATTGGGAGCTCGTGTCGGGGAGCTCCCCCCGGTCGCTCACGAGGATCGGTCACGTGCCGAAGTCGGGCTTCGAGACGGCCGTCACGCTGCACCCGGTCGGCTCGCACGTGGCGGTGGCCGCGCTCGACCCCCAGGGCCGCCGTCTCGGGATGTCGCCGGTGGTGCGCATCTGACCGACCGCCACCCGGCCCCTACCCGGCCGCAACCCGACCCCTACCCGGCCGCAACCCGACCGCCACCACCGCCGGCCGGCCGGCCAGCCAGCCGGACCCGGGCGGGCGCCCCGAGGATCCACGGTGGGCGACACGGCGATCTCGGCCCACCCGCTAGGGGGATCCACCTGACCGGCGGGGCTGGTGCGTGCCCAGACTGCAGGGGTGCACGTGCGGGTCGCGTCCGGCAGGGACGGGCGACCTCGGGAGGAGGTGGGTGCGGTGGGCGAGGGCAGATGCGGGGCGGATGCGGCCCGCTCGAGCGCCACGGCGCCAGCGGCCGGGGGGCGGCGACGGCTGCAGGTGCTGCTGGGGCTCGTCTGGCTGGCCGACGGGGCGCTGCAGCTGCAGCCGTCGATGTTCACGAAGGCGTTCGTGCAAGGGTCGCTCCTGGCGAGCGCCGGGGGGAGCCCTGGCTTCGTGGCGGGGCCGATCACGGCGGTGGCACGCCTCGTCGAGCCGCAGGTGGCGCTGTGGAACGGGGCGTTCGCCGCCGTGCAGCTCGCCATCGGCGCCGGCCTGGTCGTGCGGCGGACGGTGCGGCCGGCGCTCGCCGCCTCGTTCGTCTGGTCGCTCGCGGTGTGGTGGCTCGGCGAGGGGCTCGGCGGCCTGCTCACCGGTGCCGCCTCGCCCGTCTCGGGCGCCCCGGGAGCGGTGCTGCTGTACCTGGTGGTGGGGGCGCTCGCCTGGCCCCGCCGTGAGGAGCCTGCGGAGGAGGTGCCGCCGGCGGGTGCTGGTGGCCGTGCCGGCCGGGGGGCGCGGGGGGCGTGGGCGGTGCTGTGGGTGGGGAGCGCGGCGTTGCTGCTGCAGCCGGCAAACATGCACGGCGGTGCACTGAAGGTCGTCGTCACGAGCGCCGCCTCCGGCGAGCCCGGCTGGCTGTCCCGCCCGCTGCTCGGCGTCGCCTCGGTGCTCGGCGGCACGGCGAGCGTGGTGGTGACGTTGGCGCTGGCCGCGACGATGGTGGTGGTCGGTCTCGGCGTCGCCGCCGGGTGGCACGAGCGGCCCCTGCGGTGGACGGCCGTCGTGCTGGCCGGCGCCATCTGGGTGCTCGGCGAGGCGCTCGGGGGGGTGCTGACGGGCTCGGGGACCGATCCGGGGACGGGGCCGCTGCTCGTGCTGCTCGTCCTCGGGCTCGCCCCGGCCAGGCCGGCCAGGCCGGCCAGGCCGGCCAGGCCGGCGAGGCGACGGGCACTGGCGCCGGCACCGCCGGTGCCCCGTTCCCTTGGATACCGGGGCGGGGTATAGTGGAGCAGGAAGGGAGCCCACGATGCGCGAGACGATGACCTACACGGTGGCCGGGATGACCTGCGACCACTGCACGCGTGCGGTTGCCGGCGAGGTGGGCGCGGTCGCCGGCGTGGAGGGGGTCACGGTGGACCTCGAGACCAAGCTCGTCACGGTGACCGGTGAGGGCCTGGACGACGAGCAGCTGCGTGCTGCCATCGAAGAGGCCGGCTACGAGGCGTCGTGACGACGCCGGCGACGGGCACGGGCCGGCGCGGCGCCACGACGGCGGGCGGGACCCCGGCGGGCGGGACCCCAGTGAGCCAGGCCCAAGTGAGCCAGGTACCGGCGGGCGAGACCCGAGCCAGCTCCGCCACCCTCGCCCCGGACCGCCAGCGCGTCGAGCTCGCCATCTCGGGGATGACGTGCGCGTCGTGCGCAGCGCGGATCGAGAAGCGGCTGAACAAGCTGGAGGGGGTGCAGGCGAGCGTCAACTTCGCGAGCGAGCAGGCGGCGGTCGCCTTCGACCCGGCGACGGTGGACGTGGCGGCGCTGATCGGGGCGGTGGAGGCGGCCGGCTACGGGGCGGCGCTCCCGGAGGCGGTGACCGAAGGGGACCCGACCGGGCCGTACCGGGTGCGGCTGGCGGTGGCGGTGACGCTGACGATCCCGCTGGTGGTGCTGGCCTGGGCGCCGGCCGCCCGGCCGCCGGGGTGGGGGTGGGTGTCGCTCGCCCTCGCCAGCCCGGTCGTGGCCTATGCCGGCTGGCCGTTCCACAAGGCGGCGGTGGCGAATGCCCGCCATGGCGTGGCGACGATGGACACGCTGATCTCGATCGGGACGGTTGCGGCCTGGACGTGGTCGACGGTCGTGCTGGCGGCGGGGATGTCGGGTGCGGTCTACTTCGACACGGCCGGGGCGATCACGGCGCTGATCCTCGTGGGCCGCTACCTCGAGGCCCGCGCCAAGCGCCGGTCGGGTGAGGCGATCCGGGCGCTGCTGGAGCTCGGGGCGAAGGAGGCCCGGGTGGTGCGCGACGGGGTCGAGGTGCTGGTGGCGGTCGACCAGGTGGAGGTGGGCGAGCGGTTCGTGGTGCGGCCCGGCGAGAAGGTGGCGACCGACGGGGTCGTGGTGTCGGGGGCGTCGGCGGTGGACGCGTCGCTGCTGACGGGCGAGTCGGTGCCGGTGGAGGTCGGTCCGGGCGATGCCGTGGCGGGAGCGACCCTCAACACCACCGGGCGTCTCGTGGTCGAGGCGACCCGGGTGGGCTCGGCGACGGCGCTCGCCCAGATCGCCCGGCTCGTGGCCGAGGCCCAGGGCGGCAAGGCGCCGGTCCAACGGCTGGCGGACCGGGTGTCGGCGGTGTTCGTGCCGATCGTGCTGGCGGTGGCCGGCCTGACGCTCGTCGGGTGGCTGCTCGTCGGCCACGCGACGGCGACGTCGGCCTTCAGCACGGCGGTGGCGGTCGTGGTGATCGCCTGCCCGTGCGCCCTCGGGCTGGCCACGCCGACCGCCCTCATGGTGGGCACCGGGCGCGGGGCCCAGCTGGGCATCGTCATCAAGGGTCCCGAGGTGCTGGAGCAGACCCGCCAGGTGTCGACCATCGTGCTCGACAAGACCGGCACGCTCACCGAGGGCCGGATGGCGGTCACGGCGGTCGTGCCGGCCGGCGGGGTCGACGGCGACCAGCTGGTCCGGCTGGCGGCAGCGGCGGAGGGGGCGAGCGAGCACCCGATCGCGGCCGCCATCGCCGCCTACGGCCGTGCGCGCTGCGGGGCGCTCCCCGAGGTGGAGCGGTTCACCGCCCGGGTCGGTCTCGGGGTCGAGGCGGTGGTCGAGGCGAGGACGGTGGTGGTCGGGCGCCCGAGCCTGCTCGAGGGAGCGGGGATCGAGGTGCCGGGCGACCTCTCGGACGAGGTGGCCAGGCTCGAGGCGGCGGGGACGACGGTGGTGGCGGTCGCCGTCGACGGGGTGGCCTCCGGGCTGGTCGCCGTGGCCGACCAGCTGAAGGCGACGAGCCGCCAGGCGGTGGCCGAGCTGCGTGCGCTCGGGCTCACCCCGGTGCTGCTGACCGGCGACAACGAGGCGACGGCTCGGGCGGTCGCCGGCGAGGTCGGCATCGAGCGGGTGCTGGCCGGGGTGCTCCCGCAGGACAAGGCCGCCGAGATCGCCCGGCTGCAGGCGGCAGGGGAGGTGGTGGCGATGGTCGGGGACGGCGTCAACGACGCCCCGGCGCTCGCCACGGCCGACCTCGGCCTTGCCATCGGGACGGGAACGGACGTCGCCATCGAGGCGTCCGACCTGACGCTGGTCTCGGGCGACCTGCGCGCCGCCGCCGACGCCATCCGGCTGTCCCGGCGCACCCTGGCGACGATCAAGGGCAACCTGTTCTGGGCGTTCGGCTACAACGTCGCCGCCATCCCGCTCGCCGTCGCCGGGGTCGTCGATCCGGTGGTGGCGGCTGCCGCCATGGCGTTCTCGAGCGTGTTCGTGGTGACCAACTCCCTGCGCCTCCGCCGGTTCCGCCCGGGGGCCGCCGGCCGGTGAGCGAGGTGGTGCACGGCTACGTGGCCAACGACGACAAGGAGGCCCTGCGGAAGCGGATGCGGCGGATCGAGGGCCAGGCGCGTGGCATCGAGCGGATGATCGCCGACGACCGGTACTGCATCGACATCCTCACCCAGATCGCCGCCGTGTCGACCGCGCTCGAGGCGGTGGCCGGGCTGATCCTGGACGACCACGTCAACCACTGCGTCCGCCACGCCCTGTCGTCGGGCGACGACGAGGTGGCCGCCGAGAAGACCCGCGAGCTGCTGGCGGCCGTCCACCGGTTCACCCGGACCCGCTGAGCCGGCGGCCCTGAGCGGCCATGGGCAAGGGCTGTGCTGCGGTAGCGGGGGTACGCCCTGGAGCCGGCGGGCCGGCTAGCGAACCGCCGGGCGTGGCGAGATCGCCGACTGGCCGTGGCTGGACGACCGAGCCGGCGTCGTCATTCCGGGGCCCACCAGCTGGTGGTCGGGGGCGCGTTGTGCCGGCCTCCGTCGGTCGACTTCGGGGACGGTCGCTCCCGAAGCTGATCGACGTGCGCGTGCGAGCACAGAACTGGTACCTCTGCCCCGACAGCACCAGACCGTCCGCGATTCCGACACGAGCGCCGAGTCGGCGTTCCGTGCCTGGTCGCCCGTCGCCGCGCGTGTTACCGGCTCACGCAGAACGACCCCGCCGGCGAGCGGAGAAGCTTCGTCAGGCGGAGTACAACACCGGCACGCCCAGCGTCGGGGCGTTGGCGAGACGACCGTCGCAGGTGAGCAGCGAGGCATGGAGATGGGCAGCAAGCGCGACGTAGAGACCGTCGGCGAAGGTGACGTTCGCCCGCTTCGCCCAGGCATCGGCGAACAGGCCCCGGACCTGCACCACCCGGAGAGGCCAAGCGAGGAGCTCGTCGACGCCTCGCCGGGTTTGCTCGGCGGTGAGGACGCGGTTGAGATCCCAGCGGCGAAGCACTGCCCCGCACTCGGCGAAGAAGTGGTCCGGGACCCAGGCCACGGCGTCGTCGGGCAGCAGCCGCCGCAGGGCACGTCCACGCTCGGAGTCGACGACCAGCTCTACACCGGCGGAGGCGTCGATGACGACGGGGGTCACGCCTCGCCGGTGCTGCGCAGGTCCGAGAGTGTGTCAACAGCTCGGACCGGGAGGTGGAGGGGTTCCCCGCTCTGCCGCCGGTCCAGCCAGGCGCGAAACGCCTCGGGCGTCACGGGCTCGTCGGGGTTCGTGACCACGACGGCGGGGTCAGAGGGCGACGGCGCAGCCTGGCTCTCCACGCTCCAAGCGTACCCCTGACCCCCGACAGCGCCTCGCGACAGAACGTTCCAGCAGGTGCGACCACCGCCGATCGGCGTTCCGCACCTACTCGGCGCTCGGCGCTCGGGGTGCGGTCCGGCCTGGGTGGGTTGGCTGCTGGACGGGCGCAGGTTATCGCCTTGTGTGTCATCGCTGAAGGACCGCTCCTTGTCAAGAGCGTCGCCCGACAGGCGACGACGCCTACCGGATGCTGCGGGCGATCCTCAAGTCGGCGGTGACCGACGGGCTGATCGCCAAGAACCCCTGCCAGGTCCGCGGCGCCGGGCGCACCCGGTCGGCAGAGCGACCCGTGGCGTCGGTCGCCGAGGTCGCCGCGGCGGTCGAGACGGTGCCCGAGCGCTACCGCCTGGCGATCCTGCTCCCGGCGTGGTGTCAGCTGCGCCGTGGCGAGGTGCTCGGGCTGCAGCGGCGTGACGTGGACCTCCTCCACGGCACGATCGGGATCGACCGAGCGGTCGTGCGCCCGATGGACGGCTCGACGGTCGTCGGCCCGCCGAAGACGAGCGCTGGCTCCCGGGTCCTCGCCGTGCCGGCGAACGTGCTGCCGGAGCTGCGGGCTCATCTCGAGCGCTTCGTCGAGGCCCGGCCGGACGCCTGGCTCTTCACGAGCGAGGCCGGCGGGCCGATGGTCGCGGTCACCCTCGACCGGGTCTGGCAGCGGGCCCGCCGGGCGATCGGCCGGGGCGATCTGCACTACCACGACCTCCGCCACAGCGGACTGACCTGGGCGGCCGCCTCAGGTGCCTCGGTGGCCGAGCTGATGCGGCGCGGCGGCCACGCGAACCCGGTCGCTGCGCTCCGTTACCAGCACGCCACCGAGGACCGCGACCGAGCGATCGCCGACGCGCTGGCCTCCCTAGCGACGGGCGAGGTGGCTCGTCTCGGCGACCGTCATCGCGCACGATCGCGCACGTAGCGCGCACGCCGGCGTCCGAAGCCGAGCGCCCGGGCAGCCGAAACCCCGTCTGAACTGGGAGAACAGAGCGCACCCCCAACGGGATTCGAACCCGTGTTTCCGCCTTGAAAGGGCGATGTCCTGGGCCACTGGACGATGGGGGCTGGGAGCGGGAGCGCCGCTGCCCGCCCGTCGGGGCGCCCGGCGAGGCGGCGGTGCCGAAGGCGGGCCGACATTACCAGCGCGGCCCCCAGGCGGCAGGGACGGCGGGGCGGCTCAACCCTCCGGGCGGGGCGGCTCAACCCTCCGGGCGGGGGGTGCCGTCCCAGCGCAGCCCGCCGAGGGGCTCGCCCCACGGGTCGTCGGGCACCTCGTCGTCGGCGCCGGGGAGGGGCGGGGGGAGGTCGCCGGTGAGGACGTCGACCAGCTCGTCCTGGAGGGCGCTCAGGTAGCCGTAGCAGACCCACTGGGGGTAGGTGGGGTCGGTGGGGTCGACGGGGGTGGGCTCCTCGGAGACGTCGAGGGCGGTGCCGAGGACGAGGCGGAGGTCGTTGAGGGCACCGCAGGTGGCGGCGAGCTCGTCGGGGGTGGCGGTGCCACGGCTGACGACGGCGCGCAGCGTGGCGAGGGCGGCGCGGCGGCCGGCGACGAGGTCGCCACGGGCGGCGCTGGCGTAGGCGGCCTCGGCGGCGTCGTCGCGTGGGTAGGCCGGCGGGAGGAGCCGGGCGAGGGCGTCGGAGGTGGGCGGCCCGGTGGGGTCATGGTCGGCGGCGCGGGCGAGGAGGGCGTCGAGGGGGCCGGGCAGGCTGTCGAGGAGCGCCCGCTCGGGGGCGGGAAGGCGGACGGTGAACCCGCCGTTGCCGTCCGGGCGGACCCGCCGGCGGGACCAGCGGCTCACGTGCCGGCCTGCTCGAGGGTGGCGCGCAGCCCGGCACCGTGCAGCCGGGCGACGTCGTGCTCGGCGCGCTCGCGGGGCCCGCTGCGCACGACGGCACGGCCCTTGTGGTGGACGTCGAGCATGAGCGCCGTCGCCTTCTCACGGGAGTAGCCGAACAGCTTCTGGAAGACGAAGGTGACGTAGCTCATCAGGTTGATCGGGTCGTTCCAGACGACGACGAGCCAGGGAAGGTCGACCGAGATGTCGTCGCGGGTGGTCGGCTCGTCGGTGGTGGTGGGTGCGGTGGAGGTGCCGGGCATGGCGGTCGGGCGCCCTCAGGCCCGGGCGTCGCCGAGGTCGCCGGCGAGGGCGCGCGCCGGGGCCGGCACGATGGTGGTGCGGCCGGCGAGGCCGGTCGGCGAGGTGGCGACGGCGGCCGCCTCGGGCTCGCTCGTGGCGAGGACGGGTCGGAAGAGGCCGAGGTAGAGGAGGACGATGTTGGTCCAGACCGAGGTGGCGCCGGCGAGGTGCACCTCGATGACGGCGGCAGCGTCGTGCAGGAAGTACTGGGTGTAGCCGAGCATGCCCTGGACGAACATCACCTCGAGCAGGATGCGGGCCCGCCGCTGGACGGCGGCCGGGGCCTTTGCCACGTGGAGGGCGAACAGCGTGGCGAGGGTGCAGCCGATGGTGAACAGGGCCATGGTGGCGTGCAGCTCGGCGGCGTCGCGGAAGGCGAAGTCGATGCGGCTGGTGCCGGGGGCGCCGGCGTGGGGGCCGGACCCGGTGACGACGGTGCCGGCGAGGACGACGGCGGTGACGAGCACGAGCAGGATGCGGATCAGCCAGACGAGCTCGCGCTGGACGATCGCCTCGCGTGGCCCGCCGGCGAGGCGGCCGCGGTGCCACAGCACGAGGGCGTCGGCGAGGACGACGAGGGTCAGCACGAAGTGGAGGGCCACGAGGTACGGGTTGAGCTTGAACAGGACGACGAGGCCGCCGAGGATGATCTGGGCGACGAGGCCGAGGACGAGCCCGCCGGCCAGCCAGGCCAGGTCCCTGCGGAACGGGCTGCGGCGGAGCCCGGCGAGGAAGGTGACGACGGACACGACGCTCACGGCGATGGTGACCATCCGGTTGGAGAACTCGACGAGCGGGTGGAACGAGGCGCTGGCGATGAAGTCGTGCTGGGAGCAGGTCGGCCAGTCGAGGCAGCCGAGCCCGGAGCCGGTCAGGCGGACGGCGCCGCCGGTGACGACGAGCAGGCCGTAGCAGGCGGCGGTGACGACGGCGAGGGTCTGGAAGGTCCTCGGGCTGATCGTCGGCAGGCGCGAGGCGACCGTCCGTAAGGCCATCGCCGCCCATCGTAGGGGGAGCGGCCACCTGGCGGCACCCCGGGCACCCCGGGCACCCCGGGCACCCCGACGGTGCCGAGGGCGGGCGGGGCCGGAGCGGGGCCGGAGCGTCCGGCCGGTCAGGAGAAGCGGAAGGAGCGTGCCGCCACCACCGGGGTGGCGACGGCCCAGGCGGCGAGCACGACCCACGACTCGAGCGGGGCGGCGGTCCCGGTGCCGGCGAGGTGGTGGAGGGCGACGGCGAGGGCAGTCGAGGGGAGAAGGCGGGCGACGGCGGCAAAGGTGCCGAGCTTGGCCAGCGGGAACATCATCCCGGAGATGCCGAGAAGGACGACGTAGAGGGCGTTGGCAAGGGCGAGGGTGGCCTCGGCGCGGAGGGTGCCGGCCATGAGGAAGCCGAGCCCGGCGAAGGCAGCCGTGCCGAGGAGGCCGGCGGCAAGGCCGGCGGCGGCGGCGGCGTGGGGTCGCCAGCCGAGGCCGGCGGCGATGCCGCCGAGGACGACCACCTGGACGGCCTCGACGGCGAGGACGGCGGCGAGCTTGGCGGTGAGCAGGGTGGAGGCGCGAAGCGGGGTGGAGCCGAGCCGCTTGAGGACGCCCCAGGAGCGCTCGAAGCCGGTGGCGATGCCGAGGTTGACCATGGCGGTCGACAGGACGGCGAGGGCGAGGACGCTCGGGGCGTAGAAGTCGACGCGTGGTACCCCGCCGGTGGCGACGATGGGCACCTCGGAGAACAGGACGAGGCCGAGGATCGGGATGACGAAGGTGAGGAGGAGCCGCTCGCCCTGCTCGAGGGTCATCCGGATCTCCTCGAGGGTCTGGGCGAGGAGGGCGCGCCCGGCGGTGGCCGGCCCGGTTGCCGGGCGGGGGGGCGGGGCGTCGCGGTGGAGGCTGGCGGTGGTCATCGGGCCGCCCCGTCCGGGGTCATGTGGGCTGGTCCTCGTGGGCGACGAGGCGGAGGAAGACGTCCTCCAGGCGGAGCCGCCCGGCGCGGAGGTCGGCGAGCGGGAGGTCGTGCTGGGCGAGCCAGGCGGTGAGCCGTGCGACGGCCGCCGGGGTGGCCGGGGTGTCGGCCCGGTACTCGCCCGGGGAGGTCTCGGTGACCGTGGCGGCGAGGGCGGCGCCGAGGCCGGCGCAGTCGATGCCGGCGGGGGCGGCGAAGCGGATCTCGTCACCGGTCGTGACGAGGTCGGTCGGGGTGCCGGCGGCGACCACCTTGCCACGGTCGACGATCACCAGCCGGTCGGCCAGCCGCTCGGCCTCGTCGAGCTCGTGGGTGGTGAGCAGGACGCACACCCCGGCGTGGCGCAGGTCGTCGAGCACGCGCCGCACGGCGATCCGCCCGGCCGGGTCGACGCCGGCGGTGGGCTCGTCGAGGAAGACCACCTCGGGTCGCCCCACGAGGGCGAGGGCGAGGGAGAGGCGCTGGCGCTCGCCGCCGGAGAGGCGCTTGGCGGGGGTGCGCGCCACGTGGTCGAGGCCGAGCAGGCCGAGCAGCTCGGCCGGGGGGCGGGGGGCGTCGTAGTAGGCGGCGAACAGCCGCAGCGCCCGTTCGGGGGTCATCTGCGGGTAGGTGCCGCCGCCCTGGAGCATGACGCCGAGGCGCGCCGTGAGGGCCAGCCGGTCGGCCACCGGGTCGAGGCCGAGGACCCGGACGGTGCCGCCGGCGGGGCGGCGGTAGCCCTCGACGGTCTCGACCGTGGTCGTCTTGCCGGCGCCGTTCGGGCCGAGGAGGCAGAGGATCTCGCCGGCATGCGCCGAGAAGGTGACCCGGTCGACGGCGAGGGTGGTGCCGAAGCGGACGGTGAGGTCCTCGACGTCGATGGCGGGCACGGCCACAACCTTACCGACGCCCCCGACCCCGGCTCCCCAGGCCCCCGGCCGAGGCCCCGGGGAAGCGTCCGGGGGTCAGCGCGCCTTCGGTGCCTCGAAGCGGTAGCCGAGGCCGCGGATGGTGGTGATGAGGGAGGGCTTGGACGGGTCCTGCTCGATGCGGGACCGGAGCCGCTTGATGTGGACGTCGAGGGTCTTCGTGTCGCCGACGTAGTCGAAGCCCCACACCCGGTCGATGAGCGAGTCGCGGGTGACGACGCGGCCGGCGTGCTGGAGGAGCTGCTCGAGCAGCTCGAACTCCTTGAGGGGAAGTTGCACCTCGTTGCCACGGACGACGCACTCGTGGCGC
>JAKBAA010000072.1 GCA_021809425.1 Actinomycetes bacterium | reverse complement strand
CCCGGGGGCGCCGCCGGGCGCGCTTCGGCTGTGCACCCCCGACGAGCTCGCCGCCGAGCTGGCCGCCCTGGACGGGCCCGTCGTCGCCGTCGGCGACGGTGCCCGCCGCCACGCGGCCCGACTGGCCGCTGCGCGGGCGACCACCGGTCGCCCGCCGCTCGCCGTCGGCGGTGACGAGCTCGCGGCCCCGCCGGTGGCCTCGCTCGCCCTGCTCGCCGCCGCCCGCCTCGCCGGCCACGCCTCGGCGGGGGCCGACCCGGTGGCCGTCGAGCCGGTCTACCTCCGACCGGTCGACGCCCGCATCAACTGGACCACCCGTGACGCCCCCGCCGGGGCGGCCGCCCGGGGCGGTGGCTGACATGGCGCTGCGCCTGCCGCGCATCCTCGGCGCCCCGCCCGTCCCCGAGCCGTGGGCGGGAGCCCGCGTCGAGGTCGTCCCGATGCGCCGCCGCCACGTGCGGGCCGTGGCCGCCATCGAGGAGCAGATCTTCCCTCGACCGTGGTCGCCCGCCCTGTACCACTCCGAGCTCGCCCAGGGGCCCACCCGCTGCTACCTCGTGGCGCTCGCCGCCGGTGCCGTCGTCGCCTACACCGGCGCCGTCATCGTGGCCGGCGAGGGGCACATCACCACCGTGGGCGTCGCCCCGTCCTGGCACCGCCACGGGGTCGCCACTCGCCTGCTGCTCGAGCTCGCCCGCGAGTCGGTGCGCCGGGGCGCCGGGGCGCTCACCCTGGAGGTCCGCATGTCCAACGCCGGCGCCCAGCGGCTGTACCACGAGTTCGGCTTCGTCCCGGCGGGCGTCCGCAAGAACTACTACGCCGAGGTCAACGAGGACGGGCTCGTCATGTGGGCCTACGACGTCGACACCCCCGCCTACGCCGGGCGGCTCGCCGCCATCGAGGCCCGCCTCGCCCGCTTCGAGGAGGGCCGGGCCGGCGGGCGCCGCCGCCGGGAGGACGCGTGACCGGCCCGGTCCGGCCCGGCCCGGTCCAGCTCGGCCCGGACGACCTCGTGCTCGCCCTCGAGACGTCCTGCGACGAGACCGCCGCCGCCGTCGTCCGGGGCGGTACCGAGGTCTGCTCGTCGGTGGTGTCGAGCCAGGTCGACCTGCACGCCGCCTACGGCGGGGTGGTCCCCGAGCTGGCGAGCCGGGCCCACCTCGAGCTCGTCGTCCCGGTCGTCCGCCAGGCGCTCGAGGTGGCCGGGTGCTCCCTGGCACCGCCGGGGTCCCCCGGCAGGCACTGCGCCGCCGTCGCCGCGACCGCCGGCCCCGGGCTCGTCGGGTCGCTGCTCGTCGGGGTCGCCGCGGCCAAGGCGCTCGCCATGGCCTGGGACGTCCCCTTCGTCGGCGTCAACCACCTCGAGGGCCACCTCTACGCCGCCCTCCTCGAGGATCCCGGCCTTGCCCTGCCGGCCGTCGTCCTGCTCGTGTCGGGCGGCCACAGCCTGCTCGTCGAGATGACCGGGGTCGGCGAGTACCGCCTGCTCGGCGGCACCGTCGACGACGCCGCCGGCGAGGCGTTCGACAAGGTCGCCCGTTACCTCGGCCTCGGCTACCCGGGCGGGCCCGCCGTCGAGGCCGCCGCCCGGCACGGCGACCCGGCGGCGGTGGCCTTCACCCGGCCCATGCTGGCGGAGGGGCTGGCGCTCTCGTTCAGCGGTCTCAAGACCGCCGTCGTCCACCACGTCCGGGCCCACCCGGAGGTGGCCACGGCGGACGTGGCGGCGAGCTTCCAGGCGGCCGTGGTCGACGTGCTCGTCACGAAGGCACTGCGTGCGGCGGAGGCCACCGGGGCGCGCTCGCTGTGCCTCGCCGGCGGGGTCGCGGCGAACACGGCCCTTCGCGACGCCGCCCGGCGGGCGGGGGAGGAGGCCGGGCTGCACGTGTACCTGCCGAGCAGGGCGATGTGCACCGACAACGCCGCCATGATCGCCGCCGCCGCCTTCGTCCGGCTCGGCCGGGACGGGCCGAGCGGGCTCGACCTCGGCGCCCTGCCGTCGCTCGCCTTCCCGGTCGCCCCCGGCGCCGCCTGAGCCCGCGCCGGCCGGCGGTTGCCAGCCTGCCCCGGCACCGGTATCGTTGGCACTCGGAACGTGTGAGTGCCAACCTCGGCGGAGGGCCTGCAGCGAGGGGCCCGCCGACGGCAACGGAGCCAACAGGAGGCATCGGAGATGAAGCTGCAGCCGCTGGACGACCGGATCGTGGTCCGCCCGAGCGAGGCAGAGGAGACGACCGCGTCGGGTCTCGTCATCCCCGACACGGCCAAGGAGAAGCCCCAGCAGGGCGAGGTCCTGGCCGTCGGACCGGGCCGGCGCGCCGACAACACGGGCGAGCTGATCCCGCTCGACGTGGCCGTCGGCGACCGCGTCGTCTACTCGAAGTACGGCGGCACCGAGATCACCATCGACGGCGAGGACCTCCTCATCCTGTCGAGCCGTGACGTGCTGGCCAAGGTGGGTGCCTGATGGCGAAGCTCCTGAGGTTCGACGCCCAGGCCCGTCGCGGCCTCGAGGCCGGGGTCGACAAGCTGGCCAACACCGTCAAGGTGACCCTCGGGCCGAAGGGTCGCAACGTCGTCCTCGACAAGAAGTTCGGCGCCCCGACCATCACGAACGACGGGGTGACGATCGCCAAGGAGATCGAGCTCGAGGACCCGTTCGAGAACATGGGTGCCCAGCTCGTGCGCGAGGTGGCGACGAAGACGAACGACGTGGCCGGTGACGGCACGACGACGGCGACCGTCCTCGCCCAGGCGCTCGTCCACGAGGGCCTGCGCAACGTGGCCGCCGGCGCCAACCCGATGTCGCTGAAGCGCGGCATCGAGAAGGCCGTGGCCGCGGCCGTCGAGTCGATCCACGCCCAGGCCCGCGAGGTCGAGGGACGCCACGAGATCGCGCAGGTGGCGGCCATCTCGGCGGCCGACGCCTCGATCGGCGAGGTGCTGGCGGACGCCATCGACCGGGTCGGCAAGGACGGCACGGTGACCGTCGAGGAGTCGAACACCTTCGGCCTCGAGCTCGACTTCACCGAGGGCATGCAGTTCGACAAGGGCTACCTGTCCCCGTACTTCGTCACCGACCAGGAGCGCCAGGAGGGCGTCCTCGAGGACCCGTACCTGCTGGTGGTCAACTCGAAGATCAGCGCCATCCACGACCTCGTCCCGGTGCTCGAGAAGGTGATGCAGACGGGCAAGTCGCTGCTCATCATCGCCGAGGACGTCGAGGGCGAGGCGCTCGCCACGCTCGTCGTCAACAAGATCCGCGGCACGTTCAACTCGATCGCCGTCAAGGCGCCCGGCTTCGGCGAGCGCCGCAAGGCCATGCTCGGCGACATCGCCATCCTGACCGGCGGCCAGGTCATCTCCGAGGAGGTGGGCCTGAAGCTGGACGGCGTCACCCTCGACCTGCTCGGCCGGGCACGCCGCGTCGTCGTGACGAAGGACGAGACCACGATCGTCGAGGGCGCCGGCTCCGCCGACGAGGTGAAGGGCCGCATCGGCCAGATCCGCCGGGAGATCGAGGAGACCGACTCGGACTGGGACCGGGAGAAGCTCCAGGAGCGGCTCGCCAAGCTCGCCGGCGGCGTCGCCGTCGTCCGCGTCGGGGCGGCGACCGAGGTGGAGCTCAAGGAGAAGAAGCACCGTATCGAGGACGCCCTGTCGGCGACCCGGGCGGCCATCGAGGAGGGCATCGTCGCCGGTGGCGGCACCGCCCTGCTCCGTAGCCGGGCGGCCGTGCAGAAGGTGGCCTCCGAGCTCACCGGGGACGAGTCGACCGGGGCCACCATCGTCGCCCGGTGCCTCGAGGAGCCCCTCAAGTGGATCGCCCTCAACGCCGGCCTCGAGGGTGCCGTGCAGGTGCAGGCGGTCGAGCGAGCCGAGGGCTCGGTCGGGCTCAACGCGGCGACCGGCGAGCTGGTCGACCTCGTGAAGGCGGGTGTCATCGACCCCGCCAAGGTGACCCGCTCGGCACTGCAGAACGCGGCGTCGATCGCCTCGCTGCTGCTCACCACCGAGGTCATCGTGGCCGACAAGCCCGAGCCGAAGGCCGACGCGGCGGGCGGCATGCCCCCCGGCGGTGGCATGGGGATGATGTAAGGACGACCCCCCGCCGGCCCGACCGGCGACGGTCGAGACGACGCACGCCACGGGGCGGCGGTGGCGCAGCAGCGCTGCCGCCGCTCCGGCGCGCCCGGCCGCCGGCCGCCCGCCCCGGTTCGCGGGGCCGGCGCAAGGCCGCCTCGGGCGTGCCTATGGTCATGGGGGTCGCGCGACGAGGCGAGACAGGGACGAGGGCGGAGTGACGGTGGCGGACCGGAAGATCTACTACACCTACACCGACGAGGCGCCGGCGCTCGCCACGGCCTCGCTCCTGCCGATCGTCCAGGCCTTCGCCGCCACTGCCGGGGTGCGCCTCGAGCTGCGCGACATCTCCCTGGCCGGGCGCATCCTGGCGGTGTTCCCCGATCGCCTCGAGCCGTCCCAGCAGGTGCCCGACGCCCTCGCCGAGCTGGCGGCGCTGGCGAAGACGCCGGACGCCAACATCATCAAGCTGCCCAACATCTCGGCGTCGGTGCCCCAGCTCAAGGCGGCGATCGCCGAGCTGCAGGCAAAGGGCTTCGCCGTCCCCGACTACCCGGACGAGCCGCGCGACGACGGCGAGCGGGAGGTCCGAGCCCGCTACGACGCCGTGAAGGGGAGCGCCGTCAACCCGGTGCTGCGGGAGGGCAACGCCGACCGGCGGGCGCCGGCGTCGGTCAAGCGCTACGCCCGTGCCCACCCCCACCCGATGGGCGCCTGGGACCCGGGGTCGCGCACCCGGATCGTCCACATGGCCGGCGACGACTTCCGCTCCACCGAGCAGTCCGTCGTCTGCCCGGCCGACGGCTCGCTGCGCATCGAGCTCGAGGCCTCCGACGGCACGGCCACGGCGTTGCGCCCGCCCGTGCCGGTGCTCGCCGGCGAGGTCGTCGACGCCGCCGTGCTGCGCGCCGGTCCGCTCCAGCGCTTCCTGCGCCAGCAGGTGGCGGCAGCCAAGGCCGAGGGGCTGCTGTACTCGCTCCACCTGAAGGCGACGATGATGAAGGTCTCCGACCCGATCATCTTCGGCCACGCCGTCCGGACCTTCTTCCGGGCGACCTTCGACCGCTACGGGGACCTCCTCGCTGCCGCCGGGCTCGACCCGGACGACGGCCTCGGGGCGATCCTGTCCGGGCTCGAGGTGCTCCCCGACGGCGACGAGATCCGGCGCTCCTTCGAGGCCGAGCTCGCCGACGGCCCGGCGCTCTCGATGGTGGACTCGTCCCGGGGCATCACCAACCTGCACGTGCCGAGCGACGTCATCATCGACGCCTCGCTGCCGGCGATGATCCGCAACGGTGGCCACCTGTGGGGTGCGGACGGCGCCGAGCACGACGCGCTCGCCGTGGTTCCGGACTCGAGCTACGCCGACGTCTACCAGGTGGTCGTCGACGACTGCCGCCGCAACGGCGCCCTCGACCCGGCGACCATGGGCTCGGTGCCGAACGTCGGGCTGATGGCGCAGGCCGCCGAGGAGTACGGCAGCCACGACAAGACCTTCGAGATCCCCCTCGACGGCACCGTCCGGGTCGTCGACGACGCCGGTGCCGTCGTGCTGGAGCACGCCGTGCAGGCCGGCGACATCTGGCGGATGTGCCAGACGAAGGACCTGCCGATCCGCGACTGGGTGCGCCTCGCCGTCGACCGGGCCCGGGCGACCGGCGACCCGGCGGTGTTCTGGCTCGACGAGGACCGCCCGCACGACGCCGCCCTGCTTGCCAAGGTGCGCGCCGAGCTGGCCGCCCACGACACGGCCGGCCTCACCATCGAGCTGCTCGCCCCGGTGGCCGCCGCCGCCTACTCGCTCGAGCGGATCCGCCGCGGCGACAGCACGATCTCGGTCACCGGCAACGTGCTGCGGGACTACCTCACCGACCTGTTCCCCATCCTCGAGCTGGGCACGAGCGCCAAGATGCTGTCGATCGTGCCGCTGCTCGACGGCGGCGGGCTGTTCGAGACCGGTGCCGGCGGCTCCGCCCCGAAGCACGTCCAGCAGCTCGTGCGCGAAGGCTTCTTGCGCTGGGACAGCCTGGGGGAGCTGCTGGCGCTCGCCGTCAGCTTCGAGTGGCTGGCCGACCACGGCGGCGAGCCGGCGGCGCGGGTGCTCGCCGACACCCTCGACCGGGCGACCGGGACGCTGCTCGAGGAGGGCCGCGCCCCCGGCCGGCGGGTCGGCGAGCTCGACAACCGGGGCAGCCACTTCTACCTGGCCCGCTACTGGGCTGCCGAGCTGGCCGCCCAGGGCGACGACCCGCGCCTCGCCGGCGCCTTCGCCGCGCTCGCCGCCACCCTCGCCGACGAGGAGGCGGCCATCGCCGGCGAGCTGTCCGCCGCCCAGGGGGCGCCGGTCGACCTCGGCGGCTACTACCGTCCGGATCCCCGCCGCGTCGACGAGGTGATGCGCCCCTCCAAGCGGTTCAACGCGGCGCTCGCCGCGCTCGGCTGATCCGGCGGTCCGTGGCGGACGCCTACCGCCAGCACGTCCCCCGCCCGCCCGGTCCGGCTGCCACCTGGCCGCCGCCATGGGCAGGGCGACGCGCCGGTGGCGACGCCATCACCCCGGCCCTCGTCCGGGCCGCCCTCGCCGCGCCGCCACCGGCGCCGCCCGCCGGCCGGCCGGTCGAGGCAGCCGTGCTGCTCGCCCTCTACCCGGACGCTGCCGGCCAGGCGACGGCGCTGCTCATCCGGCGCGCCGCCCACCTCGGCCGGGATCCCGGCCACGTGGCGCTCCCCGGCGGGCTCGTCGAGCCGGGCGAGGACCCGCTGGCGGCGGCGCTGCGCGAGGCGGACGAGGAGATCGGCCTCGACCCGTCCGCCGTCGACGTGCTCGGCCCGCTCGACGTCGTCGAGCGGCCGCGGCGCGGCGCCGTGGCCGCCTTCGTCGGCCTGCTGGCGGCGCGGCCCGCGCTCGTCCCGAGCCCCGCCGAGGTCGAGGCGGTCCTCGACGTCCCCCTCGCCACGCTCCTCGCCGACGGCGTCGCCTGGGAGGAGCGCTGGCCCCCGACCGGGCGGGCCGCCCCGGCGACGACCCATCGGTCGGTGCGCTTCTTTGCCTGCGACCTGCTCGGCGACGACCTCGTCTGGGGGGTGACGGCGCGCATCCTGTGGGACCTCCTCGAGCGGGTCGAGCGGGTTGCCGCCGCCGCCGCCGACCCGCCGGGGCGTCCCCGGCCGCACGCCCGCCTGGATTAGCGTGCCCCCGGCGCCGTTCGCGTCCCGGGCGGCGCGTCGGAGGGCGGAACGATGGCGACGCGCACACGCGAGCGGAAGGGCCGGCGGCGGCCGCACCATGGCGTGCGGCTGTTCGTCGTCACCTGGGCCCTCGTGTTCGCCGCCATGGGCTGCTGGAGCCTCGCCACGCCGCGCTTCGCCGCCCCCGACGAGCCGGTGCAGGTGGCCAAGGCGGCTGCCGTCGTACGCGGCCAGCTCGACGGGAGGCCCAGCCCCGGCCGCCAGCCGGCGTACGGGGAGGTGACGATCCCGGCATTCTTCGCCGACAGCCTCAACCTTCCGGTCTGTTTCCACCGCGCTCCCACCGTCCCGGCGAGCTGTGAGGGCTCGGCGCCGGCCTCGTCGGCCCCGACGACCGTCTCGATCTACGTCGCCCACTACCCACCCCTCTACTACGCCGTCGTCGGGCTCCCGTCGCTGCTCGGGGTGGGCAACTGGGTGCTGTACCTGATGCGCCTCACCGGCGCCGCCCTCGACGCCCTGTTCGTCGCCCTCGCCGTGACCGCCGCCCGGCGCTGGTCGACCTCCCGGCTCGTCCTGGCCGGCGTGCTCGTGTCGACCACCCCGATGGTGCTGTTCCTCGGCGGCGTCGTGAACCCGAGCAGCCTCGAGGTCGCCGCGGCCATCGCCACGTGGACCTGCGGGTCGCTCCTCGTGCTGGAGCACGCCGCCGACCCGCCGCCCGGCCTCGTGGCGGCGCTCGCCGTCTCGGCCAGCGTGCTCGAGCTCACCCGCGGCATCTCCCCCTTCTGGCTCGCCTGCACCCTCGTGTTCCTGCTCGCCGTCGGCGACCGCCGCCACCTCGTCGGGCTGCTGCGGCGGAGGTCCGTCCAGGGCGGCCTCGCCGCCGTCGCCGCTCTCGGCGGCCTTGCCCTCGCCTGGACCTTCACCAAGCACGCCCTCGACGTCATCTCCTACACGCCGCTCGGCCCGGCACCGACCTCCACCATCCTCGAGACCTCCTTCGCCCACAACGACTTCTACCTGCCCGGCATGGTCGGCGTGTTCGGCTGGTTCGACACGTGGGCCCCCACCTTCACCTACGTCGTCTGGTACGGCCTCGTCGGCCTGCTCGGGCTCGCCGCCGCGGTCGTGGCACGCCTGCGCCAGGCGCTCGCGCTCGCCGCCCTGGCGCTCGCCATCGTGGTCGTCCCCGTGGCCATCTCGAGCTCCCAGGTCCACCGCTACGGCTACACCTGGTCGCCGCGCGACACCCTGCCGCTCGCCGTCGGCCTGCCGATCCTCGCCGCCGCCCTGGTCGGCCGCAGCCTGCTCTCCGCCCACCGGGCCCGGCTCGCCGGCACGGTCGGCACGCTCGCCGTCCTCGCCCAGCTCGCCGCCTTCTTCGAGGCCCTCCGCCGCTACGCCGTCGGCACCAAGGGTGCCGACCTCGGCTTCCTCGTCCACGCCGACTGGCGCCCGCCCGGCGGCTTCTGGCCCGTCCTCGCCGTCGAGGCCTGCGCCCTCACCGGCTTCGCCGTCCTCGTGCGCGCCCTCGTCGCCGACGGCGCCGTCGACCGCTCCGGCGTGCGCGGCGCCCATCGCCGCGGCGTTCCCGGGCTGCTCGCCAGCGGGCCCAACGCCAGCGGGCCCAACGCCAGCGGGCCCAGCGCCAGCGGGCCCAACGCCAGCGGGCCCAACGGCGCCGCACCGGCCGGCACCGCGCCCGACGTCGTGGCGCCCGGCGACGACGTCCCGGCGGCAAGCCCCGCCGCCGCCATGTCGGCGCCGGTCCGGGGGTGGTCGCTCGCCGACTGGTGGGCGACCGCGGGCCCCCGACGTGGCGGTGAGCCCGGGGTGGCCGGCGAGTAGCCTTTCCCGGTCGGCAGCCGGCCGGCGCGGCACGGACGGGCCAGGGGAGACGATGGCAGCGGTCGAGATCGGGGCGGGCAAGTCGGCGCGGCGTGGCTACGGTCTCGACGAGCTGGCGATCGTCCCGTCGCGGCGGACCCGTGACGCCGACGTGGTCGACCTGTCGTGGCTGCTCGACGCCTACCGGTTCGACCTGCCGGTCCTCGCCGGCCCGAGCGACGCCGTGGTGAGCCCGGCGACGGCGGCGGCCATCAGCGACCTCGGCGGGCTCGCCGTGCTCGACCTCGAGGGGCTGTGGACCCGTTACGAGGACCCCGAGCCGCTCATCGAGGAGCTGGCGGGCTCACCGGCCGACGAGCTGGGCGGGCGGCTGCGGGCGCTGTACGCCGAGCCGGTGCGGGCCGAGCTGGTGGTCGAGCGGATCCGGGCGCTCTCGGCGACGGGGGCCGTCACCGCCGGTGCGCTGAGCCCGGCGCGCGCCGCCGAGCTCGCCCCGGCGGTGCTCGAGGCCGACCTCGACGTGCTCGTGGTGCAGGGCACCGTGGTGTCGGCCGAGCACGTGACCCGCGGGGAGGCCCCGCTCGACCTGCGACAGTTCATCCGCCAGCTCGACCTGCCGGTGCTGGTCGGCGGGTGTGCCTCGTCGCACGCCGCCCTCCACCTGATGCGGACCGGCGCCGTCGGCGTGCTCGTGGGAACCGGCCTCGGGCGGTCGGGCGCCGCCGACGACGTGCTCGGCATCGGGGTGCCGGACGCCACGGCGATCGCCGACGCCGCCGGGGCCCGTACCCGCCATCTCGAGGAGACGGGCGTCTACGTCCAGGTGATCGCCGCCGGCGGGCTCGCCACGAGCGCCGACGTGGCGAAGGCGCTGGCCTGCGGGGCGGACGCCGTGATGCTCGGGCCGGCGCTTGCGAGCGCCGAGGAGGCGCCGGGGCGGGGGCGGTTCTGGGACGGTGCCGCCGCACACCCGACCCTGCCGCGGGTGGCGCCCCCGCTGGCGCCCCCACCGGCTGCCGGGGCCAGCCTGAAGGAGCTGTTCGTCGGCCCGGCCCGGGCGGCCGACGGCCGGACGAACCTGTTCGGGGCGCTGCGCACGACGCTCGCCGCCTGCGGCTACGCGAGCGTCCGGGAGTTTCACAAGGCCGAGCTCGTGGTGTCGGCGGCCGCCGGCGGCGATCCGGCCCGCGTGGCCTCCGCCTAGCGGCCCCGTGCGCGCCGACCGGGCGGCGCCCGGGTTCGCCCGCCGGTTCGACGCCTTCCTCCGGCGCTCCTGGCCCGACCTGCTCGGGCTCGCCTGGATCGTCCTGTTCGTGTTCCTGTACGTGTCGCCGGCGCTGAAGGACGGCCCGACCTTCGGCCCGGCCGACCTCGGCCGAGGCCTGTCGACGCTCACCTCGCTGGTGCACGCCGCCCCGCTGCACAACTCGCTCAACGGGGACCAGATCGACCAGGGTGTCCCGTGGTACCTGCTCGACTGGCAGCTCGTGCACCACGGCCAGCTGCCGCTGTGGAACAGCCTTTCCGGCAACGGCATGCCGCAGCTGCTCAACTTCGAGGCGGCCCCGCTCGCCCTGCCGAGCCTCGTCGGCTACCTGTTCCCTGCCGACGTCGGCTTCCTCGTGACGGTGGCCATGAAGCTCCTCCTCATGGGGACGGGCACCTACGCCCTGTGCCGGCTCCTCGGGGCGCGCCCGCTGGCGGCGAGCCTCGGGGGGACGACGGCCATGCTGTCGGGCGCCTTCGCCGGATGGCTCGGCTGGTCGATCACCGGGCCGGACGCGCTCGTCGGCTGGGTGGTGGCCGGCGTCCTGTGGTGCCTGCGCCGCCGCGGGCCGGCGCCGGTGGGGCTGCTTGCGCTGGCCGTCGCCTTCGCCGTGTACGGCGGCTTCCCGGAGTCCTACGTCCTGCTGGCCCTCGCCCTGGTCCTGCTCCTCGGGGTCGCCGGCGCGGTCGCGCTCGCCCGCGGGGCGCGCCCGGGGGTGCGACCGCTTGGGCGCGTCGGGCTCGGCTGCGCCCTCGGGCTCGCCCTGTCGTCGCCGCTGTGGCTCCCCGGCATCGCCGTGCTGCGTGCCTCGGCCCGAGCCGGCATCAAGGCGGCGACCGGCATCCCGTTGCACATGGCGACGCTGCTGCTCGCCCAGGGCTACGACGGCCTGCCGGTGCACGGCAGCTACTTCTTCGGGTCGTGGAACTACTACGAGACGGCCGCCTACGTCGGGGTGATCGCCGCCGTCCTCGCCGTCGTCGCCGTGGTCACGAGCTGGCGGCGCCCCTTCGTCGCCGGCCTCGCCGCCGCCGCCGTCGGCTGCGCCGCCGTCGTCTACGACCTGACGGCGAGCGCCCCGGTCCAGCGGCTCGTCACCGACGTCGGGCTCGGCACCGTCTCGCTGCAGCGGGCGCTCCCCCTCGTCGGCTTCGCCGTCGCCGTCCTCGCCGCCGTCGGCCTCGAGCGCCTCGTGAGCACCTGGCACGAGCCGGCCACCCGCCGGGCCCTGTGGGCCGGGTGCGCCCTGCTCGCCGTCGCCCTCGGCCTCCTGTGGTGGCGGGTCGGCAACGCCGGCTTCGCCCCGGGTGCCGCCCGGCCGTACTCGGCCAAGCCGCTGCCGGGGCGGTCCGTGCTGGAAGGGCTGCGCCGCGACAGCCTGTGGTGGCCCACCGGCAGCCTCCTCGCCGTGGCCCTCGCCGGCCTCCTCGCCGAGGCGGCGGCCCGGCGCCTGCGGCCCCGCCCCCCGCGCCACACCCGCCGGACGGGCCGGCCGAGCGGGACCGGCCCGGTCATCGGGGCGGCCCTCCTCGCCGTGCAGTCGGCCTTCCTGCTCTTCGCCGGCGTCGGCATCAACAGCTACGCCGGGGCCAGCTTCCCGGCGACGCCCGCCACGGCGACCGTCGCCCGGGTGGTCGGGACCGGGCTGCTCGGCATGGACGACGGGCTCGGCGCCTGCCACCCGCCGGCGCTCGTCCCGCCGGCGTGCGGCGTGCGGGCGTGGCGGGGGATCGGCTTCTACCCCGAGATGAACCTCGGCTACGGGATCGCCGAGCTCGGCATCCACGACCCGACCATCCCCCAGGCCGTGTTCGACGGCTGGCCGTTCGCCGGCACCGGGCGGCGGATCGCCTACACCAACCTGTTCGCCCCCGACATCGACACGGTGGCCCTCGCCCGCCGCTACGGGGTGACGGCCGTCCTCGTGGCCCCCGGGTTGGCCGTGCCGGCCGGCATGACGCCGGTCGCCTCCCTTGTCAACCACGGCGTGCACCTGACGCTCGCCACCGTGCCCGGCTCCGGCCGCTTCTCGGTGGCCGGTCCGGGCGCCGCCCTGCGCGCCAGCTCCCACCCGGGCGACGCCCGCTACGAGGTCGAGGTTCGGGCGCCGGCCGGCGCCGTGCTGACCGCCCACGTGACCGACGTGCCGGGTTGGCGGGCGAGCGCCGGGGGCCACCCGCTCGTCGTCCGCCGGGCACCGGGCGACCAGCTGTCGGTGCGCCTCCCGGCCGGGACGACGGCGGTGGAGCTCACCTACGCCCCTGCCCGGCTGCTGCTCGGCGAGCTGCTCGCTGCCGCCGCCCTCGCCGGGCTCGCCGGCTGGGTGGCCTTCGCCGCTGTCGCTCGCCGCGCACGGGCGGGCGGTCGCGCGGGTGACGGCCGCCGCCGGGGGCGGGGGAGCGGCGCCGGCCGGCCCGGGGAGCCGGCTCCGGCGGGAGTGGCCGCTGGTAGCCTCGAGCGGTGGCTCACGCCCCCCACCTCCGCCCCGACCCCGACGAGGTCGACACCGTCCTCGTCGTCGACTTCGGCGCCCAGTACGCCCAGCTGATCGCCCGGCGCGTGCGCGAGGCGCACGTGTACTCCGAGATCGTCTCGCACCGCTCGACCGCCGCCGAGCTGGCGGCTCGCCGGCCGAAGGCGATCATCCTGTCGGGTGGTCCGAAGTCGGTCTACGCCGAGGGGGCCCCGACGATCGACCCGGCCGTCTACGAGCTCGGGGTGCCGATCCTCGGCATCTGCTATGGGGCGCAGCTGCTCGCCACCGGGCTCGGCGGCGAGGTCGCCCGCACCGGGAGCGGCGAGTACGGCCGCACGGCGCTCCACCGGGCGCCCGGGGGCGGCGGGCGCCTGCTGGACGAGTGGCCGGCGACCGGCGAGGTGTGGATGAGCCACGCCGACTCGATCGTCGCGGTGCCGACCGGGTTCGCCGTGACGGCCTCGACCGACGAGGTGGCGGTCGCCGCCTTCGAGTCGGCCGAGCGGGGCTGCTACGGGGTCCAGTTCCACCCCGAGGTCGTCCACACGCCGCTCGGGCAGGACCTGCTCAAGCGGTTCCTGCACGACATCTGCGAGTGCCGGCCCACCTGGACCCACGTGTCGGTGATCGAGTCGGCCGTCGCCCAGGTGCGGGCGACGGTGGGCGACGGCCGGGTCGTGTGCGCCCTGTCGGGCGGGGTCGACTCGGCGGTGACGGCGGCGCTCGTCCACAAGGCGGTCGGCGACCAGCTGACCTGCGTGTTCGTCGACACGGGACTGCTGCGGGCCGGCGAGGCCGACCAGGTGGAGGCGACGTTCCGGCGCCAGTTCGGGCTCGACCTCGTGCACGTGAAGGCGGCCGACCGCTTCCTCGCGGCGCTCGCCGGGGTGGAGGACCCCGAGGCGAAGCGGCGGGCGATCGGCGAGCTGTTCGTGCGGGTCTTCGAGGAGGTCGCCGCCGACCTCGGCGACGCCGGGTTCCTCGCCCAGGGCACCCTCTACCCCGACGTGGTCGAGTCGGGGACGGCGCACGCGGCGACGATCAAGAGCCACCACAACGTGGGCGGCCTGCCCGAAGCGATGAACCTGGCCCTCGTCGAGCCGCTCCGGCTGCTCTTCAAGGACGAGGTGCGGGCCGTCGGCGAGGAGCTCGGCCTGCCCGAGGAGATCGTCTGGCGCCAGCCGTTCCCCGGGCCTGGGCTCGCCGTGCGCATCGTCGGCGAGGTCACCGCCGAGCGCGTCCGCATCCTGCAGGCCGCCGACGCCGTCGTCGTCGAGGAGATCCGTCGCGCCGGGCTCGCCCGCGAGCTGTGGCAGGCGTTCGCCGTGCTGCCCGCCGTGCGCTCGGTCGGGGTGATGGGTGACGAGCGGACCTACGCCTACCCGATCGTGGTGCGCGCCGTGACGAGCGAGGACGCCATGACGGCCGACTGGGCACGCCTTCCCTACGAGCTGCTCGAGCGGCTGTCGGCGCGCCTCATCAACGAGGTGGCGGGTGTCAACCGGGTGGCCTACGACATCACCTCGAAGCCGCCCGGCACGATCGAGTGGGAGTGAACGGGGCCTTCGACGACCTCGACGCCCTCATGGGCGAGCCCCCCCCGGCGGCCCCCCCCGGCACCGCCCGGCCGGCGGCCCCGTGGGCCCTCCACCGCCCGGGGGCGGCGCCGGCCGACCCGGCGGTCGTCGAGGCCCTCGTCGCCGGGCTCAACCCGCCCCAGCGGGAGGCGGTGCTGCACGACGACGGGCCGCTCGTCGTCGTGGCGGGCGCCGGGTCGGGCAAGACCCGCGTCCTCACCCGGCGCATCGCCCGGCTGCTGGCCGACGGGGTGGCGCCGTGGCGGATCCTGGCGATCACGTTCACCAACAAGGCGGCCGACGAGATGCGCCGGCGCGTCGTCGAGCTCGTCGGGCCGGACGCCGAGCGGATGTGGATCTCGACCTTCCACGCCTCCGGCGCCCGCATCCTGCGTCGGCACCCCGAGGCGGCCGGGTACCGGCCCGGGTTCACCATCTACGACGAGACCGACGCCCGCCGCCTCGTCGAGCACGTCCTCGCCGACCTCGGCGTCGACACGAAGCGCTTCCCGCCACGCGCCGTGCTCGGGGCGATCAGCCAGGCCAAGGGGGAGCTGCTCGACGCCGAGGCCTACGTGGCCCGGGCCGCCACCATCTACGAGCACCGCATCGGCGAGGCGTTCGCCGCCTACGAGGCCCGCCTCGTCGAGGCCAACGCCATGGACTTCGACGACCTCCTCGGGGTGACCGTCCGGCTGCTGCGGCGCGACGACGAGGTCCGGGCGTCCTACGCCGAGCGGTTCCTGCACGTCCTTGTCGACGAGTACCAGGACACCAACCGGGCCCAGAACGAGATCGTCTCGCTGATCGGTGCCGGCCACCGCAACGTGTGCGTCGTCGGCGACTCCGACCAGAGCATCTACCGCTTCCGTGGCGCCGAGGTGCGCAACCTGCTCGACTTCGAGCACGAGTTCCCCGAGGCCCGCACGATCGTGCTCGACCAGAACTACCGCTCCACCCAGACCATCCTCGACGCCGCCAACGCCGTCATCGCCAACAACCTCGGCCGCCAGGAGAAGGCGCTGTGGAGCGCCCTCGGCCCGGGGCGCCCGATCGCCCGCCTACGCACCGGCGACGAGCGCGCCGAGGCGACCTTCGTGGCCGCCGAGCTCGCCCGCCTACGGGCCGGCGAGGGGATCCGCCTGGACGAGATGGCCGTCTTCTACCGCACCAACGCCCAGAGCCGGGCCATCGAGGAGGCGCTGGCCGACCGCGGCCTCGCCTACAAGGTGATCGGGGGGACCCGCTTCTACGACCGTCGCGAGATCCGTGACACGCTCGCCTACCTGCGCCTGGTGCGCAACCCGACCGACGAGGTGTCGCTGCGGCGGGTGCTCAACGTGCCAAAGCGCGGCATCGGGGCGACGAGCGTCACCCGGCTGGCGTCCCACGCGGCGTCCCACGGCGTCCCCTTCGCCGAGGTGCTGCGCCACCCGGGCGAGGCAGGGGTGACCGGCAAGTCGGCCGCCGGGATCGCCACCTTCGTCGCCCTCGTCGACGGGCTGGCCGCGCTCGCAGAGCGCCCGCCGGGCGAGGTCGTGTCGCTCGTCGTGCGGGCGACCGGGTACCTCCAGCAGCTCGAGGCCGAGGCCGCCGGCTCGGCCACCGGGCAGGTCGAGGCGGGCGGGCGCATCGAGAACCTGGAGGAGCTCGAATCGGTCGCTTCCCGCTACGGCGACCTCGCCGGGTTCCTCGAGACCACCGCCCTCGTGGCGGCCACCGACGACCTCGCCGAGGCCGACGGCCGGGTGGCGCTCATGACGCTGCACGCCGCCAAGGGGCTCGAGTTCCGGGCCGTCTTCCTGACGGGCATGGAGGAGGGCATCTTCCCCCACGACCGGGCCCTTGCCGAGCCGGACGAGCTCGAGGAGGAGCGGCGGCTGTGCTACGTGGGCATCACCCGGGCACGCGAGCGCCTCTACCTGACCCACACCTGGGTGCGCACCCTGTTCGGGACGACCCGCGACAGCCTGGCGAGCCGGTTCCTGCGGGAGATCCCCGAAGCGCTCGTCGAGGACGTCGCCGACCCGCTCGCCGGCTTCGGTCGCGGCGGGCTGGGCGCCGGGCGGGGCGCCAGCTGGCCTGCTGCCGACGACGAGGGCAGGCGCACGTGGGGGCGCGGCGGGCGTGGCAGGACCCCGGGCGGGGCGGCGGCCGGCGGTGGGGTGGCCGGTGGGGCGGCGGCCGGCGGGGGGGCATCGGCGACCGGTGCCGACCAGCTCGGCCTCGTCGCCGGCGATGCCGTGGTGCACGCCCGCTGGGGCGAGGGGCGGGTGGTGGCCGTGAGCGGCGAGGGGGCACGTGCCGAGGCCACGATCGCCTTCCCGCGCCGCGGCGAGAAGCGGTTCCTG
>JAKBAA010000164.1 GCA_021809425.1 Actinomycetes bacterium | reverse complement strand
CCTCATCGTTGGCATGGCGGTTCCGCCAGGCGATGTAGCGGCGGACCATATCACCCTGTTCGAAATGGTCCTTGTGGTCCGTGCCGTCCAGGGCGAAGTAGCGGAGAGCAGCGAAGTGGCACTCGATTAACCGGCCCTCGGGTCAGGTCAAGGGGAAGTTCTCGATCATCCCGAGTTCTTGAGGCGCCGTAGGTGCTTGTCGATGCTGTCGATCACCCGTTGGTGGCGGGCGGCTTCGGAGCCCCATCCTCGGCTGGTGGCGTCGTCGCGTAGGGCGGTGATGTCGTCGAGTTGAGCCTGGAGGGCTGGGCCGAACTCGGTGGTGGTGACGAAGTTGTCGCACTGCTCGCAGATGTTGGCGTAGGGGCAGGCGTCGGCGACGAGGTCCCGGGAGCAGTAGCCGTGGGCGACGCGGGTCTTGAGCATCTCCGAGCGGAGCCAGTCGACCCGGTCGGGCACGGCGGTCTTGGCGAGCGGCGCGATGACCAGGGCGCTGCGGGTGCGGACCTTGCCCATGGCCGCCTCGTAGGCGGCGCGCACGGTTGGCGAGGCGATGGAGGCGTAGCGCAGGGTCATCTCGGCGGAGACGTGACCGAGGACGGCCATCAGCGCTTGGAGTGACATGCCGGCGTTGACGAGGCTGGTGGCGTAGGTGTGGCGCAGCTGGTGGGGGGTGACGTGGAGGGGTTTGCCGGCCCTGCCGGTCAGTCCGGCGGCGGTGACGGCGGTGTCGAGACCGTGGCGGAGCTTGTAGGCGCTGAGACGGCGTCCTCGGTCCATGAAGAGGAACTCGGCGGGTCGGCCGTCGCGGGGATGGGCGACGGGCCGTTGGCGTCCCCGGTGCGCCATCCAGGCGTCGAAGGCGGCGAGGGTGGCGGCGTCGAGGGGGACGGTCCGCTCGGTGCCGAGCTTGCCGAGGGGGACCTTGACCCAGGTGCCGTGAGTGGGGGTGTCCCACAGGCAGTCGAGCTCGAGGTCGAGCAGCTCGCCGAGGCGCATCCCGGTGCCGCGCAGGATGGTGATGCCGGTTCGGGTGAAGGGGTCGTCGAGGGAGGCGACCGCGGCCATGAGGTCCCGGTCGGCGTCGGGAGGAAGCGCCCGGGGAAGGGGCCGGTCGAGGCGAGGGACGTCGGAGGCGAAGACCAACGGCCGGGAGGGCCGCTCGGCCCAGCCCCAGATGGCGAGGTCTTCGAAGAAGGCGCGGAGATCGACGACCGCCCGCTTGGACACCGAGGCAGAGACGGGCTTGTCCCGGGCCAGCCATCCCCGCCACGGGCGGCCGTGGTTCCAGATCAAGAACCCGTCGACATGCGCTCGTTCGAGCTGCTCGAGCCGGCGCACCTGTGGGTGGTCGGCGGCCAGGTACTCGCCGAAGACGATCAGGCTGTCGGCTCTCATGAGGACCGTGGAAGGCCGCAAGGTGGTGGCGACGACCTCCAAGTAGCGCAGCGCCACCCGGCGGATCTCTGGCTGTGGGAGAGCTTCGAGCGTCTCGGCCAAGGTGGCTGCCCGCGGCCGGTTGTGGCGAGGCGTGGCCGAGCAGATGCCCAGCTCGTAGCAGGCCTGGTGGAGACTGAAGGCTCTGGCGTGGTTGTGGCTTCGGGTGTCGCGCCCGGCGGAGGGAGCAGCGTCGACCGCGGCGGTGAAGGCGTCGAAGTCGTCGTCGGTCAGCTCGGCGAGGGTCTTGGCCGCCCAAAGGCACATGATCGCGAGGCCGCCCCGGCTGACGTCTCGGGCCCAGTTCTCCGACCAGCGGAACCGTCCGGCGACCTCGATGATCCGTTCGACGTCGCCGGGATGACGGCGGCCCCACTCCGCGTAGAGGTCGCCGGGCGTCTTGGCCAACAGCAGGTCCAGGTCGGGAGTCAAGGCGCCTTCGAGGAAGCACCATGTGATGAACGACCACGCCCCGCTCCGGGCCAGGTCGGCGAGGCGAGCGGGGGCCGCTCGGAGCATCCAGGCGGTCAGGTCCGGGTGCGCTTCGAGCAGGCGGCGGGCTGCGTTGCGCCGCAGCCGCTTGGCGTCCGGGCCGATCGGAAGGCCGGCCACGAACCGGGCGTAGTCGATCAACACGTCGGGCGCCTCGGCTGCTTGCAGGGTGGCGAGCGCAGAGACGCTCATCGCAGGGCCGCCCGGGCCTGGGCGAACTCGGCCGCCAGCGTGTCGGGCGAGAGGTGCACGTAGCCGGCGGTGGTCTCCGGCGACGCGTGCCCCATCAGCTCGCGCAACACCAGAAGGTCGATCCCGGCGCCGGCCAGCTCGGTGCCGTAGGTGTGGCGAAGCCGGTGCGGTCGCACCCGGGTGGCGCCAGAGCTCGCCCGGTGAGTTCGGAAGATCCGGCGCATCCCCGCCTCCGTCATCGCTGCCCCCGTGGTCGGGCCGCGCAGCACCACGAAACACTCCGGCGTCCGGCAACCCTTCGGGCGTTCGGCGTGCAAGTAGGCGGCGACCTCGACGAAGAACGCCCCGTCGACAGGAACGGTACGCTCCCGGTTGCCCTTGCCGATCACCCGCACCCGACGCAGGCCCATGTCCACATCCGCCAGCCGCAAACCGCGGACCTCCGCGGCCCGCAGGCCGCCGAGCACCATCGCCAGAGCCATCGCCCGGTCCCGGTGGCTGCCCAGGTCGGAGATGAACGCCGAGACCTCGGCCGGCTCCACGCTCTCAGGCAGCCGCCGAGGCTGGCGGACCAAGCGCCCTCCCGTCGCCGCCTTGCGGGGACCGATGTGGCCGAGCATGCCCCGCGCCTTCGGTCTCAGGCCGGTCGCCCGCCGCCCTGCCGGCACCGGGCTGTCGGTGCGGACGCCGGCGATGACCGCGTACTCGAACATCCCCCGCACCGCGGCGATCCGCCGGTTCATCGTCGCTGGAGCCGCCCCCCGCCGGGCCGACACGCTGACCACCTTCGCCCCTGCGCTCGGCGTCGGGCGACCCTGCCAGTCCAGGTAGTCGAACAAGTCGGTCGCCACGACGTCGACGGCCGTCGCTCCCCGCTCAGCCAAGAACCGGCCGAAGTTCAACAGGTCGAACGCGTAGCCCCGCACCGTGCCCTGCGCGAAGCCACGAACTGAGAGATGGCCGAGGTAGCTGTTGGCCAACTCGTCGATCGGGCCACCACCGGCCAGGCGATAGGCACCCTCACTGCGAACAACCCTGAGGTCCATCAGGCTCTCCTTGGAGTCGAGTATGCGACCCCGCCAGGCGCCCGAGGTGGATGCTCAGGCCGCGAGGCGGAGACCGACCCCCAAAGGCCGGTAAACCCATATGCGGTTGAGCCAGCTGGCGTCCGTGGGGACGTAAGCAAGCTCGACGTTGTTGGCGGCCGCCCATTCGCCGACGCGACTGTCCTTCCTGGTCGACAGG